>JBKPBL010000056.1:0-7196 GCA_046726855.1 Actinomycetota bacterium | reverse complement strand
ACAGACCTCAGCCTGACCTGGGTGTACGACCCCGCGGACGCGTCGTCGGCCGACCGAGTGCGGGAGATGTTCGACCGCCAGCTCGAGGTGATGACCGACGAGGGGATCGACCTGGTCATCGGGGAGACCTTCAGCTGGGTGGGGGAGGCGCTGATCGCCCTGGAGCGGGCCGGGGCCACCGGGCTGCCGGTGATGATCACGATGTCGTACGAGAAGGACCCCCGCTCGTACGAGGGAGAGTCACCAGGGGAGAACGCTCGGCGCCTTCGCGACGCCGGCGCCGACGTCGTCGGGGTGAACTGCCTCCGTGACCCGGAACGGACGTTGCCCATCGCCGCCGAGATGCGGTCGGTCGTTAGCGGTTTCGTCGCGGCCCAGCCGGTAGCCTTCCGGGTCGGCGACGAGCAGCCCGACTTCACCGCGGACGCCTCGTTCCCATTCGCCCTGGACCCGCTCCAGCTGCCCCGGCAGGCCTTGGGAGCGTTCGCCGCCAAGGCCCGGGCCCTGGGCATCGAGTACATCGGCTCCTGCTGCGGCTCGGTGGCCGCTCACGTGAAGGCCATGGCCCAGGCCCTGGGAAAGGCACCCGTCGAGGACGGGGAGTGGCGGGTCGACTACGACCATCCGATGTCGGCGTTCGAGTACTACCGGCATACGGGCGATCGGTGAGTCACGTCAGCTCTCGGTACCGGAAGCATGAGACCACGTGGTCGTTGACGAGCCCTGCCCCCTGCATGAACGCGTAGCACACCGTCGGTCCCACGAACCGGAACCCTCGCCGCTTTAGGTCCTTGCTCATGTTTCGGGACTCTTCTGTCTCCGAGGGGATGTCGGCCAGGCGCCGCCACCGGTTCAGGATCGGCTCCCCGCCCACGAAGCCCCACAGGTACGCGTCCAGCGAGCCGAACTCCTCGCGCACGTCCAGAGTGGCCCGACCGTTGCCCACGGCCGACTCGATCTTGGCCCGGTTCCTGACGATGCCGGTGTCCTGGAGCAGGCGCCCGACGCGCCGCCGGTCGAACCGAGCCACCTTCCGCGGATCGAACCGGGCGAAGGCCCGGCGGTAACCCTCACGCTTCCGAAGGATCGTGGACCAGGAGAGGCCGGCCTGGGCGCCCTCCAGCACCAGCAGCTCGAAGAGGTGGTTGTCGTCGTGGGAGGGGACGCCCCACTCCTCGTCGTGGTAGGCGAGGTAGAGGGGATCCTCTTCGGGGACCCAGTCGCAGCGTCTGGTTACGATGGGGCCTAGCCGTACAGGCCGCCGTCGCGCAGGAACAGCAGCCAGATCAGGAAGTACAGAACCGCGGCGACGATCAGATAGATGATCAGGTACCTGACCCAGCTCCGGCCGTAGCCGCCGGGCTTCTCCTCCGGGGGCGTCTGGTCCGACATGCCGGCTCCCTCCCTTTCCGTAGCGGTCCCGGCCAGCATAGGGAGCGCCGGGATTACCGGCAAGGGTTATGGCGGAGTAAGCAGGCAGAGGTCGGCCCGGCCCCCCGCCAGCAGGGTGTTCGCCAGGTCGGTGGTGGTGATGTATCCCCCGGTCATGGTGGCCACCCGGGCCTCGTTGCGGACCCGGTCGCTGTACTCGGCCAGAAAGGCCCGGCCGTACCGGGGGCGTTCGTGAGGGACCAACCCGCCTGCCACCGGCTCGATCAGGGCGCAGCCGCGTTCCCGCAGGGCTCGGGAAAGGGCCACGGCGTCCTCAACGCCCCAGCCGCCCCGGGCCCAGTCCGTGGCCGGGATCACCGCTCCCATCGGCCGATCCTGGGGCCACGCCGCCCGAACCGCCTCGAATATCTCCAGGGGGTAGCGAAGCCTGGCCTCGACCGAGCCCCCGTAGCCGTCCTCGCGAGTGTTGGACAGAGGTGAAAGGAACGTATGGAGCAGGTATCCGCGGCCCATGTGGACCACTAGGAGATCGAAGCCGGCCTCGGCCGCGCGAGCGGCCGCGGACACGAACTCCTCTCGGACCCGGTCCATGTCCGCCTGGAGCATCTCCTCGGGGATCGGGGTCCTGGTGGTCAAGGGATTGGGCGAGGGGGCCAGGAGCGGCCATCCCCCCTGCCGGAGCGGGCGGTCCATCCCCCGGTGCCGAGGCCGGGCGGCCCCGCGGCGTCCGGCGTGCCCGATCTGCACCGCCACCAGAACCCCCTCCCGGGCTCGTGCGGCCTCCAACGCATCTCGCCACAGGCGGGTGTGGTCGTCGGTGTACAGCCCGGCGTCCCCCGGCGTGATTCGTCCCCGAGCGGAGACGCTGACGATGTCCGTCAGGACCATCCCGGCCATCGAGCCGGCCGCCATGGCCACCGACCGGGTCTGATTCTCCGCGAGGTCCCCGTCCCGGGCCGAGGGCTCCAGCGCCGCGAACCTCACCAGCCGGTTGGGAAGCCTCTGCCCGCTCAGCTCCATCGGGGTGAACAGCGGTGGGGGGGCCACCGCCGGGGCCGCCTCGGGCATGACTCGGGCGGCGTAGGCCCGGTCCACCTCGTCCACGTACCGGGGGTCCCGGAGGCGAAGGTTGGCGTAGTCGATCCGGCCGCTCCGGGTCAGGAGGTGGAAGGCGAACTCCATCGGCTCCAGATGGAGGTATCGACGGGTGTGCTCGAAGTACGTCCGGCTCTCCTCCGCGGCCTCCTGGAAACGCTCCACGATGGGCCGGCGCTCCAGCTCGTAGTCGCCGACGGCGGTCTCCGCGTCGTCACCGTGGCGGTCCAGCGCTCGGGCCAGGGAGATGGCGTCCTCCATGGCCAGCTTGGTTCCCGAACCGATCGAGAAGTGAGCGGTGTGGGCGGCATCGCCGAGCAGGACCACGTTGCCCGACCGCCAGGTGCGGTTCCGCACCGTGACGAAGCTGATCCACTGGGAGCGGTTAGACATGAGCCGCCGCCCCCGGAGCTCCTCGGAGAACAGGCCCTCGCAGTAGGCGATGCTCTCCTCCTCGGTCGCCTCGTGCAGGCCGGCTCGCCGCCAGGTGTCCTCGTCGGTCTCGACGATCCACGTGGCCGTGGTGCCGTCGAAAGGGTAGGCGTGGGCCTGGAACAGTCCGTGGTCGTTCTGGCGGAACACGAAGGTGAAGGAGTCCAGGATCCGGTCGGTGCCGAACCAGATGTACCGCGAGGCCCCGGCGTCCAGGCGGGGCCGGAAGACCTTGGCCCGGGCCTCGCGGGTGACGCTGTTCACCCCGTCGGCGGCGACGACCAGGTCGCGGTCGCCGAGGGCTTCGGGATCCGTCACCTCGTCCTCGAACCGGAGCCGGACCCCGAGCTCCTCGCATCGCCGCTGGAGGATCCCCAGCAGCTCCACCCGGGCGATGCCGGCGAACACATGGCCGCCCGAGCGGACCAGCTCGTCCCGGTAATGGATGTCGATGGCGTCCCAGGCCACGAACTGGCCAGTTATGGCGTCGAATGTGGGCTGGTCGGCCTCTCGGAACTCGGTCAACGTCCGGTCGGAGAACACCACGCCCCACCCGTACGTGGCCCCCGCCGGGTTCCGCTCGATCACCTCGACGTCGAGCCTGGGGCGGAACTTCTTCAGGAGGAGGGCGGAGTACAGGCCGGCCGGCCCGGCCCCGATCACTGCCACCCGCCTCATCACGCGTCCCTCACAGCGAATCCACCACCTGGGCCAGCCGGTCCACCTGCTCCCGGTCGGCCACCGCCGGGAGCAGGACCAGCTCGTCGCAGCCGGCTTCGGCGTAGCCGCGGACCTGGGCGGCGATCTGCTGCGGGGCGGTCAGCAGGCCCTCGGCGATCTTCTCGGCGAACGGGCCGGTGAAGGCGTAGTAGTCCCGCATGTAGGCCAGGCCCGGCTGTCGGGCGTCCTCGCCGAGGGCGAAGTACGACTGTCCCCACAGGGCCGGCGCGCCCGGCCTTCCAGCATCCGCCCACGCAGCCCGGGCCCGGTCCGCGGCCCGGATGAAGGCCCGGGGCGGCCCGCCGGCGTGCACGTAGCCGTCCGCGTAACGGGCCACCCGGCCGAACGCCACGTCGCTGGTCCCTCCCACCAGGAGCTCGGGTCCTCCGGGAGTGGCGGGCTTGGGGCCCGGCCCCTGCTCCCAGTGGTCCCGCAGGTCGGCAAGCTGCTCGGCGAAGCGGGTCCCCCGGTCCCGGTGGTCGATCCCCGCGGCCTCGTAGTCCTCGGCCCGGGCACCCACCACCAGGCCCAGGGTCAGCCGGCCGCCCGACAGGGCGTCGAGAGTGGCCGCCTCCTTGGCCAGAATGGACGTGTTCCGTAGCGGTCCAACCACGGCCATGGTCGCCAGCCGGACCCGTTCGGTCACCGCCGCCGCGGCGGCCAGGGCGGCCATCGGGTCGTGGCTGTCGTAGGCGACCCGGTCGATGACCCCCACACTGGTGAACGGGCCCGCCTCGGCCAGGCGGGCCCACTCGACGATGGCCGTTCCGGCGGTGCCGGGGATGCCGCTCGGCAACCCGATCCCTATCCGCATCCGGGCGAGCGTACCGCTCGCGTACGATGTGGGCCATGCCGCCCCCCTCGATCAACATCCAGCGGCGCATCCAGTGGTACGACACCGACGCTTCGTCCAAGTATCACAACACCGCGCCGCTCCGGCTGATGGAGGAGGCCGAGGCGGCCCTCCTCGACCAACTGGGGATCGTTCGCGAGGTGTACGGATGGCTCCCTCGAGCCCACGTGTCGCTGGACTACCACCGGCCCCTGCGGTTCTGGGACCCGGTCGACGTCCGCATCGAGGTGAGCGACGTGGGCCAGACCTCGGTGACCTACGTGTTCTCCATCCGCAAGGACGGCGAGGCCTGCGCCGACGGGACGGTGGTGGCGGTCCTGATCGACGAGGAGGGCCGCCCCCGGCCCTGGCCCGAGGAGCACCGGCGGCTCCTGCTGGGGTCCGGCTCACCCGACGGGGGGTAGGATTCGGCGTGATGGCCGAGGGCTCCCGCTCGACGAGGCGGATGGGGGAGGTCTCGGACGAGGAGGGGCAGCTCTCCTACGGCAGCTACCTCCGGCTCCCCGAGCTGCTTTCGCTCCAGCGTCCCAGCGGCGATCCGCCGGCGCACGACGAGACCCTGTTCATCATCCTTCACCAGGCCTTCGAGCTGTGGTTCCGGGAGATGGTCTTCGAGCTCGAGGCCGTTCGGAACCTGATGTTCGCCGGGGACGTCCCCCGCGCACGCCATCTCCTCTCTCGGGTCCACGCTATCGAGCGGCTCCTGATCGAGCAGATCGAGGTCATCGAGACGATGTCGCCGCAGGACTTCCTGGAGTTCCGGTCCAACCTGGAGCCGGCCAGCGGGTTCCAGTCGGTGCAGTTCCGGGAGATCGAGTTCCTGGGCGGGTTGAAGGAGCGGGGGTTCATGAAGATGGCCGAGGCGGCTGAAGACGTTGAACGGCTGGAGCGCCGTCTCGCCGAGCCCACGCTGTGGGATGCCTTCTGCTCGGTGCTCGAGGCCAACGGCCTGTCGATGCCCAGCGACGATCCCGACGCCAGGCACGCCAGCCTCCGGAAGATGGCCCAGGATCGGGAGGCGTTCGCCGAGCTCTGGTACCTCTCGGAGGACCTCCTCAAGCACGACGAGTTGTTCTCGCTTTGGCGACAGCGGCACATCCTGATGGTGGAGCGACAGATCGGCACGAAGCGGGGGACCGGCGGTTCGAGCGGCGCTCCGTATCTCCGGACGACGCTCCAGAAGCGGTTCTTCCCCGAGCTGTGGGAGCTACGGAGCTACCTGTGAGGGACCTCGAGTCCTACCGGGACGAGTTCCCGGTGGTCCTTCGGAAGTCGTATCTGATAAGCGCGTCGCTGGGGCCCGTCTCGGAGCGCTCCAAGCGGTACCTCCAGGAGTTCGTGGAGGCCTGGGAGACGATGGGCGCCCCCGAGCCCGTCTGGTTCGAGCGATTCTTCCCCCGCATCCGGGAGGTGAAGCGGCTTTACTCGGGACTGATCGGGGCGGACTACGAGGAGCTGGCCATCACCACCAACGTGACCATGGCGCTGTCATCCGTGCTGTCCTGCCTGGATCTGTCGGGGGAGCGGAACCGCATAGTCCTGACCGAGCTGGATTTTCCGACCGACGGCCACGTGTCGCTGGCCCAGCGGCGCCGGGGGGCGGAGGTGGTGTTCCTGCCGAGTCCGGACGGCGTCACGGTGCCGCTGGAGTCCTTCGAGGAGGCTATCGACGAGCGGACCGCCGTCGTCCTGATCAACCGGGTGCTGTACCGTTCTAGCGCGCTGCTCGACGTGCGAGAGATCTGCCGGCTGGCGAAAGAGGCCGGCGCCTGGAGCGTCATCGACGACTTCCACGGCGCGGGGATCGTTCCCATCGACGTCCACGAGGTTGGATGCGACTTCCACACCACCGGAGTGCTCAAGTGGCTGTGCGGCGGCCCCGGTCTCACGTTCCTCTACGCCCGGAAGGACCTGCTCCCTGCTCTGGAGCCCACGATCGCCGGCTGGTGGGGTCAGCGGGAGCCATTCGCCTTTCGGATCGACGAGCTCGACTGGCATCCGACCGCCCGGCGTTTCGAGACGGGGACCCACCCGGCGCCGACCGCCTTCATCGCCCAGGGCGGGCTGGAGATCATCCGTGAGGTCACCCCCGAGCGGATCCGGACCCGTCAGGGTGAGCTGACGGGACACGTCATGGACCGGGCCGAGGCCGCCGGCCTCCAGGTCCGGACACCGAGAGAGCCCAGCATGCGGGGCGGCGTGGTCAACGTCAGGGTGGGCGACCAGGCCGAGAAGATCGCGGAGGCTCTGTACGAACGGGACGTCTGCGTGGACCACCGAGGGGACGGCATCCGGGTCTCGCCCCACTTCTTCAACACCGAGCAGGACATCGATCGCCTCTTCGACACGCTGTCAGGTTTGCTCTGAGTCACGCGGTTCGACCCACCCCACCTCGCGGTCCAGCAGCTTCTCGACGGCCTCGGGGGCCGTGACGCCCCAGGCCCTCCGGCCCGACCCACTTGACCTCCACGACTGCCCCAGCGCGGCCGAGGCTCGGGAGAAGGCGAAGGGAGTCCACTAGGCGCGTGGTAGTCTGCCGCGAAGCTGTTCAGGGAGGAAGACGCTCCATGGAACGTCCCGAGATCCTGATGACTCCGGGCCCCACTCCCGTCCCTCCAACGGTGCTCCTGGCCCAGGGGAGCCCCCTCGTGTACCACCGCGGTCCGGGTTACGGCGACCTCCTTCGCGAGGTGACCGAGGGGCT
>JBKPBL010000055.1:0-6816 GCA_046726855.1 Actinomycetota bacterium | reverse complement strand
TCTGAAGGTTCCGCCCGCTCCGCCACCGGCACACTGGGAGCCCGTGTCCTCTTCGGCGAGGTGAGCGGAGAAGTGACGGGCGATGAGTTCTGTACCCTGGAGCCGTCTAACTCTTCAAAGACCGATGCGATCAGGGGGGCTGCGATGGGCAAGGTCACGTCCGAAATCTCGATGTCGCTTGACGGGTTCGTCACCGGACCGAACGTGCGCGTCGGGAATGGGATGGGGGACGATGGGGATCGCCTTCACGACTGGAAGTTCGACGCGAAGACCGAGACCGACGACGCGATCGTGGAGGAGATGTATGCCTCGACCGGGGCGGTCCTGATCGGGAAGCGGATGTTCGACGTCGGGTTCGAGCCCTGGGGCGACCCTCCGCCGTTCGGGATGCCGGTGTTCATCGTGACTCACGAAGAGCGAGAGCCCCTGCCCATGCAGGGCGGGACGACCTACACCTTCGTGACGGATGGGATCGAGGCCGCACTCGAGCTGGCCCGTGCCGCCGCCGGAGACAAGAACGTGGGAATCTGGGGCGGAGCAAACATCATCAGGGAGTACTTGAGGGCCGGATTACTGGACGAGATGCAGATCCACCTCATCCCCATACTCCTCGGCAACGGTGTCCGGCTCTTCGAGGATCTCGATCCTGAGGGGATCGAATTGAGGAGAACAAGCTCGATCGAGACACCGGGCGCCACCCACTTCCGATTCGAAGTGGCGAAGTGACGCACGTAAAGTAATGAGGGGAGATCGGAGAGCCGAGACGACTCCCCGATTTCTCCCCGTGCCCCCGGGAGGAATCGAACCTCTCCGCCACCCGGTTTGAGGAGACCAGTGCCATTTTGCGCAGCGGTGCGGCACTTTTGGCCCCCCTGGTTGTCTACGAAGCTTGGCCCTGCCGACCTAGCCGACCGGGATCTTGTGGATGTAACCGAGCATGATCCCCATGACGTCGTCTCTCGGCACCGGGCTGTTGTACTCACTGTAGATCCGGACGAGGTTCCCCGCATCGAGGACGGCCAGGGGAGTCCCCTTGCAGGTGCTCATCGACGAGAGGTGCCCCATGTACTCCATGACGTTCCCGTAGCCGGCCACGGACGTGCACATGTCCTGGCCGGTGGTCTCGTTCCGTGCCGTGATCTGGACCCCGTGGTCGTGGAGGTGCCCGGCGATGGATACGAGGTGGCCCTCCACATTGACGTTCCAGTCCCACGTCTCCACGTCGGGCCCGGCCGGGATCTGGTACTCAGAGTTATTGCAGTTATCGATGTCCAGCCACACCGGCTTCACCGGCTTGAGCGAGGAGGACGTGCCCGCCACGGAGTAGGTGATGTCCACGTTCACGGTCTGCTCCATCGGCTCCATGTTCTCCAGCTCGAGAAGCATGTTCCAGCTGTCGTACCACCGCACCCGGTAGCCGTACCCGGCGGGGAGCTCTAGCGGGGTCCGCTCGTTCCCCGAGGCGAAGAACCGTTCCCCGGCCAACCCCCACACCGTCCCGTTGCAGGTCGGGTCGGAGCGCCACTGGCTCGACAGCACAACGTGGTGGATCATGGCGCCTGTGTTGTAGTTCGCCGTTGACCCGTCCGGGTAGGTCAGGTTGGCCTTGAAGCCGGTGATGAAGCACTCCCAACAGGGCCGCTTGACCGCCAGCTTCACCCTGTCGATGCTCCCCGGCATGTCCATCGTCCCGGCCGGGATGGTGTACGGGCCGTAGCGGACCGTCCTTGTGTCCACCGCCTCGGCGGGAGTCTGGATCAGCCACGTCCCCACCAGGACCACGACGAGCAGCGCCCTGCGCATCACGCCCTCCTCCCTCTCACACGATCGTCACGAGAACCACGAGCGGGCCCACGTCACCGAAGCCAGCACCGCCTGTCCGCTCTTGTTCGGGTGGAAGAAGTCCAGCTTGCTGACCTGCGATGTCTGGAAGGGATAGTTGAACACCGCGTAGCCGTCGAACCGGCATTGGGCGTACTGGGCACAGACCTGGGCCAGCACGTCATTGAACGCCTTCTCCCGGTTCAGCACGCGCTGCCGACCCTCCTCGGTTCGGAAGGGGGAGAGCATTGATTGGCAGATCTGGGCCGCGTACCAGGCCGTCTGAGCGGCGAGGTTGTACCTGAAGATCCGCCAGAGGCGATACACGTTGGGGATGCTGCTCACGAATATCCTGGCGTTCGGCAGCCCCGTGGTGAGGGCCTGCATGGCGGCCTGGAAGCTGGCCCGGAAGTCGGCCACCGGGGTCATGGTCGAGGGGGAGGAGGTGCACACGTCGTTGGCCCCCATGAGGATCGTCACGTACTCGGCCTGCTGGGAGACGGCCTGGGCCGCTTGCCCGGGGGCGTCACGCATCTTGGCCCCGCCCTTGGCATCGTTGTAGTTCCTCCCGGCGATGGCCGGCTGGACGGACAGGATCCGCTCGTAGTGGCTGACCACCGGGTCGTCCGTCTTCCAGCCCGTGCTCCAGGAGTGACCCGGGTGGGGGCCGTACCAGCAGCACACGTTGACCGCCGTGGTGATGGAGTCGCCGATGGCGGCCATCCGGGTGGGGAGGGGAGTCTGGGCCGTGGCAGGATGGCCGGCGGTTGTGATCGGGCCCAGAAGGAACAGAGCAAGCGATACGATCAGGGACCGAAGCCTCATTCCTTGCACCTCCTGATCCGGCTTGGCGACGTCGAGGCCGGGCCACCTCGCTGCCGGCGGAGTGTTTCCCCGGGACATCGAGCGGCAAACCGGTTCGGTCAGAGAATTTATCGGTGGGCTTGGTACGGTGGCTGGCCCCCCTCAGAGCACCTTGTGTTGCTCGGATATGGCGTGATGGCACCTCGCCCGGACCAGAGTTCGAGTGCCCGTGGATCGCCGGGATCCTCGGACGGTGTTCCTCCAGCGCTTCGCCACTACGACGCAGTACGTGCTGACTCATCCGGTCCAAGGTGCGGCCCGGATTGATGTCGTCCGCACAGACGGGGAGGTGATGTACACGGGCACGATGGAGCGGGTCGGTCCCGGGTTCGCCTTCGCTATGGCGGACGTCGATCGCCCGGGCACCGCTCCGACGAACGTGAGGGGTCGAGTGGCCCCAATGGCATCGAGCTGGATGTGACGATTCCTTTCGGGGGAGCCGGACCGGAACGCGGTCGACCGAGCCTGTGGTGGTTCCCGAAGCCTAGGCCGGGCCCCCACCGGCCACGCCCTTCCCGTGCTCCAGGCCCCGCTGGGAAATGCACCCGAAAAATGTGGCGCTGACGCTAGAGGTCCCCGGAGAGAGTCAGGGACGCCAGGGTCTTCCGGTGGATGATGAGCCACACTGTGATCGAGCCCCCCTTACTCGGCGGCGAGGTCCCTGATCGAGGGTCGCTGTGGCCTTTCTCGGTGGAAGAAGGGGATCGCCAGTCGCTTGGTCTTCGTTCCTTCCTGTCCACCCTGCGGCGAAGGCTGAGAGAGCCGCCGACGGGGTCTCGACTCCCGTTGCCGCCGAGAGCTCCAACGTTCCCAGCCTGAAATAGGGAACGTCCCTGGGAACTCTCACGGGTTACCGCATACCGGCACCGTTCGAGGGACGTATGATCGAATACGCGGGTGGATAGGGTCGTGCGGGAAGCGCTCGAGGCAGCCGCCACGCGGGACTGGGACACGCTGCGCATGAAGCTCCACCCCTATGTCCGCTGGAACCCCGCAAGAGGCGAGGCCCTGAGGGGCAGGAACAATGTCATGGCGATGCTCGCCGGGAGTCCACCCCCAAGGGCTCCTGCCGAATACGAGGTGCGCGAAGGCCAGATATACAGGTGGACGGCTCCCGAATAGCCGAGAGGGTGATGCGGAGCACCCTCTACGCCGTGCTCCCCCGGGATGGAGTTTGCGGCGCTCGCCGCGGCCAAGACGGGGGCCGACGTTCGAGCGGC
This sequence comes from Actinomycetota bacterium, assembly GCA_046726855.1. GTDB lineage: Bacteria > Actinomycetota > UBA4738 > UBA4738 > CALAEC01 > JBKPBL01. Next base: position 2,911 of record JBKPBL010000055.1, on the reverse strand, counting down.
CCAGTCGGCCGTGGAGCCTGGTTCATCAACGTGCGATGAGAAACCGCTCCACCCGGTCGACCTCACGTCGGAGGTCGGTTCGGTGCCCCCGGGAGGAATCGAACCTCCGACACCCGGTTTAGGAAACCGGTGCTCTATCCACTGAGCTACGAGGGCCGAAGGCCCGAGGGGCGGGGCTGGCAAAGAACTCGGCAGACAATTGCCTGGGACCCTCACCTCCAGCCGAGACCAGTCTAGCGAAGGCGGGCGGTGGGCCCTTCCCTCGACGCGGAAGGGATCCGGGCGTGGGTGCCACTCAGGCTAGCGTCCTCTACCAGACGCCGATCCAGGCGTCGATGCGCTGCTGTACCTCTCGAAGACGCTCCACCGTCGTCTTGAGGATGGTCACCGCTACGTGAGGTCGTCGCAGCAGGAGGTCCTCGAAATCCGTGGCGGAGATCCGGAGGGCCTGGACGTCTCCGACCGCCTTGACCGTGGCCAGCCGCTCCTTGCCGGCCATGATGGCCATCTCTCCGAGGAAGTCCCCCGGCTCGATCCGGTGGAACCGTCCTCCCACATCCACCTCGGCGGTCCCGGACAGGAGGATGTACATCGCCTCGCCGGGATCGCCCCGCTCCACGAGGGGTTCCTCCGCCCCGAACGACACCAGCTGCCCGGTCCGAAGGATGTCCTCGAGGTCCTCCCGGTCGAGGCCGGCCAAGGACGTGAGCCCCTTCAGCGCGGCGATCCGATCCGTCGCGTTCTCCATGCGGCCCCTATTCGCTCGCACAGCGTACTTTGCGCGGCCTCCCGAGGTCCGACCGCACCGCCAGGTTAGACTCCCACCCATGGGCTCCGTCTCGAGTGGGTTCGGCTCGCGATGACGGAGCTCACCCGACGCGAGGTGGCCCGCAAGGCCGGGGTCCCTCCCGAGTACATCGACTCGCTGGTGGAGCTCGGGATCCTCAGCCCGCGCCCAGGAGGCTCGTTCTCGCTCAGGGACGTGCGAAGGGCTCGGTGGGTGAACGGCCTCGAGCGGTCCGGTATTCCGTTGGATGGATTGGCCGCTGCCGTTCGGAGCGGAGACCTTTCGTTCTCCTTCCTGGACGCCAGCGCGTTCGATCGGTTCGCGGGAGTCAGCGAGACGACCTTCCGCGAGCTGAGCGCTCGCACCAGCATCCCCCTGGAGCTCTTGATGGTGGTCCGCGAGTCGCGGGGTTTCGCGGCGCCGCGACCGGAGGACCGCGTCCGGGAGGACGAGCTATCGGTCGTCCCGGCGCTGGAGCTGCTGCTCTCCTCCGGGGTCCGGCCGGTCATCATCGAGAGGTGGCTCCGGTCCTGCGCGGACGGCTTGCGCCGGATCACCGAGACCGAGACGGACTGGTACCAGAGCGAGGTTATGGAGGGCCTCCTCCGGGCCGGCGTGGCGGAGGGGGACCTCCTCGACGCCCAGTCGGACCTGGGATCGCGACTCGCCCCGCTCATCGAGCAGGCCCTCCTGGCCGTCTACCACGGTCAGCAAGAGCACGCCTGGACCAAGAGCTTCGTCGATTACGTCGAGGGCGTCCTGGAGCGGTCCGGCTTGCACAGCCGGTTGCATCGTCCGCCGGCGGTGTCGTTCCTCGACATCACGGGGTACACCCGTCTCACCGAGGAGCGCGGGGACGAGGCTGCGGCGGACCTGGCGGCGAGGCTGGGCAATCTGGTCCGGCGATCCTCGCAAAAGCACGGAGGAGAGCCGGTGAAGTGGCTCGGAGACGGCGTGATGTTCTACTTCCCCGACCCGGGCCAGGGCGTGGTGGCCGCTCTCGACATGGTGGAGGGCGTGGCGAGCCACGACCTGCCACCCGCCCACGTCGGGATCCACGCCGGGCCGGTGGTCTTCCAGGACGGCGACTACTTCGGTCGGACCGTGAACATGGCGGCCAGGATCGCCGAGTACGCCAGACCCGGCGAGGTTCTGGTGACCCAGGAGGTCCGGGATGTGGCTCAGGGAACTCCGGTGACTTTCACCGACGTGGGACCGGTCGAGCTGAAAGGGGTGTCAGGCACCCTCCACCTTCACTCCGCTCGTCGGGCCGGGGGAGGCCCGGAAGACGGAGATCTGACCCACGCGAGATTGACCTAGACCCTGGACTCGGGGATCTGGTCCCTGGTGTTCACGCCACACAGTACGAGCGCGGAGCCTCGGGCAGGGAGGTACTGCCAGTACCCCCCTAACAGCTCGGTCTCCCTCGCGCCGTCTAGGGGTGGTTGGGTGGGTCCCGGACGCGTCCACGAGCACGGAAGGAGACCACTATGCGAGGAGCTGTCCTCCACGCCCCCGGCGACGTTCGCCTCGAAGTGCGTGACGACCCCACCCTCGTCGAGCCGACCGACGCGATCATCCGACTGTCGGCTACTTGTGTCTGCGGCTCGGACCTGTGGCCCTACCGGGGCATCGAGCCCTTCCTGGGGCCCGCCCCGATGGGCCACGAGTACGTCGGGATCGTCGAGGAGGTCGGCAGCGCTGTCCGGACGATCAAGACTGGTCAGTTTGTGATCGGCTCGTTCTGGGCCTCGGACAACACCTGCGAGATCTGCCAGGCCGGCTACCAGAGCTCGTGCATCCACCGCGAGCTCATGGGCGCCATCGGAACCCAGGCGGAACTGGCCCGCGTTCCGCTCGCCGACGGCACCCTCGTGGCCACCCCCGACCGGCCGCCTGAGGAGCTGATCCCGAGCTTCCTCGCTGCCTCCGACGTGCTCGGCACCGGCTGGTTCGGTGCCGTCGCCGCCGAGACCGGCCCCGGCAAGACCGTTGCCGTGGTCGGCGATGGGGCGGTCGGCCTGCTCGCCGTGCTGGCCGCGAGGCACCTCGGCGCGGAACCGATCATCGCCATGAGCCGCCACGAGCCACGACAGCAGCTCGCCCTGGAATACGGCGCGACCG
>JBKPBL010000054.1:0-6026 GCA_046726855.1 Actinomycetota bacterium | reverse complement strand
CCATGGGACTGTGGGCCATCCCCGGGGTCGCCGCCGCCGGACTGGGCGCCGGCCTGGTCGGGCGGCTGGCGGTCAAGAAGCTCGGCGGCTTCACGGGGGACGTGCTGGGTGCGGTTGAGCAGGTTGCCGAGATCCTGGTGCTGGTCCTGGCCGCCAGCGCCGCCTCCGGCGGGTGGGACCCCTGGTGGCTACCGGGCTAGCCGGCGTGATTTCTGTTACCGGCTAGTCGACCAGACCCTGCCGGATGGCGATGGCCACGGCCTGGGCCCTGTCGTTGGCTCCCAGCTTCTCGAAGATCCGCTCGAGGTGCGTCTTGACCGTGTGGAAGGAGATTCCCAGCTGGTCGGCCACCTCTTTGGTGGTCGATCCGTAGGCGATCTTCTGGAGTATCTCGATCTCCCGCGGAGACAGGAGGGCCTCCGGGTGACGGTCGACGAGCTGGACCTCCTCGATGAAGGCCTGGGTCAGGCTGGGATGGATGACCGCCTTCCCCTCCATGGCCTGGCGGGCCGCGTTCACCAGCTCGGCGACTCCCGCATCCTTGAGGAGGTAGCCGGACACCCCGGCCTGGATCGCCTCAGCCACGCTGGCCCGGGACTCGTCGATCGTGAACAGGATCACCCGGGTCTCCGGATGCCGCTCCCGGATCATCCGTGTGGCCTGGATCCCGTTCATGCCCGGCATCCGGACGTCCATGAACACGATGTCGGGTCGAACCTCCTCGACGACCTCGACGGCCTCCTCGCCTGAGGAGGCCTCGCCCACGACGTCCATCTCCTCAGCCATGCTGAAGGCTGTTCGCAGGCCGTCCCGGGTGACCGGGTGGTCGTCAACGATGAGTACCCGCATGCAACACTCCCGGCGGGCGTAAGGCGGGCACTAGGATATCCTCTAGGGAGAAGCCATGGAACAGAACGACCGGGAAGCCCACGCGACCCCACTCGAGGCCGGTAACGGGGCCGGGGACGGGGATCTGAAGGCTCGGGTCATCGAGGGGCTCCGGAACGTCCACGACCCGGAGCTGGGGATCAACATCGTCGACCTCGGCCTGGTCTACGACGTGGGCGTAGAAGGAGACACCGTCCACGTGACCTACACACTGACCACCATGGGGTGCCCGATCGGCCCGCTGATCGAGACGCAGATCCAGCAGATGATCGAGCCCATCGAGGGCGTGGACAAGGTCGATGCCGAGATGGTCATGAGCCCGCCCTGGACCCCGGACAAGATGTCCGAGGAGGCCAAGGCGGCCCTGGGCATGTTCTGAGCGCACCGGCCCTTGACACGTCGCGCGGGGCGGGCCTACAGTCCGACTGGAAATCCCATCGAAAACATCGGATTAGATGATCCCAGCCCGCTGCGCCGGCACCGTCGGGGCCATGATCCCCAACCGGACCTGCTGTCCGGGATCCCTCGAGCTCACCATCCACTGAGCGACCGCCGGCGGTCCGCCGGCGCCACGAGAGGAGGAGCCATCCCATGACCGTGTACGCGAATCCCGAAGCCCTGGTGGAGACGGACTGGCTGGCCCGGAGTCTGCGGGACCCCAACCTGCGGATCATCGAGGTGGACGAGGACGTCACGGCGTACGAGAAGGGACACATCCCCGGTGCCGTGGCCTGGCATTGGTTCTCCGACCTCCACGACCCCATCCGGCGGGAGTTCGTGGACCAGGCCGGGCTCACCGCCCTGCTGCGAAAGGCGGGCGTCGGTCAGGACACCAGCGTGGTGCTCTACGGAGGGAACAACAACTGGTTCGCGGCCTATGCGTACTGGCTGCTCAAGTACCTGGGGTTCGACCGGGTAAGGCTGCTGAACGGTGGCAGGCAGAAGTGGGAGCTGGAGTCACGTGAGCTGAGCACCGACTCGCCTCGGATCGAGGAGTCCAAGCTGACCTTGGACCGTCCGACGCGCCGGGAGCTGCGGGCCCTTCGTGACGAGGTCCTGTCCAGCATCGGCGAGGCCGGCTTGGTCGACGTCCGCTCGCCCGAGGAGTACAGGGGCGAGAAGCTGGCCCCCGACCACCTGCCACAGGAGGCCGCTCAAATCCCCGGGCACATCCCCGGGGCCCTCAACGTCACCTGGTCCAAGGCCGCCAACGAGGACGGCACGTTTAAGTCCCCCGATGAGCTGCGGGAGCTGTACGGCGACCTCGACCCGGGCGGCAAGGTGATCGCGTACTGCCGGATCGGCGAGCGGTCATCCCACACGTGGTTCGTTCTCGAGGAACTGCTCGGGTTCCGCCACGCCAAGAACTACGACGGGTCGTGGACCGAGTACGGCTCGCTGGTGGGGGCGCCGATCGAGCGATGAGGGGAGCATCCCCGAATAGACTGGAGTGGTGCGCCCTAAGGACATAGCCAAGCTCGAGCACGACGCCGAGGAGCACGTCCAGCGGTTGGAGTTCGGCCCGGACTACGAGGTCGAGGCCGAGCCCCGGGCCCACAGGGTGGAGGGCGAGTGGATCCGAGATGCCACCCTGGGGGCGAACGACGGCCTGGTTTCGGTCCTGACCCTGGTGGCGGGGGTCGCCGGGGCCGCCTCGGGAGACGTGGTCCTGATCGCGGGCCTCGCCGGGCTCGTTGCCGGGGCCATCTCCATGGGGGTCGGGGCGTACGTCTCGGCCAAGGCCTACCGCTCCTATTACCGCAAGGAGCTCCGCCAAGAGGTTCGGGAGATGCGGGAGAAGCCCGAGGTCGAGCGGGAGGAGATCCGGGACATCTACCGAGAGCGCGGCTTCGAGGGCGAGCTCCTGGAACGGGTGGTGGACACGATCACCTCGAACCCTCGGGTTTGGCTGAGGGTGATGATGAGCGAGGAGCTGGGGCTCTCGGCCCAGTTCGGTCGGCCCCTGGGTGCGGCGACGGTCGTTTTCGTGGCCTTCCTGGCCGGGGGGATCATCCCGGTGATCCCGTTCCTGTTCGCCTCGGGGCTCGGGGCGCTGGCGGCGTCGTTCCTGGTCACGGCGGTGGCCCTCCTTGCCGCGGGGGCCTTCAGGAGCCGGTACACGGGGGAGCGCCCGCTTGTCGCCGGCCTCGAGCTGGTGGCCATGGCGACCCTCGGTGTGGGGGTGGCCTACCTGATCGGCCGGCTGGTTGGGGTGGCCATCCCGGGGTAATCCGACCTGCCGGGTAGAGATTCTCCGGGCCCACCCGTATACTTGAGACATGGCCGTCACCAAGCCCGACCTGAAGGAGCTGGACCAGGGGTATCGCTTCGGCTGGAAGGACCCCCAGCACTCCGTGTTCACCCCCAAGAAGGGTCTCTCGGAGGCGGTGGTCTCCGAGATCTCGGAGCTGAAGTCCGAGCCCCAGTGGATGAGGAAGTTCCGGCTGAAGGCCCTGAAGCACTTCCAGGGCCGGCCGATGCCCTGGTGGGGAGCGGACCTCTCAGACATCGACTTCGACGACATCTACTACTTCATCCGGTCCACCGAGAAGCAGGCCAAGTCCTGGGAGGACCTGCCCCAGGACATCCGGGGGACCTGGGACAAGCTGGGGATCCCCGAGGCTGAGAAGAAGTTCCTGGGAGGGGTGAGCGCGCAATACGAGTCCGAGGTCGTGTACCACAAGATCAAGGAGGAGCTCGACAAGATCGGCGTCGTGTTCACCGACATGGACTCCGGTCTGCGCGAGCACGAGGACATCGTCCGAGAGTACTTCGGGACGATAATCCCCCCGAACGACAACAAGTTCGCCGCGCTGAACTCCGCGGTCTGGTCCGGAGGTTCGTTCGTGTACGTCCCCGAGGGCGTGCACGTGGAGATCCCGCTGCAGGCTTATTTCAGGATCAACGCCGAGAACATGGGCCAGTTCGAGCGGACGCTCATCATCGCCGAGCCCGGCTCGTACGTGCATTACGTGGAGGGGTGCTCGGCGCCCATCTACACCACCGACTCGCTGCACTCCGCGGTCGTGGAGATCATCGCCAAGCCCGGGGCCCGGGTGCGGTACACCACGATCCAGAACTGGTCGACGAACGTGTACAACCTGGTGACCAAGCGTGCCGCGGCCCACGAGGACTCCATCGTCGAGTGGATCGACGGGAACATCGGGTCCAAGGTCACGATGAAGTACCCCTCGATCTACCTGCTCGGAAAGGGCGCTCGGGGCGAGGTGCTGTCGGTGGCCTACGCCGGGGAGGGCCAGCACACCGACGCCGGCGGGAAGGCCATCCACGCCGCTCCGTACACCACCTCGATCATCACCTCGAAGTCCGTCTCTAAGGGTGGCGGGCGGACCGGGTACCGGGGGCTGGTCCGGGTGGAGCCCGATGCCCATCACGCCAAGTCGAACGTCCGGTGCGACGCCCTGATCCTCGACGAGGACTCCCGGTCGGACACGTACCCGTACATCGAGGTCGAGGAGGAGTCAGCCGCGCTCGGTCACGAGGCCACCGTGTCCCGGGTCGGCGAGGACCAGCTCTTCTACCTGATGAGCCGGGGCCTCTCCGAGGCCGACGCCATGGCCATGATCGTCAACGGCTTCATCGAGCCGATCACCCGCGAGCTCCCCATGGAGTACGCGGTGGAGCTCAACCGCCTGATCGAGCTCCAGATGGAAGGCTCGGTCGGCTAGGAAGCCAATCGAAAGGCCAGCACTCGCAGGCCCTGGATTGCCTCTGCCAACTTGAGGCGACCATCTTCCTTGGCCGGGAGACCGTACCGCGCTTGCTTCAGGGAATCGGACGCCCGCGATGCCGTCTCCGGTTCTGAGGCGCGAGAAACTCTCGGGAGCTAGGGCGGCGCCCGCTCATCGAGTACCGACCGGTCTGGCCTACTGAATACCGGCCGGCCGTCGACCAGCTCCAGCCGGAAGCCGCGTCGTTCATGCACCATCCTGTGGTGGCGACGGCACAACAGGATCAGGTTGGGGAGCGAGGTGTGGCCTCCCTCCGCCCAGTGGACGACGTGGTGGGCGTCGCACCACGTGTGAGGACGGTCGCAGCCGGGGAACCGGCAATGACGGTCCTGGGCGATCACCGCCCGGCGCATGGCCGGGGAGATCACCTGGCTCTGGCGACCGACGTCCAGCGGCTCGGATCGGCCCGCCATGACGATTCGCCGGATCGAGGCGTCGCAGGCCATTCGCTTGGCCAGCGCCGGATCGATCGGGCCAGCGTGATCCATTTCACTGGGCTCACCCTTTTGATCGTGCAGCGCGTCGGCCGCAACGGTCACCGTGATGTGCGGCTTCTCGCCAGCCAGCCTTGGCCGGTCTGCCAGGTCCAGCCACTGCCGGCACACCTCCCCCAGGGCATCGGCCCGCCGTTGGGCTGGCGTGCGCTGGTCACCTTCCGAGCTGGACCGTGACTCGGCGTCCAGCACCGCCCGAAGGGCTGTCAGGAGTGTCTCGCCCGTCTCGGGGTCCAGGTCGCCGTCGACCCGAACCATCCCCATGAAGGTGACTGAGGCGTGGAGCTTCCGGCGTTCGCGGAGCATCTCCTCCCCGTCCAGCGCGGCTTCCCGCTCGACGGCCTGGCGCCAGTAAGCCGTAACCCGTTGCAGGTCGTTCACCGAATGGACACGGGCCGCATCGACCAGGGCGCTCTCACTGCGGCCGAAAGCCTCCGGATCGGCCTCCCGAGCGTGGACGAGAACTCGAACGGCGGACATGGACAGATCGCCTTCCGCGAGAGCCCGACGCGCCTCCGGCATCTCCTCTAAGGCACGAGCCGTTCGGACCTGCTGACGGGCGGCGCCCCATGTCAGCTTGAACCTGCTGGCCAGCCACGACGCTGCCGACAGGTGGCCATCCCGTTGATACAGCCCCCGACGGTCGATTTCGGCCAAGCGCCGGAGCCGCTCCGCGTCGATGAGCTCCGAGGCATGCTGGAGCTCCGCGAAGTCCTCCTCGAGCCGTGCGTCTGGCAGCTCGGCCAGGGATTCGGACCGGAGCGCCTCGACCGCCGAGCGGAGCTCGCTCATGGATCGCTCCCGAACATACGTTCGATTGTAAAGGAGGGGTCTGACATCGATCCCCTTCCTAAATCCGACCTGGACAGTCGGGAATAGCGACGGCTAGACT
>JBKPBL010000053.1:0-7433 GCA_046726855.1 Actinomycetota bacterium | reverse complement strand
ACTCCGAGAGGGGTCCGCGCCATCAGGCTCCTCGGTGTGGACCCCACCGAGCCCGGGTTCGTCCGCATCGAGGGCCTGAAGGTGAACGGGCCCACGGTCAAGCTCACCTTGCCGTGGCCCCGGCTGGAGTCGTTCCCCGACTTCGGCGTGGTCAGGACCCGGCACGATCTCGACAACCTCATCCTGCAGAGAGCCGTGAAGGCCGGGGCCACGCTGTGGGAGGGGACCGAGGCCGACATGCCGCTGGTGGACGAGGGCTGGGTCGTGGGGGCCCGGGTGGTGCGAGAGGGCGGTGAGCCGGAGACGATCACGGCCCGGTACGTCCTGGCCTGCGACGGGGCTTCCTCTAGGTTCGCGGGCAAGGCGGGCGTCCGCCGAGACCCTCGAAGGCCGCTGGGGGTTGCCGCCCGCCGCTACTACCGCTCCCCTCGCCAGCAGGGCGCGTACTTCGAGTCATGGTTCGATCTCTGGGACCAGGAGGTGATCCTCCCCGGCTACGGCTGGATCTTCCCGGTGGGGCAGGGGATCCTGAACGTCGGCGCGGGGCTACTCAACACCACCAGCCGGTTCCGGGACATCTCGCCCCGCAATCTGATGTCGTCCTTCATCCGCCACCTCCCGCCGGAGTGGGAGATCGGCGAGGAGCAGGCCCAGGGCGATCTCCTGTCGGGCCCTCTGCCGATGGGCATGAACCGGCGCCCCCTGGCCATGCCAGGGCTCCTGCTGGTGGGCGACGCCGGAGGGATCATCAACCCGTTCACCGGCGAGGGGATCGCCTACGCCATCGAGTCGGCCGAGGTCGCCGCGGAGCTTGTGCACGATGCGCTGGTTTCCGGCCGACCGGGGTTGGCCCACATCTACCCCGTGGTCCTCCGCCAGCGTTACGGCAAGTACTTCACAGCGGGGCGGACGTTCGCCCGGGCCATCGGCAACCCCCTGATGATGCGGTACGCCGTGGAGCACGCGTTCCCACGTGAGCGGCTGATGCGCTTCGCCCTCCGCGTCCTGGCCAATGTGACCGACGGTCCCGGCGGCGACCTGGACGACAGGGTCATGGACTGGCTCGTGCGGATCGCGCCGGAGCGATGACGGGGCTGGCCCAGTACCTGCCGATCGTGATCCTGGCCGGGCTGGCCGCCTTGTTCGCGGGGACCTCGCTCCTCGTGTCCAGGACCCTGGCCCCCAGGCGGCCCACGCCCGCCAAACTCTCGCCGTACGAGTGCGGGATCGTTCCGGAGCACGTTCCCAGGGAGCGATTCCCGGTGAAGTTCTACGTCATCGCCATGCTCTTCATCGTGTTCGACATCGAGACGATCTTCCTGTTCCCCTGGGCGGTGACCTTCCGCCAGCTGGGCCTGTTCGGCCTGGTCGAGATGGCCGTCTTCATCGCCCTGGTCTTCGTGGCCTACGTGTACGTCTGGCAGCGAGGGGGCCTGGAGTGGGATTGAGCGAGCTCGAGCAGAGGGCCGCGGAAGAGGAGGTCAGGCGAGGCATCCTCACCACCACGCTGGCCAAGGCAGTGAACTGGGCCCGGAAGCAGTCGGTGTTCCCGGTGACGTTCGGGCTGGCCTGCTGCGCCATCGAGATGATGGCCACCGGCGCGGGACACCACGACCTGGCCCGGTGGGGGATGGAGATCTTCCGGGGGTCGCCCCGACAGGCCGACCTGATGATCGTGGCCGGCCGAGTGTCTCAGAAGATGGGGCCGGTCCTCAGGCAGATCTACGACCAGATGCCCGAGCCCAAGTGGGTGATCTCGATGGGGGTGTGTGCCTCCTCGGGAGGGATGTTCAACAACTACGGCGTGATCCAGGGGGTGGACACGCTGGTCCCCGTGGACATCTACGTGCCGGGCTGCCCTCCACGGCCGGAGATGCTGATGTACGGCATCCTCCGCCTCCACGAGAAGATCTCCAAGCGGGGGACGTTCAAGTGAAGGTCGAGGATCTGGCCCGGCGGCTGGGAGAACCCTTCGATGACGTCCTGACCGCTCGCGGTGAGGTCACGGTCACCGTGCCTCGGGACGAGCTCCTGGACTCTCTCCGAACGCTCCGCGACGAGCCCGACCTGGCCTTCACGTTCTGTGCCGACGTGTCGTGCACCGACTGGCCGGGCCGTGACCCCCGGGTGTGGATGGCCTATCACCTGTACGCGCCGGAGCACGGCCACCGGGTGCGGGTGAAGGTCGGGCTGGCCGAGAGCGACCTCCGGATCGCTTCGGCCACGCGGGTGTTCCCGGCGGCCGACTGGCAGGAGAGAGAGGTCTTCGACTTCTTCGGGGTCGTGTTCGAGGGCCATCCCGACTTGCGCCGGATCCTGATGCCGGAGGACTGGCGGGGGCATCCCCTCCGCAAAGACCACTCATTGGGAGGGGTTCCCACCCAGTACAAGGGAGCCTTCGTCCCTCCCCCCGACGAACGGGGGCTCTGACCGTGGCGGCGCAGGTCCCCGAACAGGTTGGGGGTCCGGAGGTCGCCAGGGGGACCACCGCCCAGCGGCTCCGGGAGGACCTGCTGGTCGTCAACATGGGGCCCCAGCACCCCTCCACCCACGGCGTCCTCCGCCTCCTGCTGACCCTGGACGGTGAGACGGTCGTCGACCTCGTGCCGATCATGGGTTACCTGCACACGGGGATCGAGAAGAACACCGAGTACCGAAACTGGCAGCAGGGCGTGACCTTCGTGACCAGGGCGGACTACCTCTCCTCGTTCTTCAACGAGCTGGCCTACTGCCTGGCCGTGGAGCGGCTGCTTGGGATCGAGGCACCCCCCCGGGCCAGAGCGATCCGGGTCCTGGTCTGTGAGCTGAACCGGATCGCCAGCCACCTGGTGTGGCTGGCCACGACCGGGCTGGAGCTGGGGGCCATCTCGATGATGCTTTACGGCTTCCGTGAGCGGGAGCGGATCCTGGACATCTTCGAGCTGATCTCCGGCCTTCGCATGAACCACGCCTACATCCGGATCGGCGGCCTGGCCATGGACCTCCCCGACGGCGCGGAGCCCGGGGCCCTGTCGCTCCTGAAGGCGCTGCCGGCTCGGATCGACGAGTACGAGGACCTCCTCTCCGGGAACCCGATCTGGCTGGAGCGCAACAGGGGCGTCGGCGTCCTCCCCGCGGAGCACAGTCTCCGCCTGGGGGTCACCGGGCCGATGCTCCGGGCCGCCGGCGTGGCCCACGATCTGCGGAAGGCTCAGCCTTACGGCGGCTACGAGCAGTACGACTTCGAGGTCCCCACCCGAACCGGCTCGGACTGCTACGCGCGGTACGAGGTGCGGGTCGCCGAGATGCGCGAGTCCGTGAAGATCTGCGAGCAGGTGCTCGACTCGCTGCCCGGCGGCCCCGTGATGATCGAGGACCCGAAGCTCCGGTGGCCCGCGCACCTGACGGTGGGGCCGGACGGGATCGGTAACTCCGAGGAGTACGTGCGCCACATCATGGAGGACTCCATGGAGGCGCTCATCAACCACTTCAAGATCGTCACTCAGGGGATCAAGGTTCCGGCCGGCGAAGTTTACACGGCGGTGGAGTCCCCCCGGGGCGAGCTCGGGTTCTACGTCGTGTCAGACGGGGGGATCCGCCCCTACCGGGTCCGTATCCGGGACCCGTCCTTCTGCAACCTGGCGGCCTTGCCGGAGATGACCCGGGGAGGCCTGATGGCCGACGTGATCGCCTGCGTGGCCAGTACCGACCCGTTGATGGGTGGGGTGGATCGCTGATGGCGGTGCTGTCCGAAGGCCTGCGCCGCGCGGCCGAGGAGGCTGTGAATCATTACCCCGACCCCCGCTCCGCCCTCCTCCAGCTCCTGTACATGGTGCAGGCCGAGGAGGGCCACGTCACCCGGGAGGGCATGCAGGAGGTCGGCGAGATCCTGGGGATCACCACAGCCGAGGTCGAGGCGGTGGCCACCTACTACACAATGCTCAAGAAGACCCCCACCGGACGATGGCTGATATCGGTCTGCACCAACCTGTCGTGCGCCATGGCGGGGGGCCGGGATCTCTACGACCGTGCCAGCGAGCTGCTCGGCGAGGAGGCCGGAGTCGTCACCCCCGATGGCGAGTTCACGCTGGAGGAGGTGGAGTGTCTAGGCGCCTGCGACGCGGCTCCGGTCGTGCAGATCAACTACTGCAACTACGACAGGGTCACCGGAGATGGGTTTCGGGAGATGATCGAGAAGCTCCGCGCCGGAGAGGTTCCCCAGCCCCCGCGGGGCCCGAGTCCCATCGACCACAGGCAGACCAGCAGGATCCTGGCGGGGCTGGACCGTGAGTGAGTTCGAGCCGGTCCTCACCGCTCGCTGGGGGGTCGAGGGGGCCGACGCCATGGACGGGTACCTCGATGCGGGCGGGTACTCGGCCCTGAAGAAGGCCCTGTCGATGTCGCCGGGGGCCATAATCGAGGAGGTCAAGGCCTCCGGCCTCCGGGGCAGGGGTGGGGCCGGGTTCCCCACCGGGGCGAAGTGGTCCTTCATCCCCCAGGACACCGGTAAGCCGGTGTACGTGGTGTGCAACGCCGACGAGGGGGAGCCGGGGACGTTCAAGGACCGCGAGCTCCTGGAGCGCGATCCCCACCAGCTGCTCGAGGGCATCGCCATCACTTCATACGCGGTGGGTTGCCGGACTGCGTTCGTGTACGTGCGCGGTGAGTTCCTCTACCCGTCTCTGCAGCTCGAGCGGGCCATCGGAGAGGCCTACGACAGGGGGTTCCTTGGGAAGGGCATCGGCGGCAGCGACTTCGACCTGGACATCGTCCTTCACCGGGGGGCCGGCTCGTACGAGTGCGGTGAGGAGACGGCGCTTCTGGAGTCGCTGGAGGGGAAGCGGGGCCAGCCCAGGCTCCGGCCGCCGTTCCCCGCGGTCGAGGGCCTGTACAGCTCGCCGACCGTGGTGAACAACGTCGAGACGCTGTCGACGGTGCCGCACATCATCAACCGGGGGGCCGATTGGTTCGCCAGCCTCGGGCCGGAGAAGTCCACGGGGCCGAAGATCTTCTGCGTCTCCGGCCGGGTTGCCAGGCCCGGGAACTACGAGGCCCCCATGGGCACCCCGGCCAGGGTGCTCATCGACGAGCTGGCCGGAGGGGTCCCCGACGGAAGACGGGTCATGGCCTGGACTCCGGGTGGGTCCTCGACGCCGTTCCTGACCGAGGGCCACCTGGATACCCCGATGGACTTCGAGTCCATCGCCGCGCAGGGCTCCCTCCTCGGGACCGGGGCCATGATCGTGCTGGACGAGCGGGACTGCGTGGTGGACACCGCGCTCCGGTTCACGCAGTTCTACGCCCACGAGTCCTGCGGCAAGTGCACCCCATGCCGCGAGGGGACTTGGTGGATGACGAAGGTCCTGTACCGCATGGAGAACGGTGGCGGCCGCCTCGACGACATCGAGGTGATGAGGGACGTGGGCGACAACATGCTGTTCAAGAACTTCTGCGCGCTGGGGGACGGCGCCGTCTCACCGATCGACTCCTCTATCAAGTACTTCCGGGACGAGTACGTGGAGCACGTCAAGCGAGCCGGCTGCCCCCTTAAGGAGCGCCCCACGGTCGGGGCGGCAGAGGCTCGGGAGCTCGCCGCCACGCGCGGAGAGATCGATCTGGGCGAGGTCCTTCGGTGAGTGAGCGGCCCCCGGTGGCGCTGACCATCGACGGCAGGGACCTCACCGTGCCCCCCGGTACGCTGGTGATCCGGGCGGCCGAGGCTCTGGGGATCGAGGTTCCCCGCTTCTGCGACCACCCCTATCTGGAGCCGGTGGGCGCCTGCCGTCAGTGCATCGTGGAGATCGAGGGCCAGCGGAAGCCCGTCACCTCGTGCACCACACCGGTGGCCGAGGGGATGGTGGTCAGGACCCAGCACACCAGCGAGATGGCTCGCAAGGCCCAGGAGGGCATGCTCGAGCTCCTCCTGATCAACCACCCCCTTGACTGCCCGGTGTGCGACCGGGGTGGTGAGTGCCCGCTGCAGGACCAGGCTCTGGCCTGGGGGCCTGGAGAGAGCCGATACATCGATCCCAAGCGCGTGTACCGGAAGCCGGTTCCTCTCTCGCCTCTTGTCCTGCTGGACCGGGAACGCTGCGTCCTGTGCGCGCGGTGCACCCGGTTCTGCGACCAGATCTCCGGCGAGCGGTTCATCGAGCTGTTCGACCGGGGCGCGGCCGAGCAGGTGGCGATCTCGCCCGGGGAGGACTTCCGCTCGCCCTTCTCCGGCAACACCGTGCAGATCTGCCCGGTGGGTGCCCTGACCTCGTCCACCTACCGTTTCGCCGCCCGGCCCTTCGACATCCGCTCGGGCGAGTCGGTCTGTCCGCACTGCGCCTCGGGGTGCCGGATCCGGGTCGACATCCGCCGGGGCGAGGTGGTCCGCCACCAGGCCCGGGACAATCCCGACACCAACGAATCGTGGCTCTGCGACAAGGGGCGGTACGCCTTCAGGTTCCCCGACCGGGACCGCCTCGACACGCCCCTTCTCCGCGTTCCCGGGCTGGAGCCGGCCCCCTTCGAGGAGGTGTTCGCCACGATCGCGGACCGGGCCCGGGGCGGACGGGGGGTGGCCTTCCTGGGCGGAGGGAGGCTCACCGACGAGGACTCCTACGCGATGTCGAAGCTGGCCCGGTCCGTGTTCCGGACGAATGACCTCGATCACCGTCTCGCGGCCTCGCCGGACGTGCCCATCGACGTGGATCGGGCCGCCGGCGCCGGGATGCCGGTGACCTACGGCGACGTGGAAGCCGCCGAGGTGATCCTCGTGCTCGGGCTGGACGTCCGAGAGGAGCTACCCATCCTGCACCTGAGGATCCGGAAGGCGGCCCGGAACGGAGCCAGGATCTTCGTTATCCATCCACGCCGGACAGCGCTGGCGGACCTGGCCGAGCACATCCTCTGCCGGCCGGGGGGCGAGGCCGACGTCCTCGACCAGCTGGCCACGGCCCACGGCGAGGACACGGCCCTGGGACGGGTCGCCGACGCGCTCGACGAAGCGCGGGGCCGGTCGGTGGTCCTGGCCGGACCCCGTCTGGCCGAGACGATGGGGGCCGTGAGCCTCGCTGTGAGCCTGGCCCAGAGCGTGGGGGCCAGGTTCGCCTTGGCGCCCCGCCGGGCCGGGGACCGGGGGGCCCTCCGGGCCGGCGTGCATCCGGCTCTGCTTCCCGGAGGTCGCCGCGTCGAGGACGCCAGCGAGCGCGCGGAGGTCGAGGACCTGTGGGGCCCGGATCTCCCATCCGCCCCGGGCCGGGGGACCCGGGACGTCCTGGAGAGCGCGGCCCGCCGCGAGATCGGCGTGCTCTTCCTGGTCGGCGTGGACCCGCTGACGGACTTCCCCGACGCCGCCCTGGCCGAGCTGGCGGTGGCGAACGCTCCGTTCCTGGTCGTGCAGGACCTGGCCCTGGGCCCGTACCGCGAGTACGCCGACGCCGCCCTCCCCGCAGCGGCGTACCTGG
>JBKPBL010000052.1:0-9330 GCA_046726855.1 Actinomycetota bacterium | reverse complement strand
CGTCGGGGTACGCCAGGCGGACCAGCCCGCGAGGGGTCGAGGCCACCAAGAGCGTGCCGAATGGCGACTCGGTCTCTGCGTAAGCCACGTCGACGAGCCCGCCTGCGGCGGCCCGCCTGGCCATGACCTGGGCGGCCCGGGCCGCGGCTTCCGCGTAGGAGCGCCCGCTGGACCCCCGCAGCTCCCGCTCTATCTCCTTGGTCCTCATCTCCATCCCTCCCGCAGCTTGGCCAGGCCCAGCCGCACGTTTTGTCTGGCCCCCGCCTCCGAGCCGCCCGTGATCCTGGCCACCTCGCGATACGGCAGGTCGCCGACGAAGCGCAGGACCACCGCGTCGCGCTGCTTCGCGGGCAGGTCCCGGACCAGGCGCCAGATCCGCGGATCGCTGTCCCGTCCCGGAGCGGCGGGACGGTCCGGCACGTCCGCGACCGGCCGGGGTCGCCGCCTCGTTGACCGGTGCGAGTCGATGGCCTTTCGCCGGGCGATCTGCATCACCCAGGCCCGCAGGTTCGACCCGGGGGCGAGCCGCGAGTAGGCACGCAGGGCGGCCAGGAACGTCTCCTGGAAGCAATCCTCGGCCTCGTTCGGGCCGACCAACGCCACCAGGAAGCGGTACACCGGCTCCCGGTACTCCTCCAGGAAGCTCTGGAACGGGGGCGGCCTCACAACCGTAGAACGTCCGGCCCGGCCCCGGCGTGAAGTCACCGGGGCGGGGCCAGGACCTCGAGGAGGCGTCCGGCCAGCCGCTCGGCGAAGGCCGGCGTGAGCCCATCCTCAGCGTGGCCGAACCGGGTCGCCAGCAGCAGCCGCTTCGGCTCCCGCGCCGCCCGGTACAGGCGCCACGCCTCCTCCTCGTCGAAGAAGTGGTCGTCGCGTCCGTGGACCAGGACCAGCGGCGTGGGCGAGATGCGTCCGATCACCGACTCGGGGGCATCCGGCCACGGCCGGAACTCCGCCAGTCGAACGCCGAGGAGGGCGGCCACCCTCCTGCCCCCGGGCGACGAGCCGACCCACCGGATCTGGCGGACCGCTCGGGAGCGGTGGCCGTCCCAGCGGGCCGGCGTGGAGATGGCCACCACCGCCTCCACTCCTCCTCGGGACGCGGCGTGCCGGATGGCGGCGACACCACCCATCGAGAGGCCCACGCTGGCCACCGGCTCGCCCGGCCGCTCCGCCCGGGCCAGCCCGGCCACGGCCTCGACATCGAGCACTTCCCGGTCCCCGTAGGTGCACAGTCCCCCGCTTCGGCCGTGACCCCTGAGATCCACGGCGAACACTACGGATCGGCGGGCCAGCGCCTCGACGAAGCGCACGATCCGCAGCTTGCGGTGCCAGCCCAGGAAGCCGTGGCAGAACACGATCGAGGGACCGCTCCGCCCCACCCGAGACCCGACGAGTGTCACCCCGTCCTCGGTGGTGACGGTGAACGCCGAGGCGGCTCGGTACGGCCGCGACCTGAGGATCAGCGCCGGCGTCGACACCGAGCCCGAGCCTACTCTCCTTCTGTTAGGCTCCGCCCGGTTGCGACGCATCCTGTTCCTGTCCGATCGCTCCCCCGGCGACGTTCTGCCCGCGGCCCTATCCCTGGGCGCCGACGTGAAAGCCGAGCCGCCCTCAGTGGACGCAATGGCTCGCCTGCCGGACATCGGGCCGGATCTCGTGGTCGTGGACGGCGCGATGGACCCGGAGGGGACCCACGAGCTGCTGTCGGCCCTCGCCGCTGCCGACTCCCCCGTCGGCGTCGTGGTCGTCCTGGCTCGAGCCGATCTCGGCCGCCTGCCCTGGCACGAGGTGGCCGACGACTTCGTCTTCCCCGAAGCCTCCGAGGCGGAGCTCCGTCTCCGCGTCGGCCTCATCCGATCGCGTCGAGGGGACGCAGGCGCCGACTCGGTGCGGCTGGGCCCGGTCTCGATAAACATCGAGACGTACCAGGTCACGGCCGGTGCCCGAACTCTGGACCTCACGTACAAGGAGTTCGAGCTGCTCCGGTTCCTGGCCCAGCACGCGGGACGGGTGTTCTCCCGGGCCAAGCTCCTCCGAGAGGTGTGGGGCTACGACTTCTACGGGGGGACCCGAACCGTCGACGTGCACGTCCGCCGGCTCCGAGCCAAGCTCGGACCGGAACACGAGCATCTGATCGAGACGGTCCGAGGGGTCGGCTACCGAGCAGCGGACCTGCGCCCCTCGTAACACCAAATTTACGTCGCTGAAACCATCGGGCAATGCCGCACCGCTAGCCTTCCCACGACCGCCGAGGAAGGAGGTTTCCGCGTGGCGACGCCCAAGGACGTGCTGGACCTGGCCAAGAAGGCCAAGGCCGAGATCGTGGACTTCAGGTTCTGCGACCTCCCAGGCCTCATGCAGCATTTCTCGGTTCCCATCTCCGAGCTGACCGAGGAAGGGTTCGAGGACGGATACGGATTCGACGGTTCCTCGATCCGGGGATTCCAGGAGATCCAGGAGTCGGACATGCTGCTGGTCCCCGACGCCGACTCCGCCTACGTCGACCCGTTCGCCCGTCACTCCACTCTGGCCATCCACTGCTTCGTCAGGGACCCCGTGACCGGCGAGATGTACACGCGGGATCCTCGGGGGATCGCCCGGAAGGCGGAGCTGTACCTCAAGCAGACCGGGATCGCGGACGTCTCGTACTGGGGACCGGAGTGCGAGTTCTACATCTTCGACTCGATCCGCTTCGACCAGAACCAGCACGAGGGCTACTACCACATCGACGCCATCGAGGGCGTGTGGAACTCCGGGGCCCAGGAGGAGGGCGGGAACAAGGGGTACAAGCCCCGATACAAGGAAGGCTACTTCCCGCTCCCGCCGATGGACCACTACCAGGACCTGCGGTCGGAGATGCTCCTGAACCTCCAGAAGGTGGGCATCCAGGTCGAGGTTCACCACCACGAGGTCGGCACCGCGGGCCAGGCGGAGATCGACATCCGCTACGAGACCCTGCTCAAGCAGACGGACAACGTCCTCAAGTACAAGTACATCATCAAGAACACGGCCCGTCAGAACGGCAAGACGGTCACCTTCATGCCCAAGCCGATCTTCCACGACAACGGCTCTGGGATGCACACCCACCAGTCGCTGTGGAACGCCGGGGAGAACCTGTTCTGGGACGAGGTTGGCTACGCGCAGATCTCGGACACCTGCAGGCACTACATCGGAGGGCTTCTTGCCCACGCCCCGGCACTCCTGGCGTTCGCCGCTCCGACCACCAACTCGTACCGCCGGCTGGTCCCCGGGTACGAGGCCCCGATCAACCTGGTGTACTCGCAGCGGAACCGCTCGGCCTGCGCCCGGATCCCGGTCTACTACAAGACCCCGGCGTCCAAGCGGGTGGAGTTCAGATCACCGGACCCGTCGTGCAACCCGTACCTGGCGTTCTCGGCCATGCTCCTGGCGGGCCTGGACGGGGTCAAGAACAAGATCGAGCCCCCGGACCCGATCGACAAGGACCTGTACGACCTGCCTCCCGAGGAGGCCTCACAGGTCAAGCAGGTGCCCGGCTCCCTCGAGGAGGTCCTCGACGCGCTCGAGGCCGACCACGGCTTCTTGCTCGAGGGCGGGGTGTTCACCCAGGACGTGATCGACACCTGGCTGGAGTTCAAGCGGAAGAACGAGCTAGATGAGGTCCGGCTCCGTCCTCATCCATGGGAGTTTTACCTCTACTTCGACGTCTGAGCTCGCGGCGCCCTCCTCCTGGATTCAGGCTTCCTCGTCTGGGTAGAAGATCCGCTGCATGGCCCGGCGGGCTCTCCGGGTGATCCGGCGGTAGTCCTCGAGGAACGCGGCCCGAGGGAACTCCTCGTACCCGAGGCGGCGGGCCAGGGCCACCTGCTCCTCCGGCGTCGGCGGGATCGCCTCGGCCGGAACCCGCCGGTCCATCTCCAAGGCGTTCTTGACCTCGTTCAGGAAGACGTAGGCCTGTCCCAGAGCGAGGCTGACACTGTCCTCGATCAGGCGCTCCTCGGCCAGGGCCTCCAGGGCCTCAAGAGTGTGCCGACGCCGCACCGACGGATGCTCCCGCCCATGGCGCAGGAGGGAGAGCTCCACCGAGAACTGGACGTCGGCCAGGCCGCCGTACCCGAGCTTGAAGTGGAACCGCCGGGCGTCCGGGGGCTTGACCCTCTCCTCCTCCATCCTCACCCGCATGCGCCGGATCTCGGACACCTTCTCCAGCGGCAGGACGTCCGGGAACGCGAAGTCGCCTGCGGCGAGCTCGAAGCGCCGCCCCAGCGCCGGATCGCCCGCCACCGATCGGGCCTTCAGGAGCGACTGGAACTCCCACGTCTGGGCCCATCGCTCCCAGTACTCCAGGTAGGCGGTCAGGGATCGGGCCAGTGGGCCGTTCCGCCCCTCCGGCCTCAGGTCGGGGTCCGCCTCGAAACCCCTGCGCCTGATCCCGGCGAGCGTGGCCTCGGCCGCCGTCCGGGCCTCCTCGAACGCTGTAGGCCCCTCGCCGTCATACACGAAGACCACGTCGAGATCGGAGGCCACGTTCAGCTCCTTCCCGCCAAGCTTCCCCAAACCGATGACCGCGAAAGGGACTCCCGGCCCGGCCTCGTCCACCGCCTCGCGGATGGCGGTGTCGGCCACGGCGGCGAGGTCCCTTCCCAGATCCGGGACTGTTCGCCCGACGCCCGCGTAGCCGGCCACAGTCAGGACCAGGCCCAGCCGGGACGTCCACATCGGCTCCACGCTCTCCGCGCTGAGCCAGCCCACCTCCTGGGGACTGGTGGCGAAGGCGTCGGCCAGCCACGAAGACCATCCCACCGCCCGAGCGAGACCCTCGACGATTCGGGGCTCTGAGGCCAGGCGGTCGGCCGCGAGGTCGTCCGCCCTGAGCGACCCTGCGACCCGCTCAAATCGCACCAGCCCACCGTCGGGATCGGGGGCCAGGGCCAGGGCGGGGGCCAGGATCGGGAAGACGTGGCTGAGGACCCGACCGAGCCGGCTGGAGGGATCCACGAGGCCGGCGAACCTCCGGTACGCGGCCTCCGGGTCCCTGAACCCCAGGCCGCTCAACAGCTCCTCAGTGGCCGCTCGCTCCGTCCCCGGCTGTGGCGCCCTGGCCCCGGCGAAGGCCTCGAGTAGGGGCCGGTAGAACAGGCCGCGGTGGAGGTCCCGAACCCCGGTTGTGTGCCGGTCATAGGCGTCGCGGAGGGCATCCGAGCCGTCCAGGCCCAGAGAGCGTGCCAGCCGCCGGAGGGATACCTCGTCCTGGGGCAGTTCATGGGTCTGGACGTCCCGGGCGAGCTGGAGACGGTGCTCCAGAGTCCTCAGGAAGCGGTAGGAGACGGCCAGCGAGGCACCGTCACTCACGGCGACGTAGCCATTCTGGGACAGGGACTCCAGCGCACGGAGAGTGTTCGGCTCGCGGAGAGTCGGGTCCCGCCGGCCGTGCACGAGCTGGAGGAGCTGGACCGCGAACTCGATGTCGCGGATCCCCCCGCGCCCCCTCTTCACCTCGGTGGCTTCCTTCCCCCGGGCCCGGACGTACTCCTCGATGCGGACCTTCATCGCCCGGACGTCGTCGATGGCGGCGGGATCGAGCTCCTCCGGATAGATGATCGGCTCCAGCTCGCGGACGATCCGGTGGCCCAGCTCCATGTCGCCGGCCACAGGGCGGGCCTTCAACCAGGCCTGCTTCTCCCAGGTGGCCGCGTGGCGCCGGTAGTACTCGAGGGTCGCCATCAGCGAGCGCGAGAGGGGACCGGCCCGACCCTCCGGCCGGAGCGAGGGATCCACACGGAGGGCCACCCCTTCTCCGGTGGGCTCGGACAGCATCGCCAACAGTCGCCCGGCGCGCCGCGAGGCCTCCGCCTGGGCTTCGCCTCCGGGGTCCCGATGTACGAAGACGAGGTCGACGTCGCTCGAGTAGTTGAGCTCGGCTCCCCCCAGCTTCCCCATGCCGACCACCGCGACGTGGGCCTGGGCCTCGGCCACGGCCACCTCCAGGCACACCTCGGCGATCCAGGTGATCTCGGCAACGACCTCCTCAAGCGCCGCGCTCTCAAGGTCCCGAACGGCCACGCGGTAAAGCGCCCGGCGCCGGAACCGCCGAAGGCCAGCCTCCACGCCGTGGCGGGATGCCGTCTCTGTCGCCTCGGCCAGGAGGTCGTCTCGGGAGCGGGGCCCCGGGTCGAGGAACAGGGCGGCCTCCTCGGGGTGGGCGAACAGGAAGTCCGCGGCGGCGGTGGAGAAACCCAACAGGGGGATCGCGGCCTCGGTGGCCCCGCGCTGGGCCAGCAGCTCCCTGGCCACCGGATGGTCTCCCACCCTAGACAGAGCAACCCGGGCCAGCTCGGGGTCGGGAGCGGCGGCCAAGGCGCGGCCGAGCACCTCGGGCGTGGTCACTACAGCAGGGGGAAGGAGCGCTCCATCTCCCAGGGGGTCACGTAGGCCCGGTAGGCCCCCCACTCCTCCCGTTTGTTGCGGATGAACCACTCGAAGACGTGTTCTCCGAGAGCCTCCGCCGCGAGGTCCGACCGCTCCAGGAGGTGCACAGCGTCGAGGAGATTGTCGGGAAGAGAGGCGATCCCCGAGGCTCGGCGCTGATCCTCGGACATGGCGTGAAGATTGTCCGTGACCTCCGCAGGAGGGTTCAGCTCCTGACGGATGCCGTCCAGGCCGGCGGCCACGATGACCGCAAAGGCCAGGTATGGGTTGCATGCGGGGTCCGGGGACCGGTACTCGATGCGGAAGGAGCGTTCGTCATCGGGCCGGTCCCCCGGCACCCGGACCAGTGCCGAGCGGTTCCGCCGCGCCCAGCTCACGTGGACCGGGGCCTCGAACCCCGGCACCAGTCGCTTGTACGAATTGACCCACTGATTCGTCACCGCCGTGATGGCCGGGGCGTGCCTCAGAAGCCCGGCGATGAACGCACCGGCAACTTTCGACAACCCGGCCTCGGCGGTGGCGTCGTGGAACGCGTTCCGTTCACCCTCCATGAGCGTGAAATGGGTGTGCATCCCGGAACCCTGGATGCCGGCAGCAGGCTTGGGCATGAACGAGGCGTGCAGCCCTAGCTCCTGGGCCACCTCCTTGACAACCAGCCGGAGCGTCATCACGGCATCGGCCACGGTAAGAGCGTCCTCCGGGACCAGGTCGATCTCGTGCTGGCTCGGAGCATCCTCGTGATGGAGCATGTGCACCCGGATGCCAAGGCGTTCCAGCGCTCCCACGGTGCGCTTCCGGACCTGGTCTGTGACCTCCGCAGTGGTCAGGTCGAAGTAACCGCCGGCATCGAGTGGCTCGAAGGAGTCGGCCGAGCGGGACAGGAAGTACTCGATCTCCGGCCCGGCGACCACCTCGAACCCCATCTCCCGAGCCCGTCCCAGAACACGCCGAAGGACCTGCCTCGGGTCGCCCTGGAACGGCGTCCCGTCCGGGTGGGTGATGTCGCACAGCATCCGGGCCACCGGCTCGTCGGGGGGCCACGGGAGGATGCGGAAGGTCGTGGGGTCTGGCCTGGCCAGCATGTCGGCCTCTTCGACCCGGGCGAACCCCTCGATCGCCGACCCGTCGAAGCCGATCCCCTCGCGGAACCCCTTCTCCAGCTCCTCCGAGGGGATGGCGAAGGACTTCAGGAACCCCAGCACGTCGGTGAACCACAGGCGGACGAACCGCACCCCGAGGTCCTCGACTTCGGCCAGGACCCGTTCGGCGGCCACGTCCATGTGGCCATCGTACGAGACCGCCCGGGAGGAGTCGGCCCCGAGATGGCGGGTCCACCCGCGGGGGTGGTCCCAACGTTCAAGGAACGAGATCACCGATGCGCCCCAGGCCGCACCCGCATCGTCTCGAGGCTGGCGCTGGCAGCCCTGGTTGCTGACCGTTCCAACCATTCCGGCCCAATCGCAGACCAAGTCGGGCGAGCGGCTAGGCGAGCCCCGAGGGGCTACGCCGTGAAGTTCGTCATCGAGTGGGTCGAGTGGGGATGACCGGACACATTTAACGCCCACGTAACCGGCCTCGTCCGGGCCTCGACTACCCTCTAGCCGTGCCCTCCAGCAACGAGGCCGAGTTCGTGTTGCGCACCGTCGAGGAGCGGGGCGTCCGGTTCATCCGGCTGTGGTTCACGGACGTGCTGGGGTTCCTGAAGTCGTTCGCCATAACCCCGTCCGAGCTCGAGACCGCGTTCACCGAGGGGATGGGGTTCGATGGCTCCTCGATCGAGGGCTTCGCCAGGATCCAGGAGTCCGACATGGTGGCTCGCCCGGACCCTTCCAGCTTCCAGATCATCCCGTGGAGGTCCGAGGAGCAGGTGGCCCGGATGTTCTGCGACATTCACAACCCCGACGGCTCCCCGTTCGACGGCGACCCGCGGCACGTGTTGAAGCGACAGCTCGACAGGGCCGCAGAGCGCGGCTTCACCTTCTTCGTCGGCCCCGAGCTGGAGTACTTCTACTTCCGCGACCAGCACGGCACCCAGTTCCTCGACCGGGGCGGTTACTTCGACCTCACTCCCCTGGACGTGGCCACCGTGGAGCGGAAACGCACCGTCGGCTACCTGGAAGCCATGGGCATCCCGGTCGAATACGTCCATCACGAGGTGGCCCCCAGCCAGCACGAGATCGACCTCCGGTACGCCGACGCTTTGACAATGGCCGACAACGTCATGACCTACCGCCTCACGGTGAAGGAGGTCGCTCAGGAGTCGGGCATCCATGCCACGTTCATGCCCAAGCCGGTCCACGGTGTCAACGGGAACGGGATGCACACCCATCAGTCCCTGTTCGAGGGAGACCGGAACGCCTTCTTCGACGCCGCGGACGAGTACCACCTCTCCAAGGTGGCCCGGGGATACATAGCCGGCATCCTCAGGCATGCCCGGGAGATCACCCTGGTCCTCAACCAGTGGGTCAACTCCTACAAGCGTCTCGTTCCCGGCTACGAGGCCCCGGTCTACGTCTGCTGGGCCCGGCGCAACCGTTCCGCCCTGGTCCGGGTCCCCATGTACAAGCCCGGCAAGGAACAGGCCGCCCGGATCGAGCTCCGCTCACCGGATCCGGCCTGCAATCCGTACCTGGCGTTCGCCAGTATGCTTGCCGCAGGCCTTCGCGGCGTGGAAGAGGAATACGAGCTCCCCCCCGAGGCCTCCAACAACATCTACGAGATGAGCGACGGGGAGCGCCGTGAGGCGGGGATCGAGTCATTGCCGGAGGATCTTTACGAGGCCATCCGGGTGGCCGAGGCGTCTGACGTGTTGCGCGAGACGCTTGGCCCCCACGTGTTCAACTACCTGATCCGCAACAAGCGGGAGGAGTGGGATGCGTACAAGGCCTACGTGACCCCCTACGAGCTGGAGAGGTACCT
>JBKPBL010000051.1:0-2412 GCA_046726855.1 Actinomycetota bacterium | reverse complement strand
CCGGGACCCTGCACGGGGTCTCGGCCTTCCAGATCCACTTCTCGTCAACGGACATCATGACCCCAGGGGACGCCCCGAACGTCCTGGTGGCCATGAACCCCGCGGCCCTGAAGACGAACCTTGGCGACGTCGAGAAGGGCGGCACGGTCGTCGCTAACGAGGACGGCTTCACTGATCGGAATCTGCAGAAGGCCGGGTACGGATCGAACCCGCTGGAGGACGGGACCCTGGAGGGCTACCAGGTCTTCAAGGTCCCCATGACCACGATCACCGTCCGGGCCCTGGAGGGGATCGCCGGCCTCAGCAAGAAGGAGGCCGAGCGGAGCAAGAACTTCTTCGCCCTGGGCCTGGTGTCCTGGATGTACGGCCGGCCCACCGACGTGACCGAGCGGTGGATCGAGAAGAAGTTCGCCAAGAAGGAGTCCATCCGAGACGCCAACCTCGCCGCCTTCAAGGCCGGCTACAACTTCGGCGAGACCACCGAGATCCTCGCGGTCCAGTACGAGGTCAAGCCCGCACCCGCGGAGCCGGGCACCTACCGGAACGTCAGCGGCGCCCTGGCCACCTCGCTCGGCCTGATCGCGGCCAGCGTCCAGAGCGGCCTGCCCCTGTTCTATGCGTCGTACCCCATCACTCCCGCCTCCGAGCTGCTCCACATCCTCAGCAGGAACAAGCACTTCGGGGTCCGGACGTTCCAGGCAGAGGACGAGATCGCCGCGGCCAACATGGCTCTGGGTGCCGCGTTCGGGGGGCATCTGGGAGTGACGGGGACCAGCGGGCCCGGGATGGACCTGAAGGCGGAGACGATGGGCCTGGCAGTGATCCTGGAGCTGCCCATGGTCATCGTGGACGTCCAGCGAGCCGGGCCCTCGACGGGGATGCCCACCAAGACCGAGGCTGCCGACCTCCTCCTGGCCATGTACGGGCGGCACGGAGAGTCGCCCATGCCCATCGTGGCCGCGTACACCTCATCCAACTGCTTCGACGCAGCGCTGGAGGCCGCCCGGATCGCCATCGTGCACCGGACTCCGGTCATCCTGCTCACGGACACCTTCCTGGCCAACTCTTCGGAGCCCTGGCGGCTCCCGGCGGTCGAAGGTCTTCCACGGATCGACCCGGCCTTCACCGCCGGGCCGAACATGGGGGAGGAGTTCTGGCCGTACCTCCGGGACGAGAAGCTGGCCCGGCCGTGGGCCGTCCCCGGAACGGAGGGGCTCGAGCATCGGATCGGTGGCCTTGAGAAGGAGGCCGACAGCACCGGCAACATCTCGTACGACCCCCAGAACCACCAGTGGGCCACGGACCTCCGAGCGGCCAAGGTCCTGAAGATCGCCGATGACATCCCCGAGCTGCATGTGGACGACCCGGACGGGGATGCCGACATGCTGGTGCTGGGGTGGGGATCGACGTATGGAGCGATCCGGGTAGCCTGCGAGCGGCTCCGCGATCGCGGGAAGAAGATCGCGTGGGCGCACCTGTACCACATGAACCCGCTCCCCAAGAACACCGGTGAGGTCCTCCGCCGGTACCCCAAGGTCCTGGTGCCCGAGATGAACACGGGCCAGCTCTCCAAGATCATCCGGGCCGAGTACCTGGTCGACGCCCAGCTCTACTCCAAGGTGCAGGGACAGCCGATCTTCGCCGAGGAGCTGGAGAAAGAGATCGTCCGGAGGATGGCGTGAGCGAGGGGAACGGGAAGCGCGCCGAGGGGGACGGCCACGGCGCCGTGCCCATCTCGCTGACGAAGAAGGACTTCGTCAGCGACCAGGAGCCGAGGTGGTGTCCGGGGTGCGGCGACTACGCCATCCTGTCGACGGTCCAGAGCTTCCTCCCCGAGCTGGGGGTGCCCCCGCAGAAGATGGTGTGGGTAGCCGGGATCGGCTGTGCCGGGCGGTTCACTTACTACGTGGACACCTATGGGGTCCACGGGATCCATGGCAGGGCCCCGGCGCTGGCCACGGGGATCGCCACTGCGCGCCCGGATCTCTCGGTGTGGGTGGCCACCGGTGACGGGGACGCCCTGTCGATCGGCGGCAACCACCTGATCCACACGCTCCGTCGGAACGTGGACATCAAGATTCTCCTGTTCAACAACCAGATCTACGGCCTGACCAAGGGCCAGTACTCGCCGACCAGCGAGGAGGGCAAGGTCACGAAGTCGACGCCGTTCGGCTCGCTCGACCACCCCTTCAACCCCGTGGCTCTGGCCATCGGGGCCGAGGGGGCGTTCGTGGCCCGGACCATCGACAACGACCGCCAGCACTTCACCGAGGTGCTCCGGGCCGCGGCCGACCACAAGGGTGCGGCGTTCATCGAGATCTACCAGAACTGCAACGTGTTCAACGACGGAGCCTTCGCCGCCGTCCGGGACAAGCAGGCCGGCGCCCAGAAGAACCAGATCCGTCTGCGCCA
>JBKPBL010000050.1:0-10019 GCA_046726855.1 Actinomycetota bacterium | reverse complement strand
GCCTCGGAGGGATCTGGACCGAGGCGCTGAGAGAGTCCGTGGCGGTGGCGGGACCAGGATCGGAGGTGACGGTCGGCCGGGCCCTCTCCTCGATCGGGTGGGGGCGGCTTCTCCTGGAGGGAGCCCGGGGCCGGCGGTTCCCGGTGGACCGTCTCGTCGAAGTGTGCCTCCGGCTGATCGATCTTGTGTCGGCCACGGGTGCCCGGACCATCGAGATCAACCCGCTGTTCCTCCAGGGAGACGGGGTCGTTGCGGTGGACGCGCTGGTCGTCGCCGACGATCAGCCGCGGAGCGGGAACCGCTCCAAGAGCTCGTAGCGAGCCCCTCGAGGCGAGAGGTGGCTCTGGTACAGGACCAGCTCCCCCACGCGGAACGGAGCCGCGGCGACCTCTGCTGCCTTCAGCGCATCGGCCTGCTCGCGCATGGGGACCGGGGGGTTGAACCGGGCCACGGTCAGGTGGGCGGTGAACCCCCGCTTCTCGGGAGGGAACTCCTGCTCGAGCCCCCGATCCAGGGCGGAGGCCAGGGCCCGGAGCCCCCCGTCCGGGTCGTCCAATCCAGCCCACAGCACGCGGGCTCGGCTGGGACCGGGAAACACGCCCAGTCCCTCGAGCCCGGCCCGGAATGGGCGGACCTCTCCGGCGGCGCTCCGGCAGGCGTTGTGAACCCAGTCGACAAGCCGGGGCCAGGTTCGGCCCAGGAACTTCACGGTGATGTGCCAGTTCTCCGGCCGGACCCACCGTCCCGAGGGGAACCGTTCCCGCCAGGGTTCGATGGCCCGGACCACAGCCTCTTTGGCCCTCGGAGGGATGTCCACAGCCGCGAACAGCCGCAACGGCTTCGCTTCCGGACGGGCGGCCCGGTTCCGGGCCATCAGCCGGAACGGATGAGGTAACGACGGAGGAGGTCAAGGGCGGCCTGTTCGGCCCATCGCCTCACCTGTCCGCGGTCCCCGGGAGCACGGAACGTCCGGGCCTCCTCCGTCTCATTCGCCGAGAGCCCCACCCACACCGTGCCCGAGGGCTTTCCCTCGAGGGGATCGGGACCGGCCACACCTGTTGTCGACAGGCCGACGTCGGCGCCGAGGGCGGCCCGGCCGCCCCGAGCCATCTCCAGCGCGCAGGCCTCGCTCACCGTTCCCGGTCCGTCGATGGTCTCCTGGGTGACCCCCAGGAGGTCCCGCTTGGCGTCCGGCGAGTAGGCCACCACGGCTCCCAGGAAGTAGTTCGACGCTTGGGGAACGTTGACGATCCGCGCGGCCAGGCTCCCCCCGGTGAGCGACTCGGCACAGGCCAGGGAGAGCTCCCGCTCGACCAGCAGGGCGCCGGCGGTCTCCTCGAGCTCCTCCTCATCAGTCGCGAATACCGCGGCGCCGAGACGGGAACGGACCTCGGATTCGACCGGCCGGATCAAGGCCTCCGCCTCCGGGCGACCCGCGGCCTTGGCCGTCAGCCGGACCCGGACCTCGCCGGCCGACGCCAAGTAGGCCACCGTGGGGTTCTCGGAGGAGCCGAACACGTCGTCCAGCAGCTCGCCGACGCGGGCCTCGGGCATCCCGGCGACCCGCAGAACACGGGACACGATGGTGGCCGGACCGGCCACCGCCGAGAGCTCCGGCAGGATGGTCCCCTCCAGCATCTCCACCATCTCGGCCGGCACGCCGGGCACGGCGTACACCCGCGCGCCGCCATCCAGATGGAAGATGAGTCCAGGTGCCGTCCCCCGATCCGGCAGGATGTACCGGGCTCCCGAGGGGACCTCCGCCTGCACCAGGTTGGACTCGGGCATGGGCCGGCCGAGACGGCGGAACTTCTCCCGAAGGAACTCCTCGATCTCCGGGCGCCGCTCCAGGGTCCGCCCAAGGGCCCGGGCCAGGCCGGCGCGAGTGACGTCGTCGCCCGTCGGGCCCAGCCCGCCCGTGGCGATCACGATCTCCGCTCGGGACAGCGCCAGCCTGAACGCCTCGGCGATCCGCTCCACGTTGTCACCGACAGCCTCGTGGTGGAGGACGTCCACCCCGATCTCGGCCAGCCGGGCCGAGATGACCTGCGCGTTCGAGTTGGCGATCTGACCCAGAAGGATCTCGGTACCGATCCCGACGACCTCGGCCCTCATGGAACGGTGCGGATCCGGCCGGCGGCCTTGAGGAAGTAGTCGATCCCCGACCACACGGTGAGGGCCACCGTTACCACCAGCGCCACGAGCTTCACCTCGTCGGCGCCGCTCCCCAGGGGCAGCAGGTACAGGACCACCACGAGCATCTGGGCTGCGGTCTTCCACTTCCCCCACCAGGAAGCGGGCATGGAGATACCCCGGGACCCGAGCCGGGAGCGGAGCACCGA
Organism: Actinomycetota bacterium; assembly: GCA_046726855.1. GTDB lineage: Bacteria > Actinomycetota > UBA4738 > UBA4738 > CALAEC01 > JBKPBL01. Next base: position 7,677 of record JBKPBL010000050.1, on the reverse strand, counting down.
GACCGCGAACTCCCGGAGGACGATGACGAGGGTGGCCCACAGCGGGAATGCCCCGGTCAGCGTGAGAGCGATGATCGGGGCCGTGACCAGGATCTTGTCCGCCAGCGGGTCCAGCCACTGGCCCATGGCCGTGGCACCCGAGTAGCGCCGGGCCAGATAGCCGTCCAGCCCGTCGGTGGCGGCGGCGAAGACGAATACCGCCGCCGCCACGTAGGCAGCGGTGCGCTCCTCGGAAAGCACCAAGGCCACGACGACAGGGGCAAGAAGGATCCGCAGGACCGAGATGAGGTTCGGCCACCCGAGCCCCAGCGGTCGAACCGGCCGAGCGGGCCCTACGGGCTCGGGCTGGTCCCGCTCGATGGCGTCCCCCGGAAGCTGTCGGGAGTGAACGAGTCCTCGTAAGGAGCCCGTCGCTCTCCGACCGTGCGGAGCTCGTGGCCATTGACGACCAGCGTCACCGTCTCTCCCTCGGAGAGGCCGACCGTGATGGCATCCTCGGCCTCGAACGAGCGGGACTCGCCCTCGTCCAGAGTGAACGTCTCTCGCTCGCCGTCGGCCACGATCACCACGTCGACGGTCTGAAGCGCGGCAACGCCGACCTGCACCGTCTTGGGGAGGACGGGAACCAGAGGAGGAGCGGACTTGGGGGCCGGTTCGGGCACCGCGGTCGATCGAGAGAGCAGGCCGACCGCGGCCGCGGCCGCCAGGGCGATCACGGCAGCGCCGGCGGCAAGCAGCCAGCTGGGCCGGCGCCTCTCGGTGAGGACCACCGCCTCGGTGGGACCCACTCCCGGGGCCCGTTCCACCGGGGCCGGGCTGGGCGTGGGCCGCCCGGACGTCCGCTCGTAAACCGTGATGACCTTGTCGTGGTTGAGGCCCAGGTACTTGGCGTACGAACGCAGGAACCCTCGGACGTAGACGTCGTCGCCCAGTGCCTCGAACCGCTCCTGCTCGAGCGCCTCCAGGTAGTCGGCCCGGACCCGGGTCTCGCGGCTGGCGTGCTCCAGGGTCTTGCCCAGGCGCTGCCGCGCCACCCGTAGGGCCCGCCCGATGCCTGCTTCGGTGTCCTGCTTCATGGGCGGTGGGTGGATTCTATCCGCTGGACCCCCCACCAAGGCTCCGGACGAGCTCCTTCATCCGTGCCGCGGAGACCACATCCTGCTTCCGGTCGAACACCGATGCGGCTTCCTCGGCCGCGGCCCGAGCGTCCTCCACCTTGCCGGCCAGGCGGAGCACCTCGGCCAGGTCCGCGAGGCAGTAACCGATCATCACCAGATGGTCGGTCCGCCTTGACATCGCCACGGCCTCGCGGGCCAGGACCTCCGCCTCGTCGAACCTGCCGCGGTGCGCCAGAACCTTGGCCCGGGCGCTCCTCCAGCCCGTCTGCGAAGCCACGTCGTCCGGGGCGGCGTTCTCCTCGCTCACCCGGCTGAACTCCTCCGCCTCCTCGTACTTCCCCTGCGCGAACAGCGCGTCGGCCAGCATGGCCGCGGAGGTGGACAGGAATCCGGTCTCCCCTGCCTCGCGGAGGACATCCAGTCCCTCCCTGATCCTGGCCGCGACCCCGGCGGGGTTGCCGGCGATCATCTCGACATGGGCCGCCGCGCGCCCGGTGGCCAGCTCCATGGCCCCTCCCAGCTCCCTCAGGCTTGCGTCCCAGCGACGTATCTCGGCTCTGGCGGCATCGATGTCCCCCTGCATCGCCAGGAGCGCTCCGATCACCTGTCGAAGATCGGCCTCCGTGGATCCCGAGGTCCCCGGGAGGAGCGCTCGAGCCCTGGCCAAGCCCTCCCCGGCCGGGATAGCGCCCCATACGAACGGTCCCGCCAGGACCCGGTACAGCCGCCGCTCGGCGTCTCCAGCACCCCGGGCCCGCGCTTCCGCGATCCCCTGGTCGAGCAGGTCTACCGACGCTTCGCTCCGCCCGGTCCAGAAGAGCAATGCCCCGACCACCTCTTGGGCCCGGGCCAGTAGGTCGAGGTCCCCGACCTGCCGAGCCCGTTCAAGGAGCGACTGCCCCTCCTTTAGGGCCCGGGCCATCGAGAAGCTCGGATCAGTCGTCAGCAGATGAAACGTCTTGACGAGTCGGGCCCGGATCTCGGCATTGGGGTGTCCCATGGCGACTGCTCGCTGGATCGCCTCGGCGATGACGTCGCCCGCCTCTGACAGCCTGGCGGTATCGATCAGTGCCTGGGCCAGGTCGGACAACAGCCGGAGTCGCTCCACGTCGTCCTCTGGGAGAAGAGAGGTTGCCCGTGAAAGGAGCTTGACCGCACCCGGGGTGTCACCACGATCGGCTGCCCGACGACCGGCCTTGCCCAGGACCAAGCCCGCTCTCCGAGCCAGAGCGCTGCTCCTTCCGTCCACCGGACCCAGCTCCGACCGGTACAAGTAAGCTCGCTCCAGGTGGAAGCCGAGGACCTCCTCGTACTCCTGAAGCCGCTCCCCGGCCCGCGATTCCAACCATCCCGCGAAGCGCTCGTGCAGGTCCGCCCGAAGCTCCTTGGGCATCGAGTCGTACGCCGCGTCCCGTATCAGGATGTGCCGGAAGCGGAACGTCTCCCCGAACTGCGAGGGCTGGGGCCGGATCTGCTCCCTTCGCACCAGGGTCATGAGTTGGGTTCCCACTGCCGGCCGGGCGCCCTGTGGCGACAGTTCGGCCACGGCGTCCCGGTAGAACACCCGTCCGACCACCGCGGCGCGCTCCATCACCGCCCGCTCCTCACCCGCCAGTCGGTCCAGCCGGGCGGCGATCAGCGCCTGGGTCGATGGCGGAACGGCCAGGTCCGTGAGATCGCCGGAGGCCACCCAGTGGCCGTCCTCTTGGCGGAGCAGCTCGTCGTCGATGAGCATGGACAGCATCTGCTCGACGAAGAGGGGGTTGCCCTCCGCGGCCTCTACAACCCGGCTCCGGACGTCTCCGGCCAGCTGGGCCCGCCCCAACAGGTTCTCGATGAGCTCGGCGCACTGCTCCTCGCTGAGAGGCTCGAGCAGTATCGCCGAGGCGTTCATCTTCCCCCCACCCCAGGCCGGGCGGCTCTCCAGGAGCTCCTGGCGGCTCAGGCAGAGGACCAGAAGAGCTGCATCCCGGGTCCAGTCCGTGAGGTGCTCGACGAAGTCGAGGAACGTCGGCTCGGCCCAGTGGATGTCGTCGAACACGATCACCAGGGGCCGGTCGCTTCCCGCGATTTCCAGGAGCCTTCGGATGGCCCAGAACGTCTCCTCGGAGGGCCCGCTCTCCCCTCCGAGTCCCAGCACCTGGGCCACGCGGTCGAAGACCAGGTCCTCTCCCTCGATGCCCTGGCACAGCGACCGCAGCTTGGCCCTGGCCTCCTCGGCCGGCTCCTCCTCGCCAACGCCCGCGGCCTGGCGTAGGACCTCCCGGACCGGCCAGAACGTGATGCCCTCGCCGTACGGGAGACATCGCCCCCGCAACAGGGTGACCGAGTCCTCCAGGGGAGCCAGGAACTCCTCGACCAGACGAGACTTCCCCACCCCGGCCGAGCCGAGGACCGTGGCCAGGTGGCACACCCTCTCCTCGGCGGCCCGCTCGAAGGACAGCCGAAGGAGCTGGCGCTCCCGCTCCCGACCGACCATCGGCGAGTCCAGGTGCCGTGGGACGGCCCCGGCTCCCGGAACGACTTCAAGGAGCCGCACCGCCTGGACGGGCTCGGCCTTCCCTTTGAGCTTCATCGGAGCCACCGGTTCGACGACCACGGCGTCTCGGACCAGGCGGTGCGTCGATGGGCCCAGGAGGATGTCGCCGGGCCCGGCGCCCTGCTGGAGCCGTGCGGCGGTGTTGATGGCGCCCCCTGTGGCCAGCGTCTGCCCCTTGGCCGGGTCGCCGGCCACGACCTCGCCCGTGTTCACCCCAGTCCGGACCTGGATCGTGACCCCGCGGTCCCGTTGGAGCTCGCGGTTCAGATCGTCGAGGGCGTCTCGCATCTCGGCCGCGGCCCGCACTGCCCGGAGCGCGTCGTCCTCGTGAAGGGAGGGGATCCCGAAAACCGCCATGACGGCGTCACCGATGAACTTCTCCACTGAGCCGCCGTGGCGCTGGATCACGGATTTCATACGGTCGAAGTACCGACCCATCACCGCTCTCAGGGCCTCGGGGTCCAGCCGCTCGCCGAGGGGGGTCGAGTCGGCCACATCCGTGAACACGACCGTGACGGTCTTGCGCGCCTCCCGCGCCACGGCGCGATCGACCTGGAGCGGTGTGGCGCAGGACATGCAGAACCGCGCCTCGGGTGGGTTCTCGGTCCCGCAGTTCGGACACGCCGGCACGGGCTGAGGGTACGCCTGCCGGAGGACGTGTTCTAGATGATGCTCAGGCTTCCCGGCCGGCCCCCGCCCGGGACTCCGCCCACTCCTCCCAGGTCATCAGGACGTCGCGGGGCTTGGAGCCCTGGGAGGGCCCCACGATCCCCCGCTCCTCAAGGAGGTCCATGATCCGCCCGGCCCGGGCGAACCCCACCTTCAGCTTCCGCTGGAGCATTGAGGTCGAGCCCAGCTGCGACCGGATCACCAGCTCCGCGGCCTGCTCCTCGAGGTCGTCGTCGCTCCCCGGCTCGAAGTCCTCGTCGTCATGTGAGGCCGGCTTGCCGAGGCCCTCGATCCCCTGGACGTACTCCGGCTCCTGCTGCTTGCCCACCCACGTCCCAACGGACTCGATCTCCTTTTCGGTCACCCACGCCCCCTGGATCCGGGACGGCCGGGAGGCCGACGAGGGCATGAACAGCATGTCGCCGTGGCCCAGGAGCTTCTCGGCTCCCCCAACGTCGAGGATCACTCTGCTGTCCGCCGCGCTGGCGGTCATGAACGCGATCCTCGAGGGGATGTTGGCCTTGATCAGACCGGTGACCACGTCGACCGAGGGTCGCTGGGTGGCGACCACCAGGTGGATCCCCACGGCCCGGGCCATCTGGGCGATCCGGCAGATGGCGTCCTCGACGTCTCGAGGGGCCACCATCATCAGGTCGGCCAGCTCGTCGATCACCACGAGGATGTAGGGGAGGCGCGGGAAGTCCACGTCTCTCCCGGGGGGGATCCGCAAGTCGCCCCGAGCCAGGGTGGCGTTGTACGAGTCGATGTCCCTCATCCCCACGGTGGCCAGCGACTCGTACCGCATCTCCATCTCTCGGACCACCCATCCGAGCGCCTCGGCGGCTCGCTTGGGCGCCACGATCACCGGCGAGAGGAGGTGGGGGAGGTCGGCGAAGTGCGACAGCTCCACCCGCTTGGGATCGACCAGCATCAGCTTCACATCGTCCGGAGTGGTCCGCATCAGCACCGACGTGACGAACGCGTTGATCAGGGAGGACTTCCCCGCTCCCGTGGCCCCGGCGATGAGGAGATGGGGCATCTGGTTGAGCTTCACCACGACGGACCGCCCGTGCACGTCCTTGCCGAGAGCGACCGCCAGGGGGTGCTTCTCGTCTTTGGCCGGCCTGGACCGGAGCACGTCGCCGAGGACCACGAAGTCACGCGTGTCGTTGGGGACCTCCACCCCTATGGCCGACTTCCCGGGGATCGGGGCGATGATCCTCACCTCCGGGGTGGCCAGCGCGTAGGCGATGTCGTCGCCGAGCGCCAGCACCTTCTTGACCTTGGTCCCCTCTCCCACGTTGACCTCGAACAGCGTCACCGTGGGTCCACGGGTGAACCCGGCCACCCCGGCGTCCACCCCGAAGTTCCGGAGGGTCTGCTCCAGGATGCTCATCACCTGCTGCTCGTCCCGCCCTCCTCGGGCAGAGGCGGGCGCCTCCCGCAGCAGGTCGAGAGGCGGGAGCCGGTAGCCGGCCCGCGATCCCCTGGCCACCGCGGCGGGTTGCTCTGGCGCGGGCGCCTCTTCCTCCTCCTCGTCCTCCTCGGGGAGGGCCGGGCCGGCCACCGTCTGCTCGTCCACGTCTTCCGGCTTCCGGCGGGACCCGCGCGCGGGGCGTGAGGTCGGCTCCTCGTCCTCATCCCGCTCGACGAGCCGGCGGAGAGCCCGTCCCACCGCGGCCAGAGGGGTGGCCGTGAACACCAGGATCCCCAGGACCAGCAGGGCCACGCACACGATCCCCCCTCCGTACACCGAGATGAGCCTCGACAGCGGCCAAGCGGTCAGTGAGCCGATCAGCCCGCCACCTCCGGCCAGCGGCTCGAATCCCGCCACGGGAACGGGGTTGCCGGCCAGCAACGACCACAGGCCCAGACCACCCATCAGGGCGAACCACAGACCGACCAGCATCCGACCCCGGTCCTCCTCGGCGGTCCCCCGGAACAGGATCACGCCCCACCACAGGGCCACCACGGGGAAGGCGTAGCCGGCAAGGCCGAAGGCGCCACGAACCAGCCAGGACAGTCCCCGTCCGAGCGGGCCGGCGGCCTCGAACCATATCCCCAGCGCGGACAGCACGGCCAGGACGACCAGGCCGATGCCGATTGCGTCGGCCAGCTGTGGTCCCAGGTGCTCGGCAACCCTACGGCCGGCGTGGCCCACCCGGCGTCCGGCCCCGGCCACCGCGCCGGCCGGGCTCCCCTTCCGCTTGTTCTTCCGTCGGGTCTTCGTGGCCACTGGACGGGCTCCTTCGGATCAGATCTCCATGATGACTGGAACGATGATCGGTTTCCGCTGAATCACCTCGAAGAAATACTTACCGAGCGTGCGGCGGACGTGCTGCTTGAGGATGTTCGGATCCCCCACCTCCTCCGCGGCTACCTCCTTCAGCGAGAGGAGCGTGCGGTGCCGGGCTTCCTCGAGGATCTCCTCGGAAGTCTCGTCGTGGACGAAGCCACGGGTGATGATGTCGGGGCCGGCCAGTATCTCCCCGCTCTGCGCGTCCGCCGTAACCACGACGACGACCACCCCGTCGCCGGCCAGCTTACGGCGGTCGCGAAGCACCTCCTGGCCGACGTCGCCGATCCCCAGGCCGTCGACGAGGATCATCCCGGACTGGACCCGCTCGACCACCTCGATCCGCTCCCCGATTTCCACCACGTCGCCGTCCTCGCAGATCAGGATGTGGTCCGCGGGGATCCCCACGTCCCGGGCCAGCCGGGCGTGATTGGCCAGATGGCGCCGCTCACCGTGGATGGGGATGAACCAGCGGGGCCGGACCAGGTTGAGCATGAGCTGGAGCTCGTCGGCGGCCGCGTGCCCCGAGACGTGAACGTGGGCGATGCCGGAGTGGTACACGTCGGCCCCGGTCCGGTACAGCCCGTCGATCACGCGGTGGATCGCCACCTCGTTGCCCGGGATCACCGAGGCGGACAGCACTACCGTGTCCTCGGGCTCGAGCTTCACGTACTTGTGCTCGTGGGCGGCCATGAGAGCCAGGGCCGAGAGCGGCTCGCCTTGGCTCCCCGTGGAAACCACGCACACGTCGGCGGGGTCGAGGTCACGGAGCTGCTCGATGGCGACCACGTCCTCCTGGGGCACCCTGAGGTAGCCGAGCGCGCCGGCCTCCTCTACCGACTGGAGCATGCTCCGGCCGAGGAACGCGACCTTCCGGCCGGCGGCCCGGGCCGCATCGCAGATCTGCTGGATCCTGTGGATGTGGCTGGCGAAGCAGGCCACGACCACCAGCCGCCGGCCTCGCCCCACGATCTCGCGGAGCGCCGGGCCCACGGTTCGCTCGCTCGGTATGGCCCCGGTCTCCTCGGCGTTGGTGGAGTCGGAGAGCATTAGGT
>JBKPBL010000049.1:0-15337 GCA_046726855.1 Actinomycetota bacterium | reverse complement strand
GGACGATCATGACCGCGCAGCGGCTCGGCGCGGGCCTTCTCGACCGGTACCTCCGGGCGTTCGGATTCGGCCGATCCACCGGGATCGAGTTTCCGGGCGAGGCCGATGGGATCCTGATGCCCGCCGACGACTGGTGGTCGACCAGCATGGGAACCATCCCGATCGGCCAGGGCATCGCGGTGACCCCGCTCCAGATGGCGTCCGTGTACGCCACGATCGCCAACGGTGGACTGCGGGTGACGCCCCGGCTGGTGAGCGGTGGCATCGACACCGGGGGACTGGTGAAGGCACCTCCGTCCGAGCCCGTCAGGGTGGTGTCGCGCCGAACCGCGCGGAGGGTGACCGGGATGCTGGCCCGAGCGGTAGAGACGGGGACCGGCCAGGAGGCCCAGATCCCCGGCTACTGGGTGGCCGGGAAGACCGGGACCGCCCGCAAGCCCCTGGAGGACTCTCTGGGGTACAGCGAGGACTACGTGGCCTCGTTCATCGGCTTCGCGCCGGCCCGGCGGCCGCGCGTGGTGGTGGCGGCGATCCTGGACGAGCCGGAGACGGTTTACGGCGGGGTGGCTGCGGCCCCGCTGTTTCGGGAGGTGACCCGGTTCGCCCTGGCCCACCTGCGGGTTCCCATGGCCGAGGCCCCTCGGACCCCGCCGGCGCTGGTAGAGGGATGAGCGCAACGGGGGCGATAGAATCGCTCACGCTCGGGGTCGAGCGACGGCCCGGAGCCCTCTCGAAGCAGATGTCGTGGCCATCCGAGACCCGGGTTCTGTCCGACCTGCTCGCCACGGTTCCCCGTGCCGAGGTGCTGGGCAGCGGCTCGATCCCTGTCTCGGGGATCACATACCGCTCCGCGGATGTCCGGCCCGGGTGGCTGTTCTTCTGCGTCCCCGGAACTCGCGTGGACGGTCACGAGTATGCGATGGAGGCGGTGGCCCGCGGAGCGGAGGCCGTGGTGGCGGAGCGCCCTCTCGGCCTCGATCCGAGCGTGACCCAGGTGGTTGTGCCGTCCGTACGGGAGGCCATGGGCCCGGTGGCCGCGGCGTTCCACGGACACCCCGCCGACCGTCTTGTCATGGTGGGGGTGACGGGGACCAACGGCAAGACCACCACGACGTACCTCCTGGAGGAGGTGTTTCGGGCCGCCGGGTTGACGCCGGGTGTCATCGGGACGACCGGGATCCGCCTCGACGGGCGTCCCGTCGGGCACGACCGGACCACGCCGGAGGCGCCGGACCTGCACCGGCTCCTGGCGATGATGCTCGAGCGAGGGGTGGGGGCGGTGGCCATGGAGGTGTCCTCACACGGCCTCGACCAGCATCGGGCCGGAGGGATCCGCTACGGATGCGCCGTGTTCACCAACTTGTCTCAGGACCACCTCGACTACCACGGCAGCTTGGAGGAGTACTTCCGGGCCAAGGCCCTCCTGTTCACTCCGGCCATGGCCGCGCGGGCGGCGATCAACCACGATTCGCCACACGGCCTTTCCCTGGTACGCGCCGACATCCCCACACTCACCTATGGGCTGGGCCCCGAGGCGGACGTCCGAGGAACGGATGTCGAGGTGGGCGCGGGCGGCACTCGCTTCCGTGTCGGCGGCCTGGAGGTCCGGTCCAGGCTCCGCGGGGCCTTCAACGTGCACAACTGCCTGGCGGCGCTGGCCGCCTCCCGGCAGGTGGGCATCGAGGATCAGGCCACGGTCGCCGGCATCGCCGCGCTGGCCGGGGTGCCGGGGAGGATGGAGCCCGTCGAGGCCGGCCAGACCTTCCTGGTTGTCGTGGATTACGCCCACACCCCGGACAGCCTCGAAAACGTCCTGCTCGCCGCCCGCCCTCTGGCCGGTAAGCACCGGGTCATCGCGGTGTTCGGCTGCGGCGGTGACCGCGACCGTGGGAAGCGTCCGATCATGGGGCAGGTGGCCACGCGCCTGGCCGACCTGACCATCGTCACCAGCGACAATCCCAGGTCCGAGGAGCCCGAGGCCATCATCGCCGAGATCGAGCCGGGCGCCCGCAGGGGCGGGGGCCGGTACATCGTGGAGCCCGACCGGCGGGCGGCCATCCGGCTGGCGCTGGCGGAAGCTTCCTCGAGTGACGTCGTGGTGGTTGCCGGCAAGGGCCACGAGACCGGCCAGGAGTTCGCCGACCGGACCACCCCCTTCGACGACCGGGTGGTGGCCCGCGAGCTGCTGGCCGAGCTGGAACGGGCGGGATGAGGCCTCGTAGGCTGTCCTCGATCGCCCGGGCGACGGGCGGGCGGCACACGGGAAGCGACGTCCTGGTGAGGGGCGTCTCGTCCGACAGCCGTGAGGTCGACGAGGGCGACATCTTCGTGGCCATCCGGGGTCACCGCGTGGATGGCCACGAGCATGTCGAGGAAGCGTTCGACCGGGGAGCTGTCGCGGCCCTGGTGGCCCGCGAGGGCGACCGTCGTCCCGCGGTGATCGTGGGGGACACCGGCGCCGCCCTCCTCGACCTGGCCGCCGACGAGCGATCGTCGATGAACGCCGATGTGGTCGGGGTCACGGGGTCGACCGGAAAGACCTCGGTGAAGGACCTCACCGTGGCGGTGCTGGCCACTCGGTTCCGGGTCTCAGGGAGTCCCCGGTCGTTCAACACCGAGGTGGGCGTGCCGCTCACGCTCCTGAACACCCCGCCCGAGGCCGAGGCGGTTGTGTGCGAGATGGGGAGCCGGGGACGCGGTCACATCGCCGCCCTCTGCCGTGTGGCCCGGCCCCGGGTCGGGGTCGTCACCAACGTCGGGGTGGCCCACCTGGAGATGTTTGGATCGCCCGAGGCCGTGGCGGACGCCAAGGCCGAGCTCGTCGAGTCCCTTCCGGTCGACGGCGTGGCCGTGCTGAACGCGGACGACCCGGTGGTCCGGGGCTTCGGTGAGAGGACCCGGGCCCGGCCCATACTTTTTGGACTCTCCGCGGATGTGGACGTCCGAGGCGAGGAGCTGGCCCTGGACCGTCTGGGCCGCCCCTCCTTCACGCTCCGGACGCCCGAGGGGGCGGAAAGGGTGGAGCTGCCGGTGCCCGGCGAGCACATGGCCTCGAACGCGCTGGCCGCGGCGGCGTGCGGCGTGGCCCTCGGTCTGTCACCGGGCGAATGCGCGGCCGGGCTCAAGGAGGCCTCGGTGTCTCCCTGGCGGATGGAGGTGTTCGATGGGCGAGAGGGGATCCGGGTGATCAACGACGCCTACAACGCCAACCCCGCGTCGATGGCCGCCGCCCTGAAGGCGGCCCGGTGGATAGCCGGCTCGGGCCGATGCCTGGCCGTCCTCGGCGAGATGGCCGAGCTCGGTCCGGCCGCCGCCCTCGAGCACGAGCGTGTTGGTGAGCTCGTGGCCCGTCTGGGCATCGAGCCCCTGATCGTCGTCGGCTGGGAGGCGCGCCTCATCGCGGTTGGGGCCACCCGGGAGGGTGTCGACGCGGACAGGGTGCGGCGGTGCGACACCGTCGAGGAGGCTCTCGACGCGGTTATCGACGCCGCCCGACCCGGCGACGTGGTCCTGGTGAAGGGCTCCCGGGTGGCGGGCCTGGAACGGTTGGCCGAGGCGCTGCGGTGACCAGCGTCCTCGTCGCCGCCTCGATAGGGCTGTTTGCCACCCTGCTCTTCACTCCGATCGCCATCCGCCTGTTCCGGGCCCTGGGATGGGGCGCGAGGGTCAGAGAACCGGGGCCGCACGCCCCGCAGCACCAGGGGAAGACGGGAACGCCCACCATGGGCGGCCTGGTGGTGATGGGAGGGATCGCTCTCTCGTACCTGGTGGCCGCGCTGATCAGAGGCGGCCTCACCGTCACGGGGCTGCTTGTCCTCGGCGTCGGGGCGGCGCTGGCCCTACTGGGATTCCTCGATGACCTGATCAAGGTCCAGCGCCAGCGATCGCTGGGACTGGGCATCGCGGCCAAGCTGGCCGGGCAGGCCGCCGTGGCCGGGCTCTTCGCGGTGGCCCTGGTCCGGTTCACGCCGGTCTCCACCGAGCTGTCGTTCATCCGGGAGACGGGCTTCGACCTGGGCGTGGCCTTCTTCGTGTGGGTGTTCCTGATGGTAGCCGCGGCCTCCAACGGCGTGAACCTCACCGACGGGCTGGATGGCCTGGCTTCAGGGTCCACGGCCATGGTGTTCGGAGCGTACGTGGTCATCTCGTTCTGGCAGTTCCGGCACACTTGCTCGGCGTTGCTCGTCCCGTCCTGCTACGACGTGAGCCTGCAGACCTCGCTGGACCTGGCCATCCTGGCCGCCGCCGCGCTCGGCGCCATCGCAGGGTTCCTGTGGTGGAACGCCGCTCCGGCCAAGATCTTCATGGGGGACACCGGCTCGCTGGCCCTGGGAGGTCTGGCCGCGGGTCTGGCCATCACCACCAAGACCCAGCTGCTGCTGGCGATCGTGGGCGGGCTGTTCGTGCTGGAGGTCGCCTCCGTGGTCCTCCAGGTGGTGTCGTTCAGGGTGTTCGGGCGCCGACTCTTCAGGATGGCTCCCATCCATCACCACTTCGAGGTGCTGGGTTGGCCCGAGTTCACGGTCATCGTGCGGTTCTGGATCGTCGCCGGGCTGGCGGTGATGTTCGGTCTGGGACTGTTCTACGCCGACTTCCTGGCTCGGGGGGGCGTGACGTGAACGAGGTTCGAGGCCGACAGGTCGTGGTCGTTGGACTGGCGGCCAGCGGCGTGGCCGCGGCCAAGGTGCTTCGGGACCTGGGCGCCAGGGTGAGGGTCACCGAGGCCCGGCCCCGCGACGAGGTGGAGGATCGGGCCCTGGAGTCGGAACGGGCCGGCGTCGAGGTCCTTGTCGGAGGTCACCGACCCGAGCACCTCGACGGGGCCGAACTGATCGTGACCAGCCCGGGCGTCCCCGAGCGGTCGGAGATCCTCGAGGAGGTCCGGCATCGACGGATCCCGGTGTGGAGCGAGCTGGAGCTGGGCGCCCGGCTCGCCCGGTGTCCGTACGTGGGTGTGACGGGGACGAACGGCAAGACCACCACCACTGAGATGGTGGCGGCCTCGATGCGCGAGGCCGGTCTGGACGCCATCGCCTGCGGCAACGTCGGCTATCCGTTCACGCTGGCCGCGGCCGAGGGGCACCAGGCCCTGGCCGTTGAGGCCTCCTCGTTCCAGCTCCGATTTCACCGCTCGTTCCGCCCCCGGGTGTCCGTCCTCCTGAACCTCTCTCCCGATCACCTCGACTGGCACCGGTCCTTCGAGGCCTATCGCTCGGCCAAGGCCCGGGTGTACGAGCTCCAGTCGGGGGACGACGTGCACGTGGGCAACCGGGACGACGCTCACTCCGCCGAGGTCTCGCGGCAGGCTCCGTGCGAGAGGGCGTGGTTCACCCTGGACGAGCCCCGGGACAGCGAGGTCGGCTACCGGGACGGCATTCTGTTGTCGCGCCTGGGCCAGGAGCGGGTCCTGGAGCGTCCCGCTTCCGAAGCCCCGTCCCACCTGGCGGATGCCGCCGCCGCCGCCGCCGCCTCGGTGGCCTTCGGTCTGGATCCCGAGGCGGTCGGCGTGGCCCTCAGATCGTTCTCGCCGTTGCCGCATCGCGGAACCGTTGTGGCCGAGGCCGGAGGGGTTCGCTTCATCGACGACTCCAAGGCCACCAACCCGCACGCGGCATTGGGAGCGATCGCCGGGATGCGCGACGTGGTCCTCGTGGCCGGCGGACGGAGCAAGGGGGTGGACCTGTCGCCGCTTGCCTTGGCCACGCCCTCGCTGGCGGCGGTGATCGTCCTGGGTGAGGCCGCGGATGAGCTGACGGCCCTGTTCGAGGGGCGAGTCCCGGTCAGGCGGGTCACCTCCATCGAGGAGGCCGTGACGGAAGGCTCACGCCTCTCTCCCTCCGGCGGGGCTGTGGTGCTGGCTCCGGCGTGTGCCAGCCAGGACATGTTCCGCGACTATGCGGAGCGGGGAGATCGGTTCGCCGACGCCGCCCGGGCGCTGGCCCGACGGGCCGGCGCGGAGGTCCGTCGTGGCTAGCGCCACCAGGACTCGGCCGGCCCCTCGAGCGCGGCGCTCCCCGCATCTTCGACTGGTCCGTCCCGGGGAGCGAGCCCGGCGCGGCCGGAAAGCCTCACCGTCCCGAAACCCGGAGCGAACCGCCGCCGGGCGATCCGACCGGGCCGTGCCCATCCTCCTGGCATCCACGGTGGCCCTCACGGTGATCGGCCTGGTGATGGTGCTCTCCGCTTCGTCGGTATCGGCCTACACGCGGTACGGGTCGAGCTTTCTGTTCTTCCTGCGTCAGGGGGTCTACGCCGTCGTCGGGGGGATGGCGCTCTGGCTGGCGGCCCGGATGCGGTACACGGCGTGGCAACGACTGTGCCTGCCCCTGATGGCCGTCAGCGTGGGGCTCCTGGTGCTGGTGCTGGTGCCCGGGATCGGCACGGAGGCCGGCGGATCCTCGAGGTGGCTGACGGTGGGACCGGTGACGATCCAGCCATCCGAGCCGGCCAAGCTGGCTGTGATCGGCTTCGGAGCCGCGCTGCTGGCCCGTCGGTGGCGCTATCTGGCGGACATCCGGCAGCTCACCATGCCCCTGGTGCCGGTGACGGGACTGGTGTGCCTGCTGATCCTCCTTCAGCCGGACATGGGGACCGCCCTGATCGTGGTGGGCTCCGTGATCGTGCTCCTGTTCTCGGCCGGGGCTCGGCTCAAGCACCTCGTCATCGGCGCAGCGGGCGTGGGGACGATCGGGTTCGCCCTGATGTACGTCGAGGGGTATCGCTGGGCCAGGTTCGTCTCCTTCGTTGACCCCTGGGCGGACCCGCAGGGCAGCGGATACCAGACGATCCAATCGCTGATCGCGATGTCCTCCGGGGGTCCCCTGGGCGTGGGGCTCGGTGCCAGCAGACAGAAGTGGTCCTACGTCCCCAACGCCCACACGGACTTCATCTTCTCGATCATCGGCGAGGAGCTCGGGCTTGTCGGAGCCCTGGCGGTGCTGGCGCTGTTCGGCGCCCTGATCTACGCCGGGATCCGGATCGCTCTCCGGGCGCCCGATGCGTTCGGGCGTCTCCTGGCGGCCGGTATCACCGGGTGGATGGGCATCCAGGCGCTGACGAACCTCGGAGCAGTCACCGGACTCCTCCCAATCACCGGCGTGCCGCTGCCCTTCGTGTCGTTCGGCGGCTCGGCGCTGGTGGTGTCCCTGACCGCGGTTGGCGTCCTGGTCTCCGTGGCCGGGTCCCGCCCGCGCCGCCGAGCCTGAGGCCGGAGCCAGACGTTGCGCGTGGTCATCGGGTCCGGCGGCACGGCGGGCCACGTGTTCCCCGCGCTGTCAACGGCCGAACGTCTCCGCGACCGGCTGAGCGCCGAGGTGACTTTCGTGGGGACGACCGATGGCCAGGAGGCTCGACTGGTTCCCCGAGCCGGTTTCCGGCTGGACACAGTTGAGGCGATCCCGTTCAGACGGAAGCTGTCCCTGGATACCCTTCGCGCGCCTTTCGCGGCGCTTCGGGCCGCGCAGATGTGCCGGCCCAATATCCGGGACGCCGACGCGATTGTGGGTATGGGTGGGTACGTCAGCGTTCCCGTCTCGCTGGCGGCACGACTGGAGCGTGTTCCGCTGGTTCTGCACGAGCAGAACGCTGCGCCGGGTCTCGCCAACCGTGTTGCCGCTCGATGGGCCGAGGCGGTGGCGGTGGGGTTCAAGGAGGCGGCTGTACGATTCCGCCATCGCCGAACGGTGGTGACCGGCAACCCGGTCAGGGACGAGGTTCTACGCGTCCGGGAGGACAGGGATGCGCTCCGGGCCCAGGCCCGCGCCTCGTTCGACCTCCAGTCCGGCCGGTGGACGGTGGTGGCCTTCGGAGGGAGCCAGGGCGCGCGGCGGATGAACGAAGCGCTGCTCGGCGCCCTGACCGGATCACTGGCCGGTCGGGGCGACATCCAGGTCCTGTGGGTGACCGGGCCGAGCCACCACGATGCCCTCCGGGAACGGATCCCAGAGGGCGCCTCCATCCTGGTGCGCACGGCCGCGTTCATCGACCGGATGGAGCTGGCGTACGCGCTCGCCGACCTCGCCGTGTGCCGGGCCGGGGCGTCGACGATCGCCGAGCTCTCGGTGTCGGGCGTGCCCGCCATCATGGTCCCCTACCCGTTCGCCACCGGGCGGCACCAAGAACTCAACGCATCGGCGCTGGCTCGAGCGGGGGGCGCGGTGGTCGTGCCCGATGGGGATCTGACACCGGAGCGACTGGCCAGCGAGATCATGGACCTCGGCGACGACCCGCAGCTTCTGGACGAGATGCGCCGACGTTCTCTGACGTACGGGCGGCCCGACGCGGCGGATGCCCTGGCCGAGCTGGTGGCCTCGATAGCCAAGGGAGCGCAGGCTCGGTGATCGGCCCGTACCGGCCACCGCCGGGGAGCGTCGCCACGTTGCCGGTTCCGGACCTCGGAAGCGTTCGTCGGGCTCACCTGGTGGGCATCGGTGGAGCGGGGATGAGCGGATTGGCCCGGCTGCTGCTGGCTCGAGGGATGACCGTCTCGGGCTCGGACATCAAGGAATCTCCGAGCCTGGTACAGCTCAGAGCTTCGGGCGCGGCGATCACCGTCGGCCACGAGGGCCGGAACATCGGGGATGCTGACGTCGTGGTGGTTTCCTCGGCCATCCCGCCCGGGAACCCCGAGGTCGCTGAGGCCCGCCGGCGAGGCGTGGAGGTTCTTGCCCGGGCCCAGGTGCTCGCCGCCCTGATGTCGGACCGTCGAGGCGTGGCGGTGGCGGGGACCCACGGGAAGACCACCACCACCTCGATGCTTTCGGTGATCCTGGAGCGGGGGGGTTTCGATCCGACATACCTGGTCGGTGGCGACCTGAACGAGAGCGGCAGCAACGCCCGGTCCGGGGGCGGGGACCTGTTCGTCGCCGAAGCCGACGAGTCCGACGGGTCCTTCCTCCTCCTTGCCCCGGAGATCGCTGTGGTTACCAACGTCGAGCCGGACCATCTCGACTTCTATGCAGACGAGGCGGAGGTCGAGGTGGCGTTCGTGGCCTTCTGCCGCCGGGCCTCGGCGGTGGTGGCCTGCGCCGACGACCCGGGCGCCCGGAGGGTCGTGTCGGAGAGCGGAGTGCCGGTCATCTGGTACGGCGAGGCCGAAGGGAGCGATGTCCGGATCCTCGACCAGGAGGTCGGAGGAGACGCCAGCGCGTGCACGATCCAGGTCACCGGTGAATCGGGCTGGGAGGGACGGATCGAGCTGCCGCTCCCGGGACGCCAGCACCTGGCCAACGCCGCAGGCGCCGTCGCCACGGCGATCCACCTCGGTGTCTCGCCCGCCGTCTCCGCTGAGGCCCTGGCCACCTTCGGCGGGGTGGCCAGGAGATGGGAGCGGCGAGGTACGGCTGGAGGGGCCTCGTTCGTGGACGACTACGCACACCACCCCACCGAGATCACGGCCACCCTCGACGCCGCACAGGCCGACGGCCGGGACCGGGTGGTTGCGGTGTTCCAACCCCATCGGTACTCGCGCACTGAGGCCATGTGGCGAGCGCTGGGGGAGAGCTTGGCCGGAGCGGACCTGGTTGTGGTGACCGACGTTTACGGGGCCGGAGAGACCCCCGTCCCCGGAATCACCGGGAAGCTTCTCGTCGACGCTCTCGTGGAGTGCGCCCCGGGCAAGCGGGCCGTGTACCTCCCTCACCGGGCGGATGTGGCCAGGTTCCTGGCGGGCGAGGTCCGAGACGGCGATCTGGTGCTCACCCTGGGGGCCGGAGACATCACGATGGTCGCCGAGGAGGCCCTGTCGATCCTGCGGCGAGGAGCCACCGGTGTCCGCTGAAGGTGCGGGGGCCCCGGCCCTGGCGGAGGCCGAGGCGATCCTCAGGGAGGTCGCTGGCGAGCGGGTCCGCCGCGCCTTCCCGCTGGGCCCCCTGACCTCGTTCCGCCTGGGCGGGCCGGCGGGCATCTTCCTCGAGGTGGAGTCCCTCGACGACCTGCAGGCGGCGGGCCGGTCTGTGAGGAAGACCTCGGTGCCCGTCGTGGTCATCGGCAAGGGCTCGAACGTGCTGGTCTCCGACGATGGTTTCCCCGGTCTGGTCCTCCGGCTGGGACGGGCATTCCGTTGGGCGGCCCGCGATGGCAACGGGCTGTCGGCCGGTGGGTCCATGCCCCTACCGGCTCTGGCAGGCGTGGCTCTGGCCCACGGGCTCAGCGGCCTTGAGTTCGGGGTGGCGATCCCGGCGTCGCTGGGGGGATCGGTGCGCATGAACGCCGGAGCGCACGGACACTCACTGGACGAGGTGCTCGACACGGTCGAGGTGTTCCTGCTCGGCGAGGGCCGGACCCGGGTGATCCCGGCCGAAGCGGCGGGGTTCCGGTACCGGCATTCGGAGCTTCCGGAGGAGGCCGTGGTCATCGGGGCGGGGGTCCTCCTCGTACCGGGCGACCCGGAGGACATCCGTCGGCTGATGGGCGAAGCTCGGCAGTGGCGACGGGAAACACAGCCGCTGGCCGAGCCGAACTGCGGAAGCGTGTTCAAGAACCCTCCGGGGGGCCACGCCGCCCGGTTGATCGAGGCCGTCGGGGGCAAGGGCCTGGCGGTGGGCGGGGCTCGCGTCTCCGAGAAGCACTCGAACTTCATAGTCGCCGGCGGCGGAGCGACGGCTCGTGACGTGCACGAGCTGATGACCACCCTGGGCGAGAGGGTCCGGGAGCGCTTCGGGATCGAGCTACAGCCGGAGGTCCAGGTCTTGGGAGACCTGCCGTGAGGGACGGGACCCAGGGAGCTCGGCTCCGCCGGTCCCCGGCCGGCGCGGCGATACTGACCGTGGTCCTACTGGGGGTGGCGATCTGGCTCGTGACCGGTTCCCGCCTGTTCGCGATCCGTGAGGTGGTCGTCACCGGGACCGAGCAGCTGTCCGTAGGAGAGGTCGAGCGGCTGGCGGACGTAGTGTTGGGTCAGAACCTCCTCCGCGTCTCGACGGACGACGTCGCGGCTCGCCTCGGTACGAGCCCTTGGGTGGCCCGGGCCCGAGTGTCCCGGTCCTTTCCCTCCACGTTGGAGATCGATGTCATGGAGCGGCGGCCGGTGGGATGGCTGGCCGACCCCGAAGGTAGGGTGATCGTTGCGGCTGACGGCCTGGTTCTCGAGCGGGACATGGGCAAGCCGCCGGGCCTGCCGACGCTCGGTGAGTCCTCGGTCGCCCTCGAGGCCGGCGATCGAACCACCCTTGGCGCACCGCTGCGGGTGGCCGCTTCGCTCGACGCCAAAGCACTCGATCTGATCGCCGAGGTGGGAACCAAGGAGGGGGACGTTGTGCTGGACCTTCGAATCGGCGGGCAGGTGCGGTACGGCGCACCGGTCGAGCTGGGAGCCAAGCGGCGTGTGCTGGCGTCCCTGCTCGCGTGGACAGAGGCCCGGCAGATCGACGCGCCGGCGATCGACCTGCGGATCCCCTCGGCGCCCGCGCTCACTCCTCAGCGGAGCGGCGGCGCCTCGGCTTGACATCGCGGTCCCACTTCCTGTAGCGTCCCAGACCTGTAGATGAGGTTTACATAACGGTAAAGGTGGAGTTGAGGTTGAGATATCGGCGTTTCCGCAGGGAGAGTGGCTGGGCGGCCCCCCGACGCCGAGGTGACCGGAGGACACGGAGGCGATCGACATGATGCAGGCTCCTCAGAACTACCTCGCGGTGATCAAGGTCATCGGGATCGGCGGCGGGGGGGTGAATGCCGTCAATCGGATGATCGAAGCCGGCCTGAAGGGCGTGGAGTTCGTCGCGGTGAACACGGACGCCCAGGCCCTGCTGATGTCAGAGGCCGATGTGAAGCTGGACATCGGTCGGGAGACGACCCGGGGCCTGGGCTCGGGCTCGGATCCCGAGATCGGACAGCGGGCCTCGGAGGAACACCGAGCGGAGATCGAGGAGATCCTCAAAGGCGCGGACATGGTGTTCGTCACGGCCGGCGAGGGCGGCGGGACCGGCACTGGCGGAGCCCCCGTGGTCGCCTCGATCGCCAAGGAGCTCGGGGCACTGACGATCGGGGTGGTCACCCGGCCATTCGCCTTCGAGGGGCGGCATCGGGCCACCCAGGCCGAGGAGGGCATCCAGGAGCTCAAGCAGGCCGTCGACACGCTGATCATCGTCCCCAACGATCGGCTCCTCCAGATCTCCGACGAGCACACCTCGATGCTCGATGCGTTCCGCATGGCGGACCAGGTGCTCTATCAGGGAGTCGAGGGGATCACCGTGCTGATCATGACGCCGGGTCTCATCAACCTCGACTTCGCCGACGTCCGGACAGTCCTGTCGAGCGCCGGGTCGGCTTTGATGGGGATCGGACACGGTACGGGGAACGACCGGGCCGAGGAGGCAGCGCGTGCGGCGATCTCCTCGCCGCTGCTGGAGGCGTCCATCGAGGGCGCCCGCGGCCTCCTGCTCTCCATCGCCGGGGGCTCGGACGTCACCTTGCACGAGGTGCACAAGGCCGCAGAGGCCATCACCCGGGCGGCCCATCCCGAGGCCAACATCATCTTCGGTGCCGTTATCGACGACGCCATCGGAGACGAGGTCCGGGTCACGGTGATCGCCGCCGGGTTCGAGCGGCCGGGCCCCACGGAGTTCATGGGGGCGCCGCGGTTCCTCGAGGAGCCGGCTTTCGGAGCCGAGCATGGAGCGGAGGAAGAGGAGGAGATCCCGGTTCCCTCGCTGCTGAAGGAAGGGGAGGAGGAGGAGCTGTTCCAACCCACTCCCGCCGGCGCCAGGTCGCCGGACGAGAGCGAGGACAACCTGGACATCCCCGACTTCCTAAAAACCTGAGGGAGCGGCACCCGCTCCCCGAAGACGTGGGGGCGGGGAGGGCCACAACGAGGCGCCCTTCCCCCGCCTTGACGGTAGGGTTCTCCCCGTCCCCCACGAACGTCCGCGGTGGAACGGAGACGCCTCGACGACGACATCCACGCGCTGGTGGCCACGGGGCTGGAGCGCCGAGGGTTCCTGGCCGCGTTCAGCGAGCGCACCGGGGGGATCAGCGAAGGCCCTTACCACAGCCTGAACCTGGGCCTGCGGACCGGGGATGACTTCGACCGGGTCAGGGGCAACCGGGAACGGCTGAGCCGAGGGCTGGCCGTGCCGGGCTTGGTGACGGCCCGCCTGGTACACGGTGTGGCGGTGGCCCGGGTGGGGGCCTCGGACACCACAGGGGTCCCCGTCGGCGAGGCCGACATCCTCGAGGTCGAGGAGCGGGGCGTGCCCCTTGGGGTGCTGGTGGCCGACTGTCTTCCGATCGCCCTGGCCTCGGAGGCCGAGGGCCGTCTGGTGGCGATCCACGCTGGCTGGCGAGGGTTGGCCGGCGGGATCCTGGCCCGAGCGGCATCCCTGTTCGCTTCCCCGGCCGAGGTCTCCGCTGCCGTGGGCCCAGCAATCGGCCCGTGCCATTACCCGGTGGGACCCGAGGTGGCCGCTGCGGTGGGACGGGGCTCCCCGGCCGTCGTCGACCGTGTGGGCGGCGAGCTCCGGCTCGATCTGGCCAGAACCGCCGCGGCGGCCCTGGAGGCCCAGGGGATCCACAGCGTGGAGCTGGCCGAGCTGTGCACCGCCTGCCACGAGGACAGGTTCTTCTCCCACCGACGGGATGGCCGAACAGGGCGGCAGGCCCTGGTGGCGATGCGGCTGTGATCAAGAGAGACGACAGATAAGAAGAGATACCTTCTGTATCCTCCTGTCAACATGAGTGATAGAATCCCGAGCCTGGAGGAGGCGCTGGCCAAGGTCCGAGGGAGGATCGCGGCGGCCTGTGAGCGGGCCGGGCGGCAGCCCTCTGAGATCAGATTGATCGGGGTCACCAAGGGTGTGCCCGGGGAGGTCGTGGCCGCGGCCGCTCGGGCTGGACTGACCGAGTTCGGGGAGAACTACTTGCAGGAGCTTGTGGTCAAGCGGGAAGCAGCGCCCGAGGCACCGTGGCATTTCGTCGGACGGCTTCAGCGAAACAAGGTCCGCCGCGTGCTCGAGGCGGCGGACGTGATTCAGACCCTGGAGCCCGGCCCCGCCACCGAACGTCTGGCCGAGCTGGCCGAACGCCGCGAGGGTCCAGCCGAGTGCCTGGTGGAGGTGGACTTCATCGGGAGCAGGGTGGGCGTCTCCCCACGGCAGGCCGAGGCTTTCCTGGACCGGCTTGGTAGGGCCCGAGGCCTGGCCGTCCGCGGGCTGATGACGATGGCTCCAGCGGACGAGGATCCCAGGCCCTGGTTCGCCCGGCTACGCGACCTGCGGGACGGACTGGCCAGTCGCTTCGAGGGCCTTTCCGATCTGTCAATGGGGATGTCTGCCGATCTCGAGGCGGCGGTCGAGGAAGGCGCTACGATGGTTCGGGTCGGGACGGCGATCTTCGGCCCCCGAACGCCCCAGTCCGAGGGCCGGAGGAGGTAGGGATCATGGCAGGTGTCTGGCGCAAGACCATGAAGTACCTGGGTCTGGTCGAGGAAGATGAGTTCGATGAGGCGGATGAGAGGTCCATGACCTCGGCCGTCGAGGACGTGGAACCCCGTCATCGGGCCAACGCCGGGGGCCTGTCCCGTCGGTCACGTCGAGCGGAGAATTCGGCCGTTCCGCCGGTCGCGGACTCGGCCGACTCCCTGATCCGCACGATCCCCAGGTCCCGTCCTAGCGCGGGCACGATCCATCGGGCCGAGCCCAAGCGGTTCAATGAAGCCAGGGAGCTGGGGGAGCGGTTCAAGGATGGCGTCCCGGTGATCATGAACCTCCAGCAGACCGAGGACTCGATCGCCCGGCGGCTCGTGGACTTCGCCTCGGGACTGGTCTTTGCCCACGATGGGAAGATCGAGCTGGTGGCCAACCGCGTGTACCTGCTCACCCCGGCCGACGTCGAGGTCTCAGCAGAGGAGCGGGAACGCCTCCGTGAGGGCGGCTTCTACAACCAGTTCTGAGTCGGCTTGCTTCGAATCCACCCGGGCGGACCAGGTAGGGTTCCGCCCGACCGGGGAGGCGGCACCGGATGAGCACGGTCCTGTCCATCGTCTGCGTTGCCCTGACGATCTACTGGATAGTGCTGTTCGCCCGGATCATCATGTCGTGGTTTCCACAGCCGCTCTCCGGTATCGGCAGGACGCTCTGGGACATCATTCACGACCTCACGGAACCGGTTCTCAGACTTGTCCGAGGCCTGCTACCGCCGGTTAGGATGGGCGCGATGGGTCTCGACCTTTCCCCGATTCTCGTGTTTGTGGCGCTTGGCGTGATTCAAGCGGCGCTGGGATGCGGGTTCGGGCTGTAGCGGATCGGGAGGCGTTCATGGCGAGAAGAAGGAAGAAGAGGGGACAGGAGACCGAGGCGGCCGGCTTGGGCGAGGAAGGCGCGGAGTCGCGCTCCCGCCTCACGCC
>JBKPBL010000048.1:0-13505 GCA_046726855.1 Actinomycetota bacterium | reverse complement strand
TGGAGATGGTCGAGCGGGAGCCCATCGGCCAGGACCGTGTCACCGACCTACTGTGCGTGGAGCTGAAGGCCACGGACATAGCCGGTCACGTGTGGAACATGCTGGGGTCCCAGCAGGAAGAGGTCCTGGCCGCCCAGGACCGTCTCCTGGGTCGCCTGGTGGCCGCACTGGACCGGAAAATTGGCCGGGGCGGGTACGTGCTGGCCGTGACCGCGGACCACGGCCAGACTCCCATCCCCACCACACGAGGCGGCTTCCGGGTGGACCACCGCGAGCTGGAAACCGATATCGAGGAGCAGTTCGGGGCCGACGTCGTTCAGGCGATCCATCCGAGCGAGCTCTACCTCGACCTCCCGGCGCTGGCCGAGGGGGGGCATTCCGTCGACGAGGTGGCTCGGTACGTGGCGGACTACCGTGTCGGCGAGAGCCTCGCGGTCGATGCCGACCCAGCCGAGTTCGCCGATTCGGCCCTGGGTCGGCGTGTCTTTGCCGCCGCGTTTCCCGGCTCGTTCCTGGACTCGCTGACGCATTCGGACGTCGCCGCCCTGGGCGCCGGCGCCTATCCGGAGGGGGACCTTCGGACCCCGCCGGCGCTCGCCTCGCTGTGACTCACACGTTCAGGTAGGGGCTGTCCGGGCGAGGGATCACTCGGATCGATGAGGCATCAACCACGGTCTCGCGGGCCACGGGGTAGAAGGTCCCCTGGACCCGGACCCACTGGTCCTCCCGCAACTCCCCGGGCGGGGCCCCGACCACCCGAACCTGGACGCTGAGGGCGTCGGCCACACAGCACGAGATGATGAACCGGGCCAGGATGAACTCGTCGGCCGGCATCCCTTCGCGACGGGTGACGATGCCCTCGAACGAGACCCGGGTGCCGGCCCGGTCGGCAAGAGACTCCCGTGCCTCGTCCGACCACATGGCCGCGGCCACGCTGGCCAGGGTGACCGGTCCGGAGGAGACCTCGGCTGTGGGCGCCACCACCCCGGCGCTCACCGACCGGCGACTGGCGGCGTAGGACCCCAACGCCGCGGGTGGGAGGGCCAGCACGGTGATGACCGGGAGGACGATCAGGCCGAGCCCCCAGGCCTGCCTGGAGCCAAGAGGCTCGGGGCGGCCGGTCCGAGCCGTGGCCAGGCGACCTGCCGCCGCGATGGTCAGCACGATGGCTCCCATCGGCACCACCCACGCGGTCCGGGTCGAGAGGTAGAGCTGGATCCGATCGGTGAGGATCAGGAACCAGAACAGACCGGCCCAGGCCGCCAGGACCAGGCCGGTGCCCACCCGGGACGCGCTCCAGGTCCGGCTCATCCGATCAGCACCTCCAGCCACAGCGTCCCGGCCAGGGTGACCGCCGCCACGGTGAGGATCACCGTGCGGACGAACCCGCGGCTGAACGTCCCCGCGTAAAGGAACCCCAGCTTGGCGTCGAACATGGGACCGAACACAAGAAAGGCCAGCTGGGCGGACGCCCCGAACTGAACGAACGAGGCGGCCACGAAGGCGTCGGACTCGGAGCACAGCGACAACACGCCGGCCAGGGCCATCATGGCCACGATGTCCAGCACAGGCGCACCGGCGACCCGCCCGATCACGTCCTGGGGCAGGAACGTCTGGAGCGCCGAGGCCACCGCGGCCCCGATCACCAGATAGCGCGACAGCATGATGAAGTCCCCGGCGAGCTGGCCGAAGTATCGCCGTCCCCGGGGAGCGGTGGCCTCGTCGTGATCGTGCTCGTGCTCCTGATCCGATGAGCGCAGGAGCAGGTCCCGGCCCTTTCGGGCCACCACCCATCCGACCGCGAGGGCCGCGGCCAGGCCGAGGGCGGCCCGCCCGAGGACCATGGCCCACATAGCCTCCCGGCCCCGGTAGGCCACCGCGGTCGAGAACAGCACGATCGGGTTGAGGATCGGCGCCGCGAGCATGAACGTCACGGCGGCCGCCGGAGTCAGGCCCTTCAGGGCCAGCCTGCGGGCCACCGGCACGGAGCCACACTCACACACCGGGAAGGCGAACCCGCCGAGGCCCGCGGCCGGGATCTGGAGCGCTCTCGGGAGCCGGGCCACCCGGGCGAAGAAGGAGGCGGGGACGAACACCTCGATGAACGCGGAGACGGCCGCCCCCAGCAGGATGAACGGGAACGCCTCGATCAGGAGGGATCCGAACACCAGGAGGAAGTTCTGCAGGGCCGGTACCCCTGTGGCGTTCAGCAGCCGCAGGAGGAACGCCGCGCCGGCCAGGGCGGTCAGAACGACGAGCGCGTTCCTTCGGGTCCGGGTCGCGGCCTGTTCGGGCGCGGTCTCTATGACGGCCATGGCCTCAGCAGTATCTCGCGAAGGTCACCGCGATGGCGGGGAAGGCGTCGGCGAACACCGGCTCGCCCGAGGGTCCACGAACCGCGCGGACCGCCCGGACCACGCGGTCCTCCGTGATCCCCGTCTCGGCCAGGGCGGCCTGGTCGAGGAACAGGCCGCCCAGCGCGGTGGCCTCGATGACAGGGCCGGTGACGGCCTCGACCTGGCTCTCCACCTCCGAGGCGAGGAGAGAGCCCCCGAGTGAAGCGTTGCTCGGTCCGGTCGACGTCACGACCACCAGCGCGGAGCCCCCGGAGGCTCGGTCGGCCGCCCGGACGAGATGGCCGAGGGCTCGATCCATCGCCGGCACGGGTCCGTCCAATGCCACCGCCAGGAGGTCGGGTACCCCATCCCGGCCGTAACCCGAACGCAGCAGTAGCTCGGCCCGAGACACGAGGAGCGCTGCCCGCCGGTCCAGGATGACCACGTCATCTCGATCCCCTTCGATGTACCAGTTGCCCCCGATGAGCCCCCGGTCCGAGACGTGCGTTCCCACCAGCCCGATCCTGGGCCGCTGCCCCAGGAGCTCGTCGAGGTCGTCACCCAGCCCGGCGATGACCGAGAACGGGGCACCCTCGCCCCAGGCGCTCACCAGCTCACCCCGGTCGTTGCGCAGCAGGGTCCCGGTGATCCCGTGGTCCCCGGGCAGGCCGCCGGTCCCGATCGTGGCCAGGATCGCCGCGGGGTCCAGCGGGAGGGAGCCGGGGTCGGCGTCGAGGGTGCCGGCTCCGCCCTCCAGAACATGTCGGAGGGAAGGCCAATCGGTCGGGCCGTCTTCCAGGTCATCGCTGTCCACCCCCTTCCACACCACGACCACCACCAGCCTAGGCCTCTCGCCGTTGGCCAACTCCGAGACTGGCTGGCCGGATCGCACGCTCGGGTGAGGGCGGTCCAGGCCGATGATCTCGGCGATCGTGGGGGCCACGGCGTCGAGCGTGATTCCCGAAGGGATCGCCCTGGGCCGGACCCCAGTTCCCTGGAACACCAGGGGGACCCGGGGAGCACCGCCGACGGACAGCGAGGGCCAGGCCCCGTCGCGGAGGGCCGAGCTGCCGGTAACCGGTGTCTCCCCGGTAACGGCCAGCACGTGGGGGGTTCGCCCATCCCTGTAGCCCGCCGCGATCCTCGATCGGAGGCTCTCGGGCAGCGAGCAGAAGGGGACCGCAGCGGTGGCCGGCCCGGGGCGCTCGCAGGACCGGCCCAGGCAGAAGGCCCGGAGCACCGCCGCGGGCGCCGCCAGTGCCAGGGCGGCGAGCACCACGAAGAGCAGGCGCCGGTTCGGGGACACCGGGCTATTGTCTCGCGGCGATTGGGCCAGGGTCGGGTATGCTCGCGCCCCAGTGTCGGGCCCCTCGCGCCTAGCCGCAGCCGCCACCGCCGCTCTCCTCGTCTCCGCGTGCACCGGAGAACCCGAGCCGCCGACCGGACCTCCTGCCGGCTCGCCGACGGTGCAGGAGATGGCCGCAGACCTGGGCCGGGACGTGATGACCGCTCTGGTTCGCGGCTATTCACCGCAGACGTCCACGGACGTGGCGCTGATCCCCAAGCCGCACAACGTCGTGGTCCGATGGAGCGGCAGGGGATTGGGGACGGAGGCCGCCGATCCCCGAACGACCCATCCCACGCCGTGGGGCTACCACCAGCGGGTCCCCATCGTCCTGTACGGACCGGGACGGATCGAGCCGACGAAGGACAAGACCCCGGTGGACGTCACCTCGATCCCCCGAACGGTGGGCACGATGATGGGCGCGTCGCTGGATGGGAGCCCGCTCCATCCGGTCCTCCTGGACCGTGAGGAGCTCGACGGCAGGCCACCAAGGGCCGTGGTCATGGTGGCGTATGACGGCGGCGGCTGGAACCTGCTGGAGGAGTGGCCGGACGCGTGGCCTTTCCTGCATCGCCTCATGGAGGGCGGCGCGGTGTTCACCAACGCCACGATCGGCTCGGCTCCCTCGGTCACCTCTGCCATCCACGCCAACCTGGGCACCGGGGTGTATCCGAGCGTTCACGGTATGGCCGAGATCACCGCTCGCCTCCCCGACGGATCGGTCGGCGACGTGTACTTCGACGAGGAGGCCGACCCCCGGCTGCTGAAGACGCCCACCCTCGGCGACGGGTGGGACAAGCGAGTCGACAACCGGGCGTGGGTCGGGATGATCGGCTACGAGTCCTGGCACCTGGGGATGATGAGCCACGGTGGCGGTTTTCCGGGTGCAGATCGCGACATCGCCGTGCTGTGGGAGGACGAACCGGGCCTGGGCGAGTTTTTCGTGAACGAGGAGCTGTACGAGCTGCCCGGGTACCTGCCGGGCGACGACGCCCTGCGGACCCGGCTCACCGCGCTGGACGGCACGGACGGCGCCATCGACGGCTCGTGGCGAGGGTACGACCTGAACGATCCCAGGGTGGTGCCGGCCACCCCGGCGTTCGTCGAGCACCAGGGCGCGGCCCTCCTGCAGATGGTGCGCCGGGAGCCGTTCGGAGAGGACCGGCTCACCGACCTGCTATTCGTCGAGCTCAAGCCCACCGACTTCGGCGGTCACCTATGGAACATGGTTGCGCCTGAGGAGGCCGAGGTCCTCCGAGCCCAGGATCAGGTTTTGCGGTCGCTGGTGAGCGCGCTGGACCGGGAGGTCGGACGAGGAGAGTGGGTGCTGGCGTTCACCGCCGACCACGGCCAGACGCCCAAGCCCGAGACCACCGGCGGGCTCAGGGTGCACCCCGACATCCTGGGAACCAGGGTCGAGGAGTATTTCCGCCGGCCCATCGTCCAGAAGGTCACCCCGTCCGGCCTGTTCCTCGATCTCGACCTCATGGAACGGGAGGGGATCTCCCTTGACGAGGTGGCCCGGTTCGTGGGCGGCTACAGATACGGCGACGGGTTACCCCGGGACGTCGATCGATCCGCGATCCCGGAGCAGCAGCTGGAGGAGCGGGTCTTCGCCGCGGCGATCCCCTCGAGCTACCTGGCCTCGCTGACCGAGGAGGACGCCTCCGGGCTCGGCGCCGGCGCCTACCCCGAAGGGAACCTCACCTCGCCGGTGCCCGTTCCGCTGTAGGAGCCGGGAGCCGGCGGGCGGCAAGGGCGATCACCACCGCCACCACCAGGAACACCAGACCCGCGGAGATGAGGAGGATGCGAGCCGTGTCCTCCGTCAGCAGGAAAAACAGCACCAGCGCGGGGATCACCCACGACAGGTTGTAGGCGATGTCCTGGAGGCTGAACCCTCGGCCTCGGAACTGGTCGGACAGGGCCTGCTGCATCATCGTGTCGACACCCACCTTCCCCAGGAAGAACGCCAGGCCCACCGAGAACGCCATCAGCGAGATCCCCAGGAGCGTGATGATCCCGCCGAACGCCAGCATGCCCGCGGCCCCCACGATCAGCGCTCCGGAGACTATCCGGGCCGGGCGGACCCGGTCCCTGACGACGTGCGCGATGACGAACCCCAGCGCGGCCCCCAGTGCCCCCACGGCGGCTGGGATGGCCGTGGACAAAGTCCCCTTGGCCTCGATCAGCTCTCGGGACACGAACACCGTGGCCAGCGTGGTCAGCGTGAGCATGCTCCGGACCGTCAGGAAGGAGAGCAGGGCGAGCCCGGCCGCGGCTCGGCGGGCCACCTCCCGGAAGCCCTCCAGCATGTCCCTGAACAGGCGGCGGACCTCCTCGGACAGCGGCGTGGTCCGGGTGGCATAGCCCAGCACGCCCGTTCCCGTCGCGGAGAGCGTGGCCAGAGCGTACAGGAGGATCCCTCCGATCAGGATCACCCGGGTCCCCAGGAAGCCCGACGCCACCAGGGCGGCTCCCGCGCCGAACAGCTGGAACATGGCGCTGCCGGCCTGGGAGATCGAGTTGCCCTGCATCAGGTCCCTCTCCCCGAGGACGGCCGGGAGGGCGGCCCCCTTGATCGCCAGGAGCAGCCTGGTGCCGGCCAGGATCAGCAGGAAGGAGACGTACAGCGCGGCGTCCCCGATCACCGAGATCCCCACGACGACGATGATGGTCAGGACCACGAACCGGATGGTGTTGGCCCCGATGAGGAGGCGACGGCGGTTCCCCCGATCGATGATCACCCCCAGGAACGGGCTGAACAGGGTGTAGGGGAGGAACGTCAGCAGGATGATGACCAGGGCGTCCCGGGGCGACCGGGCCGCCTCCACGTCGAGCCCGGCCTGCCCCCCGAACGTGATCAGCTTGGCCAGGGCCACCCCGACGAGCCCGTCGGCGGCCTGAGCCAGCCACTGCGCTCCCATCAGGAACGTGAAGTCCCGGTTCCGGAACAGCGCGGAGGTCTCGTCGATCAGCCGGGCCGGCCCGGCGAAGATGGCGTCCCGGCGCCGCCGGAGTCCCTCGGGGAGACGGGCGAAGAGGGCTAGAGCCACGGCGATGGCCCACGAGACCCATCCCACCACTGGGGTGAACGGCGAGCGCAGCACGGCCATGGCGAAAACCCCCACCGTGGTGACCGAGGCGATCGAGAACAGCGGGACCAGGGCGATCCCTTCGGGCCACGAGCGCCGGCCGAACCGCCGGTAGAACAGCCACCCGGGGAGCAGAAGCAACAGGCCGAGGCGGAGCGCGGCCAGGAGCGTGCCCCCCAGGTTCTGGAGGGGTCCAGGGGGTTCAGCGGCGAAGGCCCGGGCCTCCGAGGCGGCCCTGTTCGCCGCGTCGACGGCCGGCTGGTCGATGCCGCCAACGTCGGGAAGGACGACCAGGCCGTTCCGGCCGAGCTGGACGCACCGGTCGGGGAAGCAGGAGGCCAGGAACTCAGCGTTGGTGGAGTGCTCGTTGAACACCGCCGGCACGAACACGACCAGGTTGCTGCGTTCCTCCTCAATAAGCGGGATGGCCACCTCGGCGGTGTCCGCGGAGATGCGGTTGTAGGGCGGGTCCGAGGAGATGGAGGGCCGCCCGGCCTCCAGGTCCTCGATCCGCCCGAAGAACAGCGTGACGTCGTCGATCTGGTCGCCGTCGAGTCCCGCGTTGATCGCGTTGGCGTGCTCCTTGTACGCACCGTATGGAACGATCCCATTGGGCTGGGCGTCGGTCACGAAGAGGGCCTGCCGTCCGCGGGGCTCGGTATCGAGGTATGCGCTGGCCGCATCCATCGTTCCCCGGATCTGCGGCGTGAGCCAGGTCCTGTTGGTGTTCCACGACTCGAGCCCGCGCTGCCACCACACCCCCAGGATCAGCGTGACGAAGGCGATGCCCACCGCGGCCACAGGGACCCGCACCGCTCGGAGGCCGATCCGAAGCGGCCACAGGATCAACAGCGAAAGCCCCACAGCCGCCAGGAGGAGCGGTGACAGGGTCGCGTTGAAGAACCGGAAGTACGGGTACGCCGCCCCGATCAGGAACCCCAGCATCCCCAGCAGCGGGATGGTCCAGGCCACCGTGACCTCGGCGAAGTACTCCTTGTCCCTGACCACCTTGACGATCAGGGAGACGAAGCCCACGGCCATCAGAGGGAACAGGATGAGCACCGGGGAGAAGGGCTCCAGGCTTTCCAGCACGCCCACCGACCGGTTGATGAAGAAGTCCACGGTCTCCGGGGGCGGCACGGCGGCGTCGCTGAACGACGACGTGGGTCCCCATAGCCCACCGAGCCAGAACGCCGCGGTGAGGATGACGGCCACCGTGCCGGTGGCCACGATCAGCCCCTCGGATCGGAGGGCGGCCAGTAGAGAGCGCTCCCGGAGGAAGCGGTAAGCGGCCACCGCGCCCATGGCCGCCAGGAAGATCACCAGCGTGGTCGGGTGGCTGAGCCCGGCCAGGAAAAGGAACGCGGTCACCGCGATCCGGGCCCCCCACGACTCGGGCATCCGGTCCATCAGGACGAGCACGCCGGCCAGGAGAGCCGCGGTCATGAAGTTGTCCATGTAGCCGAAGAACCGCTGGAGGAAGAACAGGGCCGGGATCGTCAGCAGCGAGAGGTAGAACACCAGCCAGTTGCGGCGGTGCTTCCAGGCGAACGCGGCCATCCCCGCCGCGGCCAGCACCCTGAACAGGATCGACAGCACTATCGTGGGTACCGGGGCGGCCACGCCACCGACCGTGCGCATCAGGGCTCCCAGGACCGGCTCGGCCACCCGGTAGCCGCCCGCCAGGGCCCCCTCGGCTCCCCGCACCTGTATCAGGGCACCCGGCGAGTTCTCCAGGAGATACTCGACACGCCACTGGTAGTAGGCGGTGTCGAAGGCGGGGACCGCTCGGGACGCATCGGTGATGAACTGCCACGAGATCGCCAGCACGATCGCCGCGACGACGGCCAGGATGGCCCACGGCCGTGTGGCCAGCGACCCGGCCCGCTCGGCCCAGGACCCTCGGCTCGGGGCCGTCTCCGGCCGCCTCGTCTCCACCCTGGGCTGTCTCGCCATTGCCCCCGCTCAGCCCGTGAGCGTCTCAGGCAGGCACGGCAACTGCTCGAGCGCCGGGCCGGGGAAGGCTGCCGAGAACACCACCTGGTCGGGGTCGGCCGCGAAGGCCCGGCCCTCCGGGGTGTTCTGCTCGACGGTGTAGTTCATCAGGAACCGGGCCACCTCGTCCACCGTGTGGCCGTTCTGCTCCAGCTCATAGAGGTTCAGCCAGCCCTGGGTGGGCCGGACGTCGCGGACCACCCGGACATCGTCCCCGTCGCCGTCGAACCGGGCGTCGATGTCGTCGGCCAGCTCGAAGTTGCTGATGGGGTAGGCGCCCGTGGTCTCGGGCAGCGGGGTGGCGCCGTGGTCTGCCGTCAGGACCATCACCCACTCTCCCTCGCCCACCTGGCGATCCAGGATCTCCGTCAGGTCCATGAAGGCCCTGTCGCTGGACTGGACCACGGCCTCCATCTGCGGCGTGGGGAACCCCCACCCGTGGCCCACCTGGTCGATCTGCTTGTAGTTCGTGAACAACAGGTCGGGGATGTTGTCAGCGCCGAAGCCCTCGCTGTCGATGATGTCCTCAAGCATCCCCGTTTGGTACTCGGCGAAAGCGGGAGTATCGCCCAGGTTGCCGGATGCGTCTGGAAGCTCTTGTCCGAGCCACAAGCCGTCGGCCTTCCCGTCGGCGAGGTCGAGGCGACGCCGGGCCTCCTCCAGGGCCGCTTCGTCCACCGCGTAGCCCGGGTACTCGTAGGCATCACCGCCAGACTCCCAGTGCCCTTGCTGGCTGAAGATGGCCACGTCCCGGTCTCCACCGTCCAGGCCGGCACCCTGCCCGATCATCCCCTGGGTCCCTCCGGGAGAGACCGTGCCGACGACGGCGTTGTTGGCTCGGTCCAGGTCGTAGAGATCCGCCAGGGTGGGCACCAGGAGGTAGTCCTGGACCCGGGCTCGGGTGGATGTCAGCTTGTCCTCGACCCGGAATATAAGATCCATGATCCCGTGCCTACGGGGAATCGCGCCGGTGCCCAGGGTGGTGTGGATGGCCGGGGTCACGCTCGGCGACGAGCCGACAGTGGCGTTCTCGAACCAAACGCCCTTCGGGATGAGGCGCTCCACTCCCGACCACGAGGTCGGGTAGGTGTCCAGGACGTCGATCCCTCCGCCGTCCCAGACCATCGTGAGGATCAGCTTGGGCGGGTCCGCGTCGGGGATCACCGCCTCGGTCAGGGGCTCCCCGTCGGGGGCGTTGAACTCGAAGCCCAGGAACTGCGCCAGGGTGGGGGCCAGGTCGGCCATGGTTACCGGGCGGCTGACCCTTCCAACCTCTGGGACGTGGCCCGGGCCGTAGAAGAACATCGGGATCTGCTGGAGGTACGCCCACGGCCCGGAGTGCGATTGCCAGTTCCCCACATAGTTGGGCTCCCGGGGGATGTACTGGATGTCCCCGGACCGCTCCGGGTTGTAGCCGGTCCACACCCGGATCATCTCCTTCTTCGGCAGGGAGCATGCCGAGCGGATCGACTTCTGGGAAACGTCCACGGCGGTGCCCGGTTCGTCTGTGGGAGCAGGCTCGCCGGCGGAGGGGCCCGGGTCGTTCCCGGGGCTGGCACCGCCCTGCGAGCACGCCGTCACCACCAGGGCCGTCACCACGAGAAGCATCCAGATCCTCATGAAGTCAACGACTCCGGCAGGCAGCGCAGATCGGGGCTCTCCAAGGTCCGGCCGGGGAACGCCGAGGCGAACACTCGGTCGCCGGCCTGATCCGGCGACACGAGCGAAGGGTCGGCGGCGTTGTCGCCCTTGGTGTAGTCCATGAGGAACCGTGACACATCGTCGAGCGTGTGGCCGTTCTCCTCGAGCTCGGCCGTATCGAGCCATGCCTGGGTGACCCGCACCTTCCGGATAACGCTGCGGTCGTCCCCGTCCGGGTCGAACTCGGCGATGAGGTCCTCCTCGAGCTGGACGTTGTCGATGATGAACGCCCCGGTGGTCTCGGCCAGCGGCGTGACCCCATGGTCGGCGGTGAGGGCCATCACCCACTGACCCTCTCCGACCAGGCGGTCCAGCATGTCGACCAGATCCATGAAGGCCTCGTCGCTGGCCCGGACGTTGGCCTCCATCTGGGGGCTGGGGAACCCCCACCGGTGGCCGGTCTTGTCGATCTGCTTGTAGTTCACGAAGAAGAGGTCGGGGACGTCGTCCTCGCCGAACCCCTCGCGACGGATGATCTCCTCGAGCACCCGGGTCTGGTGCTCGGCGAAGGCCGGGGTGAATGTGATATCGGGCGGGTTGGCCAGGATCGCCTCTCCCATCCACGTGTCGTCGAGGCGGCCGTCCTCCAGGTCGATGGCCCGAACCGACTCCTCGAGCCCCGGCACGTCGTTGGCGTAGTCGGGGAGCGTGAAGTACGGGGCGTTCGCGCCCTCCAGGGCCCAGGTGCTGCCTTTGGGCGGGATCAGGAAGTCCTTGTCGGCGCCGTCGAGGTACGAGCCGTGCCCGATCATCCCCAGCATCTTCTGCTCGGACAGCGAGGCGATCAGCGGGTCGTTGCCCATGGCCAGGTCGTACTCGTCGGCCAGGGTGGGGACCAGGATGTAAGCGGGGACCTCCTTGGCCGAGACCAGCTGGCCCTCCGCCTCAAACAGGAGGTCCATGAGGCCGTGCCGCCGCGGGTACACGCCGGTGCCCAGCGTGGTGTGGATCGCCGGAGTGACGCTGGGGGACGAGCCCACGGTGGCGTTCTCGAACCACGCGCCGTCGTGGATCAGGCTACGGACGCCGGGCCACGCGTCCGGATACTCCTCGAGGACGTTGTCGCCCCCGCCGTCCCAGACCACCGTGAGGATGAGCCTGGGTGGGTCGGCGCCCGGCTCGATGGCCTCTGTCATCGGGCCGCCGTCGGCGTCCAGCCCGTCGAAGCCGAGGTGCTCGGCCAGCGTGGGTGCCAGGTCGGCCATGGTCACCGGTCGCGCCACCTCGCCCACCGCGGGAACGTGGGCAGGGCCGTACAGGAACATGGGGATGTCCTGGAGGTACGGCCAGGGGCCGGAATGGGACTGCCAGTTGCCGATGAAGTTCGGAGCCTCGGGGATGTACTGGATCTCGCCGGAGCGCTCGGGGTTGAAACCCGCCCACACCCGGGCCAGCTCCTTGCGGGGGAGCGCGCAGGCCGCCCGGATGGCGAACCGGGACACCTCAACGGGCGGCGGGGTCTCGGTAGGCATGAGCTCCTTCTCGGCTGAAGGGCTGTCCTGGGGGCTGGCGACTCCGTCTTGAGAGCAGGCTGAAGCGAGCACAGCGAAGAGAGCGGCGAAGAGGAAGGGGGTCCTCACGGCCGGGCTAGTCAACAAGAGGCTTCACGGTCGCGCAAGTCTATCGGCAAGCAGGGACCGTCTTGACAGTTCGCTTCCCCAAGGAGTAGCGTTATGGGTCCATCGAACATACGTTCGAGGAGGCCTGTGATCCGTGTCCAAGCGGTACAACCAGGAGGTCCAGGTCGAGCGGGACGCGGGGATGCCGGCCTCGTTCAGGTGGCACGCCCGGCGGTGGGACGTGGCCGACGTGATAGGCCGGTGGCGTATCGAGGGCCGGTGGTGGGAGGACGGCCGCGACCGGGAGTACTGGCGGATCGAGGCCCGCGGCGGCGCCGTGTTCGACCTGTACCACGACCGTCGCGGCGGCGCCTGGTACCTCGAACGCGTCTGGGACTGAAAGGGATCTGGCCGAAGCAGGCTAGGTCTCTGCTCCCGCGGAGAGGCACGGGAGGGCGTCGAGGACCGAGGACGGGAAGGCGGCCTGGAAAACCTTGGCCCCCCGGTCGGGGATCGCCAGGCCCGGGATCGGCAGATCCTCCTGGCGCAGGGTCATCACGAACCTGGCCACGTCGTCCAGCGTTGAGCTCTGCTCCTCGAGCTCCTCGACGTTGATGAAGATCTCCGTCTGCTTCACCTGATCCACGACCGGCACGTCGTCGCCGTCGGTGTCGAACTCTTCCTGGATCCCTCCGTGGAGCCGCTCGGCCGAGATCTGGAACGCCCCGGTGGTCTCGGCGCTCTCTAGCGACCCGTGGTCGGCGGTGAGCAGCAGCACCCACCGCTCTTCTCCCACCTCTTGGTTCAGGAAGTCGATGAACGAGCGGAGGTACTGATCCTGAGTGGCCACTGCGTCGCGCATCTCGAGACCCTGCGCGCCATAGATGTGCCCGAGCGCGTCGATCAGCTTGTAGTTGATGTACAGAAGGTCGGGGACCTCGTCGTCACCGAACCCCTCCCGGGCCACGAACTCCTCGATCACCCGGGTCTGGAGGGGAACCCGTGCTGGGGTGTGGAAGCCGTCGAGCAGCTCTTCGGACTCCTCGTAGGCGTGCCCGTGCCATTGGCCGTCCCGCCGGCCGTCGCCGGCGTCGAGGTTCACGTCGTCGAAGTACGACGGCAGCCCCGGGAAGTCGTTGACGTACGGCGGGATGTCGTACCACTGGTCGTAGTCCTGAGGGAGGTTCCAGGCGTTCCCCTCGGCGCCGAGGGTCTCAGCCTGTCCGGGGACCCGGAGGATGGCCAGGTCCTTGTCGCCACCGTCGGTGAACGCGCCGTGGCTCATCATCCCCAGCTGGATCGGTACGGTTCCCGAGAGCCCCACCAGGGGACGGTTCCCCATCTCCTTGTCGTACGCGTCGGCGAACGTCTGGAGCGGCAGCAGCCCGGGGCCGTCCTTCCACGGAGAGACGATCTCGCCGCTGGGCGAGCGCATGTAGTGGCCCACGACCTTGTGCGTCCGCGGGAACGCCCC
>JBKPBL010000047.1:0-3062 GCA_046726855.1 Actinomycetota bacterium | reverse complement strand
GCACCGGGCCGCCGGGCACCGGACCGTGTTGATCACCGGCGCCGTGGACGCCCTGGTTGAACCCCTGGCTCCCCTGTTCGACGAGATCGTGGCAACCAGGCTCTCCGTCCGGAACGGCAGGTACACCGGATTCCTGGAACGCCCACCACTCGTCGGCGAGGCCCGGGCATCGTGGCTCCGCCGGTACGCCGACGAGGGAGGCGCCGACCTGGCCGCCTCGTACGCATACGCGGACAGCCATTCGGACCTGCCGCTCCTGCGTGCTGTGGGGAACCCGGTAGCGGTCAACCCGGACGTGGCCCTGTTCCGGCACGCCCGGCGGAAGCGGTGGCCTGTAGAGGAGTGGCATCACTCACGCGGGACACCAAAGGTTCTGGTCCCCGGGAGGGCCTCGTGACCGTCGCCCTGGAGCTGTTCCGCTCCGCTCCCCGGTACCTGGCGGCCCGGGCCATGGGCCAGCGGCTCCCGGGTCTCGTCGCCGGCCCCCTGGCCCCGCTCCGGCTGGTGAACCGGGATCCACCCCAGCCGCCCGCCGAGGGGTGGGCCCGGGTCCGGCCCCGGCTCTCGGGCGTGTGCGGATCGGACCTGGCCACGATCTCGGGGCGCTCGTCGTTCTACTTCTCCCCTCTGGTCTCGATGCCGTTCGTGCCGGGGCACGAGGTGGTGGGAGATCTCGCCGAGGATCTGGACGCGCTCCCGAAGGGGACCCGGGTTGTGCTGAACCCCGTCCTGGGGTGCGAGGCCCGGGGCCTTCCGCTCTGCGCGGCGTGCGCGGCCGGCTCGGTCGACCGGTGCGACCGGATCACGGTGGGGCACGTGGCCGCGGGCCTCCAGACCGGTTACTGCGCGGACACCGGTGGGGGCTGGAGCGGGATGCTGGTGGCCCACCGTTCCCAGGTCCACTCGGTCCCCGACAGGATGACCGATCAACAGGCCGTGCTGGTGGAGCCGATGGCCTGCGCCATCCACGCCTCCCTTCGGTGCCGCCCGGAGCCGGGGGACACCGTCATGGTCATGGGGGCCGGAACCGTCGGCCTCCTGGTGCTACTGGCCCTAAGAGAGTTCACCGAGGCCGGCCGGATCACCGTGGTGGCCAAGCACGCCGCCCAGCGAGAGCTGGCTCGGCGGTTCGGGGCCAGCGAGGTGGTGGCGCCGGCTGGAGCCGTGACCGCCCTGCGACGCTCGCTCCGGGCCTTCCGCGTGAGGCCGGAGCGCGGGGCGCCGTTCCTCCTCGGGGGCGTCGACGGGGCCATCGACTGCGTCGGGACCCGGGCCTCCCTCGACCTGGCCCTCCGGACCACGCGAGCGGGGGGGCGGGTGGTGCTGGCCGGGATGCCGGAGGGCGGCGCCGACCTGTCCCCGGTATGGTTCCGTGAGCTTGAGGTGCTGGGGGCGTACGCCAGTGGGACCGAGACCGTGAACGGGGACCGGCGCCCGGCCATGGACCTGGCGATCGAGCTTGCATCGGAGCTCGAGCTGGACGCCTCGGCCACGGTGGCGTATCCGCTGGACCGGTGGAGAGAGGCCATCGACCATGCGCTGTCCGCCGGCGGACTGGGAACCATGAAGGTGGCGTTCCAGCCACAGGAGGGGTGAGTTGAGCCGGCCCGGCTTCGTGCTGGAGGTTGACGAGCGGACGCCTCCGCTCCTGGTTCACCGGGGGGAGGGATTCGGCGTCCAGAAGTTCCCCCTGGGCACCCGTGTGGTGTACCCACCCGACTCCCTGCCCCCGGTCCGGGACCTGGCGGGATCGATCCGCCGCGCCCTGCTGGACCCCCTTAACTCCGAGCCGCTCCCGCAGCTCCTCCGGCCGGGGATGCGGCTGACCATCGCCTTCGACGACATCTCGCTGCCCCTTCCCCCGATGCGCACCCCCGACATCCGCCAGCGGGTGATCGAGGAGATCCTCGAGGTGGCCGCGAGCCGAGGCGTGGAGGACGTCGAGCTGCTGGTTGCCAACTCGCTGCACCGGCGGATGACCGCCGTCGAGATCAAGCGGGTGGTGGGGGAGCGGGTGTTCCGATCGTTCTGGCCGGAGGCCCTGCGGAACTTCGACGCCGAGGAGCCCGAGGGCCTGTCGTACATCGGCCGGACGGAGAGGGGCGAGGACGTCGAGATCAGTCGCCGGGCCGCGGAGTCCGACCTCCTGGTCTACGTGAACATCAACCTGGTGGCCATGGACGGTGGGCACAAGTCGGTGCCTGTCGGGTTGGCCGGCTACAGGAGCCTCCGCCACCACCACAACGTCCATACCATGCTGAATTCTCGGTCCTACATGGATCCCTCACATTCGGCCCTGCACGACTCCGCCACGCGGATGGGCCGGTTGCTGGCCGAGCACCTTCGGATCTTCACCGTGGAGACCACGCTGAACAACGACCCGTTCCCCCGGCGCCTGGGCTTCCTCAATCGGAGGGAGTGGGAGTGGTCGGTGGCCGACCAGGCCGCCTACCTGGGGGCCAAGCGGGCCAACGACATGGCTCCGTCCCGGCTCCGGCACGAGGTGTTCCGGCGGATCGTGGCCGACTACGGGGTCACCGGAGTCAACGCAGGGGAGACCGAGGCCGTCCACGAGCGCACCCTTGCCAGCATGCACCGCCAGCAGCTCGTGGAGGTCGACGGTCAGTCCGACATCCTGGTCGTGGGGCTGCCGTACATCTCGCCGTACAACGTCAACTCGATCATGAATCCCATCCTGGTGCAGTGCCTGGGCCTGGGGTACTTCTTCAACCTGTACCGGGGCCGGCCCCTGGTCCGGCCGGGAGGAGCCATGATCCTGTTCCACCCGGTCCCCTGGGAGTTCCATCAGGTCCACCATCCCTCGTACGTCGACTTCTTCGAGGAGGTACTGTCGGAGACCACCGACCCCGCGGCGATCGAGTCGAAGTTCGAGGAGCAGTACGCCACCGACCCCTGGTACGTCCACCTGTACCGCCACTCGAACGCCTATCACGGCGTCCATCCGTTCTACATGTGGTACTGGGGCGCCCATGCCATGGATTACCTGGGCGACGTGATCTTCGTCGGTGCCGACAGGAAGGCGGTCGGGCGGATGGGGTTCC
>JBKPBL010000046.1:0-21678 GCA_046726855.1 Actinomycetota bacterium | reverse complement strand
CTCTACTACGAGCTGAAGGAGTCGGGGGTCATGGTCACTTCGATCAATCCCGGGCTGGTGGGGACCGAGGGGTTCCCCATGACCGAGCTGAAGCGAGACCCACTGGCCCGGAACCTCATCATGCGGCCCGAGCGGGTGGCCCGGGTCATCGTCGACGTGATCAGGAAACGACGGGGACCCGAGGTGTCGGTCCCCCGGTGGCTGGGGTCTCTCCAGGCCCTCCGGGTGCTGGCCCCTCCGCTCTATCGAGCCGCCATGGCCCGCCTGGTCGGGGGACGGGCTCGGACCGAGGCCGCTCCTCCCGCTTAGCGGGCCCGAGCTAGCCGCGCTGGCAGCGCCAGACCTGCATCCGCCACAGCAGCCTGCTTCCCTTCTGGCGGAGGCGGAGCCACCCCTCGGCCATCATCCGGGCCAGGGCCCGCGAGCCGGCCACCAGGGCCGGAAGCGGGAACTCCCGCTCGGCCACTTCCTCCAGGTTTCCCGCGCCGAACACCCGGCGGGCCGCCTCGATGACCCGTTCCTCGTCCTGGATGGTGGCCGTGGGCAGGTACAGGCGGCCCCCCGGCTTGAGGCAGTCGCCCATCGACTCGAGCATGGCCACCGGGACCTCGGCGCCTGTGGGGCCCCCGGCGTGTCCGCCCGGGTACCAGCCGGAGACCGCGGCGATCTCGTCCGGGATCCCGGCCACGTCGCCGATCACCACGTCGGCCGAAATGCCGCGGACCGGATCGAACAGGTCGCCGGAGCGGAACTCGGTCCGATCGGCCAGCCCCAGCCTGCGGGCGTTGTCCCGGGCCACGCGGACGGCCTGCTCGGATATGTCGCATCCAAACACCCGGAGGGCCCCCAGGCGAGCGGCGACGAAGCTGAGCACGCCGCTCCCGGAGCCCACGTCGATGACCGTGTCCTCCGCTCGGATGTCCAGGGTCTCGGCCAGGACCCTGCTCACGTGGGTCGGCGCGAAGACGTCACCCGTAAGCTCGAGCGTGAAGGGCCCCGTGCGTCCCCTCCACTCGACCCTCTGGATCTCGGCGGTGCTCATGCCAGTTCGACCTCCATCGGTGGTGCCCAGGTTACGGCCCCGCACCCACCTCGTGCACCTTGAGCATGTTGGCATGGGTCCGCCCGGCCGGTGAGGAGGCCACCATGACCACGCGCTCCCCCTTCCCTGCCAGGCCTGCGTCCCGCAACCCTCGGTCCATCGAGTCGATCATGATATCGGTGTCTTCGGGGAGATCGATCGGCAACGGCACCACCCCATGGAACAGCGTCAGTCGCCCCCGAGCCGCTAGGTCGGGCGAGAACGCGAAGATCGTGACGCCGGGCCGGGCCGCCGAGACGAGCCTGGCCGTGAGCCCCGAGCGCGTGAAGCAGACCACGGCCACGGCCCTCTCACGAGCCGCCAGGAAGGCCGCCGCTCTGGCCAAGGGAAGCTCCTCGAGATCAAGGGGGTCGGGTTCCCTCCCCTTGGGCAGGAACTTCCTCCCACGGTCCTCGGCCACGTGGAGGATCCTGGCCGCAGTCCGGGCCGCCTCCACCGGGTAGCTCCCGATAGCAGTCTCGGCCGACAGGAGGATGGCGTCGGCACCGTCGAACACGGCGCCGGCCGTGTCGGTCGCCTCCGCGCGTGTGGGCTGGGGCGAGCTGGTCATCGACTCCAGCATCTGAGTGGCGATCAGGACCGGCTTGGCCGAGCGATTTGCCAGGGACACCAGGGTCTTCTGGATCACCGGGATCTCCTCCAGCGCGGTCTCCACGCCGAGATCGCCCCGGGCGACCATCACGGCGTCGGCGTCCTCGATCACCTGCCGGGCGTCCTCCACCGCGGCCCTGGTCTCGATCTTTGCCACGACCACCGGGGCGATCTCCCCGCACAGCGACCGGAGCGCCCGGACGTCCACAGCGCGCCGAACGAACGACTGGGCCACCATGTCCACCCCGGCGTCCAGCGCCCAGTCCAGATCGCGCTTGTCCTTCTCCGTGATCGCCGGGAGCCCCAGGCGTTCGGAGGGGACGTTGACCCCTGCCCGGGACCGAACCAGGCCCGCTCGGATCACCTCGGTCGCCAGCCCCGCCTCGGTCCTCTCCACAACCCTGAGCTCGACCTGGCCGT
Source organism: Actinomycetota bacterium (assembly GCA_046726855.1). Lineage (GTDB taxonomy): Bacteria > Actinomycetota > UBA4738 > UBA4738 > CALAEC01 > JBKPBL01. The sequence goes on along the minus strand of JBKPBL010000046.1, from coordinate 19,565 downwards.
CCGAGAGCAGGACCCGGTCTCCCGGCTCGAGGTCGGCGACCAGTCCCGGGTAACTGGTCGACGAGCCAGAGCCATCACCCGGCCCTCCAACGTCGTCGCCCCTAAGGACGAACCGCGAGCCGGCCTCGAGCCGCACCTGGCCGTCCAGCAACTCGCCGAGGCGGACCTTCGGCCCCGAGAGGTCGGCCATCACGCCGACCTCTTTTCCCGCTTCTCTGGCGGCGTCGCGGACCGCGCGGACCAGGCGGTCGTGCTGTGCGGATGTGCCATGCGAGCAGTTGATGCGGGCCACGTCCATGCCCGCGGCCACCAGCTCGGCCACCCGCGCCTCACTGGCCGGGCCCAGGGTGCAGACCAGCTTAGTGGCCCTCACCCGATGGCCTCCTTGATCACCGCCGAGACCTCGGTCGAGTCGTCTCGAGCCGGCGGGCTGGCCTCGGATAGGGTTTCCGGGACCGGGACGCCGGCCACAATCTCGGCCAGCTCCAGCCAGGAGCGAGGGATCGCGTCGGGGATCTGGTGCCCCGCCATCTCGGCGAAGTAGATCGTCCACGCTCGAGGGACCACCCTGGCCCACTGATATCCACCACCCCCGGTGGCCAGCCACCGGCCGCCGGCAGAGTGGTGAGCCAGATCGTGAAGCATCGGGGCGGCCTCCCGGTAGGCCAGGGTTGACAGCGCCAGGTGAGCCAGTGGATCCGTGTGGTGGGTGTCGCAACCGAGCTGGGTCACCAGCACATCGGGACCCCACTCCCGAACCCGAGGGAGGACCACCTCACGCACAGCCCGGAACCACGACTCGTCCGAGGTGTACGGGGGAAGGGGAACGTTGAGGGCGGTACCCTCGGCATCGCCGGCGCCGCGCTCGTCCGTGAAGCCGGTGCCCGGGAACAGGTACCGGCCGGACTCGTGGATCGAGATCGTCAGGACCCGGGGGTCGTCGTAGAAGATCGCCTGGGGACCGTCGCCGTGGTGGACGTCCAGGTCGACGTAGGCGATCCGCTCGGCTCCGTGCTCGAGCATCCAGGCCATGGCCACGGCCGGGTCGTCGTACACGCAGAACCCCGATGCTCGCTCCGGCATTGCGTGGTGCAGCCCCCCGGCGGGATTGAAGGCGTGGTCGGCGTCTCCGTCCAGGACCGCCCTGGCCGCCTCTATCGAGGCGCCAGCCACCCGGGCCGACGCTTCGTGCATCCTGGGGAAGATCGGGTTGTCGCCGGGGCCGAACCCGAAGCGCCACCAGTCGCCCCGCTCCCCCTCACCGGCCCTCTTCACCGCGTCGATATAGGGGTCGGTGTGGACCAGTCGGAGCTCCTGGTCGGAGGCGATCCTGGCGGGGACCTCCCCGACACCGTCCAGCAATCCGTACGCGGCGATCAGCTCCCGGGTGAGCCTCACCCGTACTGGCCGGAGTGGATGCTCGGGCCCGTGGTCGTACTCGACGAGCTCCGGCGAGTACACCAGGACAACCCGTTCGCTCATATCCGAGCCTCGATGGGCTGGTGAGCGTGTGACTCCTTCAGCCTCTCGCAGAGCACCCGCATCACGGCCAGGCTGGTCTCGGGGCGGTCTCGGAGGATCCGTTCGAACCGCCGGCGATCGATCCCCATGGTGCGGACCTCACCCGAGCCGACCAGGGACGCCATCCGAGGCTCCTCGCTGATGATCGCCATCTCCCCCACGTAGTCACCGGGTGCTCGCCGGGCAACCTCCTCGTCCGCCCGCCCGTCACGGGCCAGCATGACCCGGATCTCTCCCGAGACCACGATGTGCATCTCGTCTCCGGCCTCTCCCTGCTCCGCGATGACCCCGCCGTCGGCATAGACGTGCTCCGTAGCGATCTCGGCGATCTGCTTCAGGTCGGGCGGCGGGAGGTCCGAGAACAGCCGGACCTTCCGCAGGAACAGCACCCTTTCCATCGTCGACAGCGTCGAGAGTGTCTCCACTTTTCTCTCTCCCTCTGCGATCGTCGAGGCCGCGACCTCGCGCACCAGTTGTTCCCCGTCTGACCGGGCCATCTCCTCGAGAGTGGGGCCCAGCCGGCCGTCGGCGATGGTCGCGGCTGCGAAGACCGCGCATGCACGCAGCCACGGATCCTCGTCGCCCAGCAGCTCGACGATCACCGACCGACCATCGCTCCGGGGCTCCGCGTGGCCCTCCCACACCGCCAGGAGAGGCCGGACCAGCTCGGGCTCCCCCACCGCCTCCAGCGTCTCCAGCGCATTGGCTCGCTGCTGGGCGTCGTGGCTCTGGAGATTCTCCACGGCGAGCTCCATGGCCGCCCGATCGCCGAGAGGGCTGATGGCCCGGACGGCGTTGATGGCGTGCCCGAGGGCTCGGTCACGAACCGAACCGGCCAGCAGAGCCAGACGCTGGTCTGCATCCCCTCGCACACGGCGCCACAGCTCGTGGTACCGCTTCGCCTGCGTGACCTGTTCCCGCGCGTAGGCGCGGAAGACATCGGGTTCTGTCGTCGGCAGCCTGCTGAGGGTCGAGAGCGCAGCCGCCTCGAGGTCCGGGCGCGACAGAGCCTCCACGACACGTCCGGTCACCGCGGGCCCCAGGCGGACCAGGGCGCCCGACGCGGCCTCGCGAACCCCCGGATCGTGATCGCCGAGGGCCTCGATCAGCGGATCCACCGAACGATCGGACGCCAGCATGGCCACAGCGGAGGCCGCATCCCGTCGGACCGAGGGGTCGGGGTCGGAGAGCCCGGCCACGACCAGCTCCGCTTCGAGGCCCGCCTCCGCGAGTCGGAGGAGGGCCACGCGGCGCCATTCGGGCGAGGGGGAGCCGGACATGTCCAGCAACGCCCGGCGGCCCCGGCCGTCGGAGGCACGCACCAGGGCACCCGCGGCCGTGGCCCGGACCTCGGGATCGGGGTCGGACAGGAGGGGCAGGAGGACCGCCTCGATGTCCCCTCCCTCCGAGAGGACCGACACGAGCGCGGCCACCGCCCCGCTGCGGACCGGCGGCTCGGCGTCCTGGAGCAGCAGGGCGATGCTTGGGGCCACGGAGGGATCCCCGGCGCCGGCCAGCCCCCGGAGCGCCGCGGCCCGAACCTCGGGATCGGTGTCGGCCAGCGCACCCAGCAGCGCCTCCACGGCACCGGGGGCCTCCAGCTCGGCGAGGATCTCCACCGAGACCCGGCGAACGATCGGGTCGGGGTCGGAAGCTCCCGCCATCACCGCCGTCTGCGCCTCGGCGTCCCGCTGCATCCCGCCGAACGGCTCCTCCTCCGACCGGAACACGTCGGGGTTGCCGACCCGGAGCGCCTCCACCAGTGCGCCCGAGTACGCGGCGCGGGCCCGCCACATCGCCCACACGGCGAGGATGGCGGCGGCGACCCCGGCGATGTGGAGCTCCCGAGGACCGAGGACCCGCTCGGCCAAGATCAGCAGCAACCCGGACAGAACTATGCCCGCCTGGAGAGGCCCGCCATCCATGAAGCTCCGGACCCGGGCCCGGCTATCCGCCGGCACAACGTTGAACAGGGCCTGCCACCCGGTGGCCCACACCCCGTTCACCCAGACCATCTGTATGAACCGGAAGGCGACGAGGGCGGCGAAGCCCGAGGTGACTGCCAGGACGGTGAACCCCACGAGGTAGATGACCGCTAGAGCCAAGACCATGGCCGGCACCCCGAATCGCGCGAAAAGCCGGTTGGCCACTACCAGCGACACCAGGAGCGCCGCGCCGTTTGAGAGGCCCATGAAAAGGCCCAGGAACCCGGCCAGGTCCTCGGTGCGAGGGAAGCGGGTCGTTGCGGTCTCCGCGAACCGCAGGGCCAGCGTGAAGTACAGGAGCGCGAAGAGGATCAGGGACACGGACATCCACCGAAGCAAGGTCGTCTCCCGGGTTCGCCGGAACCCCTCGGCCATCTCGCGGAGCAGGCCGCGTCCGCGCCCCCGACGGCGTTGCCGGCGGACCACCCGGCCGGGGGCGCTGACCGACCGGATCAACGCGAAGGTCGCCACCAGGGCTCCGGCCCAGACGAGGAGGAGATTGTCCGCCCCCAGCCACGCCGCCAGCGGCCCGGTGGCCAGTCCGCCGACGACCCCCCCGACGATCAGGCCCGAGCCGTACAGGGGGAACAGCCTCTTGGCTTGCCGGGTGTCGTTGACCGCCCCGGCCACCGCCCAACAGGCCATGACCTGGGTGGTCCAGACGATCATCATCACCACCCACAGCACCGGGTAGAACCAGTGGAAGCCGAGGAAGAGGATGCCCCTGGCCGTGACCAGCCCCCCCGCCAGGCCCAGGACAGCCGCGGCCAGGCGTCGAGTCGGGTCGGGCCGCCCCAGCAGGGCGCTCATGGCCATCATGGCCCCGAAGGTCACCACGCCGAGGATCACGTACAGATACGGAAGGACGTGCGGCCCGTAACGGGAGAACAGCAGCGACTCCACCGCGTTCGCGCCGATGGCCGCTCCTGCCAGCGCGGTGAACATCATCGCCAGCAGCCTGCCGGCGATGCGGCCCTCCCCGGGCCGGATCCGGAGCACGCTTTGGAGGCTCAGCGCTGCGGCTCCAGCCGGGCCAGCGCCAGTGCCTGGTCCAGGGTCATGGCTCGTCCCTCATCCCACAGCGCGGTGATCTGCTCTTCCGCCAAGAAATTCTTCGACAGCTCGCGAGGGTCGTCCATGCCGAGGAGCTCCGGGGGCGGCTCCCCCCCTAGCTCCTCCTTGACCCGAGCGGCGGCGCCGGCCAGCCGGAGCCCGGCCTCGGTCTGGCCTTCCAGGATGGCGACCACCCCGAGCCCTTCCAGCCCGACCGCGATGCCGAGGCTGTTGCCCAGCCGCTCCGCGATCCCCAGAGACTCCAACGTGGCGGCTCGAGCCGCGGCCTGGTCGCCGGCTCTGATGGCGACGGCCCCCATTTGACCGGTGATCACGCCCAGCGCCCAGAGATCGCCCAGCTCCTCGAACGTGGTCCGAGCCCGGCGCAGGAACCTCCTCTCCGCCTCGAAATCCCCTTCGGAGCCCGCGACCATCGCCTGGGCGATGTACACGTGGGCCAGGCGAACGTGGTCACCGAGTTCACGGAAGGCCTCCTCGGCTCGGAGCTCGAACTCCTTCGCGGCAGGGAAGTCACCGGCAAGCATGCATCCGAACCCCAGGTTGTACATGCCCTCTGCCTCGCCGCGCCTGTCCCCGATCGTCCGCGAGATCTTCAGGCTTTCCTCATAGAGGCCGCGAACGGATCCGGTGTCCCGCAGGTAATAGTTCAGACTGCCTGCAGCGAGCAAGGCCCTGGCTCGAGCGGCGCTTGGCGCCGCGGCCGACGGTAGTTCCAGGACCTCGTCGGTCCAGCGACGACCTTCCGCCATGTGGTCTCGCATCTGCCAGAACCGCCACAGCGCTCCGGCCATGCGCATCCCCGGCTCGGCCTCATCGGTCTCGATCGACCACCGAAGAGCCGCTCGGATGTTGTCATGCTCCATCTCGAGCGTGTCCAGGAGGCCGGGGTCCCGGCGGGTCAGCTCCGGCTCCGCCGCCTCGGCCACGGCGAGGAAGTGCTCCGCGTGCCGACGACGCACCGCGTCCGTTTCGCCGGACCGATCGAGGGCGTCGATCCCGAACTCCCGGATCGTCTCCAGCATGCGGAACCGGGGCCCTTCCCGCCGAGCCAGGCTCCTGTCTACAAGCGAGCCGAGAACGTCCATGGTCTCCGAAGCCAGGTCCTGCCCGCCAACTGCCTCGGCCGCCTCGAGGGTCCAACCACCGGCGAAGACCGACAGACGGCGGAAGAGCGCCCGCTCCTCCTCGTCGAGAAGGTCGTGGCTCCAGGCTATCGTCTGGCGAAGCGTCCGCTGGCGAGCCGGAGCATCGCGAGCCCCTCCCGTTAGCAGGGAAAGGCGGCGCTCCAGCCGTTCCGCCAATGCTTCCGGCGGTAGGAGCCTGATGCGGGAGGCGGCCAGCTCGATCGCCAGCGGCAGGCCCTCGAGGCGGCGGCAGATCTCGGCGACGGCCGGCCCGTTCTCCTCGTTCAGAGTGAACGAGGGGTCGATGGCCCGGGCTCGCTCGACGAACAGTTCCACGGCCTCGTACTCGGAGAGCCGGGCCGGAGCCAGGTCCGACGCGGGTATGGCCATCGGGAGCACGGGGAACTCCTGCTCACCGCTCAAGTGGAGGGGCGCCCGGCTGGTCACCATGACTCGGAGCCGGGGGGCGGCGGCCACCAGCTCGGTGACGAGCGCCGCACCGTCGAGCAGCTGCTCGAAGTTGTCGAGGATCAGGAGAAGCTCCTGGTCGTGGAGCGCTTCCTTCAACGGCTCAAGGATCGGTCGGGTGGCCTCCTCACGAACACCGAGCGTCTGGGCGATCGTCGAAGGCACTAGCTCGGGTTCCCGAATCGGGGCTAGGTCCACGAAGAAAGTCCCATCCGCGAAGGAGTCGAGGAGGCCCCCGGCCGCCTCGATCGCCAGGCGGGTCTTGCCGGATCCGCCCGGTCCGGTCAACGTGAGGAGGCGAGCCTCGGCCAGCAGATCCTTCAGCCGGCCCAGCTCGGCCTCCCGGCCGACGAAGGCGGTCAGCGGCGCCGGGAGATTCACGGGGACCTCGAGTGTGTGCGGTGGAGGGAATTCCGACGGCAAGCCGTCGATGACAAGCTGGTGGAGCTCCTCTGGTTGGGGCAGGTCTTTGAGTCGGTGTCGGCCCAACGCCCGGATGCTCACCTCTCCGGGAAGGGCCTCCTCGACGAGCCATCGGGTTACCGCAGACAGCAGCACCTGGCCACCGTGGGCGGCCGCGGCAATCCGCGCGGCCCGGTGGACATCCAGACCGACATAGTCGCCCCCACCTCTTACACCCTCCCCCGTGTGGAGCCCCATCCGGACCCGGAGCTCCTTGGCCCACGTCGCGCTGGCCATGGCTCGCTGCGCGGCCACCGCGGCGGAAACAGCGGAGGGGGCGCTCTGGAATACCGCGAAGACAGCGTCACCCTCCGTCCGAACGTCCACACCCTCGGCCTGGCGGATCGCCTCCCTCATCACACGGTTGTGCTCCTCGACGATCCCCGGCCAGCGCTCGCCGAGGTCCTGGAGGAGTCGGGTGGAGCTCTCGATATCGGTGAACAGGAACGTGACCGTCCCGGTGGGGAGATCGGTCACGCGTCGCTCCTGGCGTAGGCCAGGGCCTGCTCGAGAGTCATCGCCTGGCCCTCCTCCCACGCTGCCTTCACCAGCGCGTCACCGAGGGCCTCACGCGCGGCATCCCGAGGATCGGGCAGGTCGATGAAGGGTGGCGGTGCGTGGCCCCCGGCCGCCTCCTTGATGGCCTGCGAGGCCCCGGCCAGGCGGACCGCCGGCAGGTGCCGGCCCTCGGCACCGGCCTGGGCCGCGAGGTTGTCCAGGACGATCCCCATGCCGGTCCGGTTCCCCACGAGCTCGTCGTTCTCCAGGGCCTCCAGATAACAGGAGGAGGCCGTGGCCAGGTCCCCTTCGATCAGGGCGATCCGGCCGAGCACGTGGAGGGCGTCGGTGACACCGAACCGGTCCCCGGCTTCCCTGTGGAGCCGGAGACTCTCCTCGGCCCGAGCCCTGGCCTTGGGGGTGTCTCCCTCCAATCGGGCCACGATGGCCAGGAGCCACATCGAGTCGGCCACCCCTCGAACGATCGCCAGCTCCTGGAAGATCGACAGGGCCCGTCTGATGAGGGCCACCGACGCGTCGAAGTCACCCTCGTACGCGGGGACGAACGCAAGATTGTAGAAGCCCTCGGCCTCGGCGCGCCGGTCACCAACCTCCTGGGCGATGGCCAACGCCTCCTCGTAGGCGCTACGGGTGACCGCCAGGTCCTCCTGCCAGTACGTCACGCCTCCCAATGCCGTCAGAGCCTTGCCCCTCTCCGCGGTTCGCCCGGCTGAGGCCGGGAGGGCCAGAACCTCCTCGGCCCAGCGGCGGCCCTCGTCGAGATGGCCGTGCATATGCCAGAACCGCCACAGGGCTCCCACGATCCGGAGCGCGTCGGCGGACCGTCCGGACTCGATCGTCCACCGCAGGGCGGCCCGCAGGTTGTCGTGCTCCACCTCGAGCCCGTCGAGCCACCGCTTCTGGTCGAGCCCTCGAAGGTGCGGCTCGGCCTCCTCCGCGAGCTCCAGGAAGACGGAGGCGTGGCGGTTCCGGGTCGGTTCGGCCTCCCCGGCCTCATCCAGACACTCGGCCCCGAAGGCGCGGATCGTCTCCAGCATGCCGAAGCGAAGCGCGTCCGGGCCTGCCGGCACCCTCATCGCTAGGCTCTTGTCCACCAGCGACCCGAGGATGGCCAGGGGGTCCCCAACAGACCGCTCACCCACGGACGCCACGGCCTCCGCGGCCTCGAGGGTCCACCCGCCGGCGAACACCGACAGGCGACGGTAGAGCGCCCGCTCCCCCTCAGCGAGGAGGTCATGGCTCCACCGGATGGCCTCTCGCAGAGTGCGCTGGCGAGCCGGCAGGTCGACGGGGCCGCCGGTCAGCAGCTGAAGGCGATCCCCCAGGCGCTCCAGGATGGCTGCGGGGGACAGGAGCTTGACCCTGGAGGCCGCCAGCTCGATGGCCAGTGGCAGCCCGTCCAGCCGCAGACATAGCTCCCCCAGCGCCCTGGCGTTGGCCTCGGTGACCCGGAACGACGGATCCACCGCCTTCGCCCGCTGTGCGAACAGCGCCACAGCTTCGTAGCCCAACAGCTGATCCGGATCGGAAGGCTCTCGGGCATCGGGTACACGAAGAGGCGGCACGGAGAGCTCCTGCTCGCCGGCGACGTGCAGGGGCTCTCTGCTGGTGACCAGGATGCGCAGTCGGGGCGCGGCGGCGAGCAGGTCGGCCACCACCCGAGCGGCCTCGAGCACTTGCTCGAAATTGTCCAGGAGAAGGAGCATCTCCCGCTCCCGCACCTGGTCGATCAGGGTGTCGAGGACGGGACGAACCCCTTCGACTCGGACCCCAACCGAATCGGCGATGCTTGCGGGGACCAGCCGCGGATCGGTGATCGGCGCCAACTCGACCAGGAACACGCCGTCCGGATACTCCTCCAGTAGCCCTCGGGAGGCGTGCAGCGCCAGCCGGGTCTTCCCGCCGCCGCCCGGACCCGTGAGCGTCAAGAGGCCCGGTCCCCGAAGGAGCTCCTTGACAATGGCCAGCTCGTGCTCTCGCCCCACGAAGCTGGTGCGCTCGACGGGCAGGTTGTTGGGGACCTCCAACGTCCGCGGAGGCGGGAAGTCCGAGGACAGGCCGTCGATCACCAGGTCGTGGAGTCGCTGGGCCCGCTCGATGTCCTTGAGTCGATGGGACCCCAGGTCCCGGACCGTCACGTGGTCAGGCAGCGCCGCTTCGACCAGGGCCCGCGTGGCTCCCGAGAGCAGGACCTGGCCCCCGTTGGCCGAGGCGGCTATCCGGGCGGCCAGGTTGACGTCGATGCCGAGGTAGTCGTCGCCCCCGTGGACCCCCTCGCCTGTGTGCATCCCCATCCGCACCCGGAGATCCCTGCCATCGGGCCAGTCGTGCTCCCACAGCGAACGTTGGGCGGCCACCGCGGCCCGGACGGCTCCCGTCGGCGTGGGGAACACCGCGAAGAACGAGTCTCCCTCCGTTCGGATCTCGACCCCTTCGCCCTCGGCGATGCCCTTACGGAGGATCGTGGCATGGTCGTCCTGGACCCGGCGATACCCGTCTCCCAGCTCCTGGAGCAGCCTCGTGGAGCCTTCGATGTCCGTGAACAGGAAGGTGATCGTGCCGGTCGGCAGGTCGGACTTCACCCCATCCACCCCCGACGATTATGTCGCGTGTGCCCGGCCCTAGTCGATGCCCTGCGCCTTCTGGACCTTGCCCGAGAAGTCCACCGAGACAGCTTTCCACTCGGTGAACTCGTCCAGTGATTGAGGACCGGCCTCCCGGTGCCCGTTGCCGGTGTTCTTCATCCCCCCGAAGGGGAGCTGGATCTCCGCGCCGATGGTTGGGGCGTTCACGTACACGATTCCGAACTCCAGCTGCTGGATGGCCGCGAACATGTTGGTGATGTCGTGGGTGTAGATCGAGGCCGATAGCCCGTACCCAGTGGAGTTGGCGATGCGGATGGCTTCATCCACGTCGCCGGTCCGGATGATCCCCGTGACCGGGCCGAAGATCTCCTCCTGGGCGATCCGCATTTCCGGGGTCATGTCGTCGAACACCGTGGGAGCGATGAAGTTCCCCTTGTCGTAGCCATCGCCGGTAAGCTCCTGGCCTCCGGTGAGGAGCTTGGCCCCCTCCTGCTTGCCGATCTCGATGTACTCGAGTATCCGCTGCTTCTGCTTCTCGTTGATCACCGGAGCCAGCTCAACGTCGGGGTCCAACCCGCTGCCCACCTTCATCCCGGAAACCCTCCCGAGCAGCTTCTCGGTGAACTCGCCCCTGGCGGCCTCGTGGACCACCAGCCGGGACGTCGCTGTGCACCGCTGCCCGCTCGTGGCGAAGGCTCCCCATGCCGAGGCCTCAACTGCGAGATCCATGTCGGCGTCCGGCATCACGATGAGCACGTTCTTCGACCCCAGCTCCATTGAGCATCGCTTCATGACCCGGCCGCATTTCTCGGCGATCTCCCGGCCGACCTCCAGCGAGCCGGTGAACGAGACGCCGCGGACCGCGTCGTGGTCGACCATGGCCACCCCGGCCTCCCGGCCGAAGCCATGCACCAGGTTCAGGACACCCGGCGGGAGCCCCACCTCCTCCAGCGTCTGTACCAGCAATGTGGCCAACAGGGGGGTGTCCTGGGCCGGCTTGAAAACGCTGGTGCACCCGGACACGATGGCTGGGGCGATCTTCCACATCGGGATGGCTATGGGGAAGTTCCAGGGCGTGATGAGGCCCACCACGCCGATGGGATGGCGGACGGTCATCGAGAACTTGTTCTTCAGCTCCGAGGGCATCGTGTGGCCGAAGAACCGGCGCCCTTCCCCGGCCATGTAGAAGCAGAAGTCGATCCCCTCCTGAACGTCTCCCCGGCTCTCCTTCAGGGTCTTACCCATCTCCCGGGTCATCAGCTCGGCGAGCTCCTCCTTGCGCTTCTCCAGGATCAGGCCCGCCCGCATCAGGTAGTCGGCCCGCTCGGGCACCGGGGTCATCATCCAGTCGCGATATGCGTCGGCGGCGGCCTGCACCGCGGCATCCACGTCCTGGGGCCCGCTGTGCGGGAACGTGCCCAGAAGCTCGTCCCGATTCGCGGGGTTGCGCGACTCGAACGTCTCTCCCGAGCCCGCGGGGATCCACTTCCCCCCGATGTAGTTCCGGTACTCCTCGGCCATGGCTCCCAGCCTCCTTCGTGGCTCCGAGTGTCATCCTACCCGCGACCCGGTTACTGCCCGCGGCGCCCCGGGCCCCCATAATGGCCGGACGGAGAGAGAAAGGAGTGGTCATGGCCACTGATCTCACCCTGATGGTGGAGCATCGGCCCGGTGAGCTGGCCAAGGTGGGCGAGGCGCTGGGGTCCGCGGGCATCAACATAGAAGGGTTCTCCGCCACCACCAGCGGAGGCCGCGGAGAGATCCACCTTCTCGTCCAGGACGCGGCCTCAGCGAAGCAGGCGCTGGATGGCGCTGGGTTCTCGGTGACCGCCGAGAGCGAGATGGTCGTGGCTCGGGTCGAGCCGAAGCCCGGCGAGCTCGGGCGGGTGGCCCGGGCGCTGGCCGACGCCGGCGTGAACATCGAGCTTGCCTACCCGGCCGAGAACGGACTCGCCTTCGGGGGCGACGACCCGGCCAAGGCTCGCGGCGCGGTCGGCAGCTAGCTCCTTCCCACCGCCCTTGCGGCTGGTCACGTACGAGCGGGACGGCGCACGGCGCCTGGGAGCGCTGGCCGGACAGCGAGTGATCGACCTGCCCGGGGCCGTGGGCGAACCGGCCTTCCCTCCGACCATGGAGGCGCTGGTCGAGGAAGGCCGGCCGGCGCTGCAGGGGGCCCGTGAGGCCCTCGGCCGTGTCGACCTGGAGCGGCACGTGGTCGCGGAAGCCCGGCTCCTGGTTCCGCTCCTACCCGGCTCGCTCCGGGACTTCCTGGCCTTCGAGGACCACGTCAAGGCGGGGTCGGCCCGGCGGGGCGAGCCGGTCCCCGAAGCCTGGTACGAGGCACCCTCCTACTACAAGGGCAACCACCGGTCGGTATTCGGGCCGGAGGAGGAGATCCCGTGGCCTCCGTACACGGACGAGCTGGACTACGAGCTGGAGGTGGCGGCGATACTCGGGAGCCGTGGACGGGACCTGGACGCCGGGAGGGCGGCCCAGCTCGTCTTCGGCTACACACTGATGAACGACTGGTCGGCTCGGGACGTCCAACGGAAGGAGATGGCCGTCCGTCTGGGCCCGGCCAAGGGAAAGGACTTCGCCACCTCGCTGGGCCCGTGCATCGTCTCTGCCGACGAGCTGGACCCCTCGGCGCTGCGACTCACCGCCCGGGTGGATGGGGAGACCTGGTCGGAGGGGTCGCTGGGCGAGGCCCGGTGGACGTTCCCACAGATGATCGCCCACGTCTCCCAGGGAGAGGACGTGTGGCCGGGAGACGTCTACGGCTCGGGGACCTTCGCGGGCGGGTGCGGGCTGGACCTGGGCCGGTTCCTCTGGCCGGGCGCCGTCGTCGAGCTCGAGGCCGACGGGATCGGCGTCCTCCGCAACCGGGTCGGCCCGAAGCCCGGCTAGGCGAATTCCGGGCCCGCCGGCAGGATCTCCTCGATCTCGGCGAGGGTTCTGTCGTCGAGCCGGACGTCTCCCGCCGCGGCGTTCTCCCGGACGTGATCGGGGTTGCGGGTCCCGGCGATGGCGGCGGTGACGCCGGGCTGATGGACGGCCCAGGCCAGGGCCAGCTGTCCCACGGTGATCCCCAGGCGGTCGGATATCGGCACGAGCGCGTCGGTGACGGCCAGGCTGCGCTCGATCTTCCCCGGGGCGAACATCCCCTGGTAAGACGACATGCCGCGGCGGCCGCTGCGCCAGTCGTCCGGTTCGAACCGAGTCTCCAAGGTGATCGCCCCCGTCAGGAGCCCGAACGCCAGCGGTCCGTAGCAGACCACGCCAATCCCCCGCTCCCCGCACCAGCGGATCAGCTCACGGTGCTGGAGCCGCAGCAGTGAGAAGTGCGGCTGGAGGGAGTCGACGTGGCGGATCGCCTCGCACCGCTCGATCAGCTCCCGGCCGTGGTTCGAGACACCGATGTGCCGGACCAGGCCGTCTTCGACCAGCCCGGCCATGGCCTGCCACGTCTCCTCGATGGGTACGTTCTCCTCGGGCCAGTGGAGCTGATAGAGGTCGATGTGGTCGGTGCCCAGGCGCTTCAGGCTTCCCTCACAGGCCGCCCGGACCTCCTGCTTCCTGAACCCCGTACCCTCGGGGCGGGGAGCGACCTTCGTGGCCAGGATGACCTCGGCACGGCGGCCGACCACGGCCCGGCCCACCAGCTCCTCTGAGACTCCGTCCCCGTACACCTCGGCGGTGTCGATCCAGTTGATCCCGGCATCGAGCCCCGCCCGGATGGCCTCGACCACTCGCTGGTCCGAGGGGTTCGAGCCCCAGACGTCACCTCCCGCCTCCCAGGCTCCGTAACCGATCACCGAGATCTCCGGCCCCTCAGAGCCGAGTCGCTCCGTGCGCATGCGCCGCTCCTCCGGTCCGTGGATGAATCTCAGTCTCCCAGATATCCCCTGGTCACACCGGAGCCCGGACGGCGAAGCGCCTGGGCCGATGGGCCTCAGTGGCCTTGCATGTCAAGAGCTGCTCGTCGCCGGGCTCCACTCGCACCTCGACGGTGTGAGTGACCGCCCCGGGGTCACGGAACTCGACCCGATGCACGTTGGCCGCTACCACGCGGTGTTCGGTGAGCGTGAGGTCGTCGATCCCGGCGAGTCCTAGATCCTCCCGGAGGCGGTGCTCGGCCGCCTGGACGGGCGGCGAGTAGCACGATCGGCCCCGGTGGTATCGAAGGTCGATGAGGCCTCCGGTGTATCCCCGGGCCACGGCCACGGCCTCATGGGGCGGGACCCTCCCGAAGTAGATGCCGTGCGGGAAGCACACCAGGTTCCCGGCGAACCGATCTCCTCCGATGTGGGTCGACTCCCACACCTCGGGAAAGGCCGCCAGCGCCCGGTACAGGGGCGCGCCGTGACGGGCACAGCACTGGTCGTGCTTTCCGTGAGTGCACACCAGGAACAGGGATCCCGTCACCGGCTCCCCCAAGCCGGCCAGTCGGTTCGAGGCGAGCGTCCGTAGGTCCAGGTCGAGAAGCTCGGCGGGATCGGCGACCTCGAACGAGGTGATCCGCCTATCACGGACCCCCGTGTACGCGGCGAAGCACCTCCGGGACTCCGGCCGGGGATCCTCCCTCCGCTTGATCAGCAGGATCCGCATCCCCAGCGTCCGGCCCCGCCGGGCCAGGACGGCCCCGACGTCGGGCGGGAATCCGCTCTCGGTAAGGGCTTCGTGGCCCCAGGGACCGGGCTGCTCGATCAGCAGCCAGAAGCGGTACCGGGATGCCGTCCCCACCAGCGGCTCGCCCAGAGCGGAGGACCTGGCGGAGCAGGTGGCCGGCTCAGCCGGCCCCATCGACGATCTCTACAGCGCCCTCCCGCACCAGCCGGCGGAGAAGGACCAAGCGGGAGTGGGGGTCGAGGGGACCCGGCAGCTCCCTGGCCCGGAACTCTCCTCCGGCCTCGGCCACGAATCGCAGTGCCGGTTCGGCGAACGACGGCATCCGAAGCTCTCGAAGCCCAAGAAGTACGGTGGCCTCCGGGCCCGAGGTGGAGACCAGGAACACGGCGCCCCGACGCCGGCGGAAGGCCGTCTCTAAGCCGGCCTCTCGGAGCTCCTCGAGCTGGGCCATCTGCCCGCCCAGCAACGGCCGGCGGGTGGCCCAGAACCGCCGGGCGAAGGCGGCCGCGGCCTCATCGCCGGCGGCCTCCTCGAGCCAGCCGGCCAGCTCCTTGGCCCGCACCTTGAGCTCCTGGGCCAGCGCCTCGGGGTCGCGGGCGAAGCCCACGGGCAGGGACTCCCGGAACGGAAGATGCTCGGATGCCCGGCGCATCACGTGCCTCCAGATGTCGACCCAGGTGTGAGCCAGGATGCCCACGGTCACGTGGATCGAGACCTCCTCCCGCGCCTCCGCGTCGTGGAGGAACCCCCTGGGCAGGTACAGGCAGTCGCCCGGCCTCAGCTCCGCCTCCAGGACCGGCTCTCCCGGCTTCCCGAGGTCCTTCGACCAGGGCTGGTCGCGTCCGGGCAGCTCGACCGCCGGTGGGTACACCCGCCAGGCCTTGTGCCCGTGGGTCTGGATCACGAACACGTCGTGGGTGTCGTGATGGACGGCGAAGCCCCGAGCCGTGGCCGGGGTGACATACGCGTTGGCCTGCACCGGGTGAGTCAGCGTCAGCTCCAGCTCGCGGCAGAGCCGGGCCACGGGAGGCCACTGCCGGTGGAGGGCCTGGAGGACGATAGTCGCCCCTCCCCGGAAGGCCTCCAGCACCCGCTCCGGCCGGGCCGTGCGCTCGACCCGCTCGGCGCCGATCCTGATCGTCTGGGTGTAGGAGGCGGGCGGTAGGGGCGTCCCGTCCTTGACCAGCCGTAACCCAGGCGTCCGGAGGAGCGTGCCGGTGACGAGGTGGTCTACGTCGCCCAGGTCGAGCAGGCCCGCGAAGCCGCCGGGATCGCTGTGGAGAAACGGCCGAAAGCCCCAGTCCTTCTCGGCGAAGCGGCGGACGTCACCGACGCACCGCTCCAGCATCGGAGCGACGTCGGTCATCGAGCGTGTGGCCTCGCTCAGCCGGCGTCGGCCGCGTCGGTGTCCTGGTCGGCGGCGTCCGAGTCGCCACCCTCATCGGTGGCGTCGTCGTCCGCGTCCGTGTCGCCGGCCCCGGTGTCGGTGTCGTCGACATCGTCCTGAGCCGCGCGGGGCTTTCCCTCCTCGGTAAGGAGGACGGTCCGGATGTCCTCGTCTGAGAGTGTCTTCTCGCGTTCGGTCATCGCTCCTCCTTTCGGTCCGTCTCAGGCTACGGCCTGCCCTTGCTCGTGCGCAAACGAAACGGCTCGGCGGGTCAGTCGATCAGGCCGAGCCCCCGGGCCCAGGACGTGGCGTACCCCTCCACCTCGACGGCATCCAGCGCTTCCTCGGCGAGAAGCGGCTTCTCCGCCTCGATCATGATCGCGTACTCGTCCGCGAACTCCTTCGTCTTCGAGGCCTCGATGGCAGCGGACTGCGGTCCGTGGTGCAGGCCCTGGGGGTGGTGGGTGATGAAGGCCTCGCCGATCCCGGCTCGGCTGAAGAACTGTCCCCGGTGATAGAACAGCACCTCGTCCCGGTCGATGTTCGAGTGGAAGAACGGGACCCGGAGGGCCGTGGGGTCGCCGGTCTCGGTCGGCCGAGGTGCGAAGGTCCCGATCTCGAACCCTTCGCAGTCCCAGGTGACGTGGACGCTGGGCGGGACGTGGTACCTGGGCGAGACCACGGGCCGGAAGTCCTCGACGTTCAGCCGTATCGGGCACATGTCCCCCTGCCACCCCACCACGTCGAGCGGGTGGAACGGGTAGACCAGCGTGGTGTACCGGTGGTCGCGCTTGACCTTGACCACGAACTCTCCCGCCTCGTCGTGCGGATCGGGCTCCGGAGTGGCCAGCACGCCCGGGTCGAACAGGGCGTGCTTGCCCAGGATGCCCTTGTCGGGGAGCCGATACTCGCCTCGCCCCTCCACGACGTAGAGGAAGTTGTCGTCGGTGTCCGGGATCAGGCGGTGCGTGGTGCCCTTGGGGATGATGAGATAGTCGCCGCTCCTGAAAGTCAGAGGCCCGTAGTCCGTCTCCGCGGTCCCCTCCCCACGATGCACGAAATAGCACAGGTCTCCGTCCGAGTCCCGGAGGAAATGGGGCATTGGGTCCGCCAGGCGCGACACGTAGATCGCCACGTCCTCGTTCCACAGGATCCTCTGCCATTCCCCGGCCGGCTCGGCCTGGTCGGGAGTCTTCAGCCCGTTCAGGTCGAAGGCCCGGGGCCGAAGGTCGCCCTCGACCTTGATCCAAGCTGTCGGTGGATGTGTTCGGTACAGGTGAGAGGCACGACCCTCGAAGGCCTCCCGGCCGTGCTCCTCCTCGAACGTCCCTTCCGGGAGGCCCACGTGGGCCTGCCGGGTGACCTTCCCCCTCGACAGTGGGAACATCCCGGTCCCTCCTCAGCTAGCTCTTCCCGGCCGACTTCCGCTCGTGGCCGCGCTCGGCGGCCTGCCGCCTCTCTCGCTCCTTCCTCTTCCTCTGCCGGTCCCGAGCCCACCGGACCTTTCGCCGATCGCCTCGCCCCATCTACATCTCCTCCGCCTCGCTGCCCTTGGCCAGCTCGGCGCTCCTCTGCCGAGCCGCGTCGATGGCGTTCAGGAAGGCCGCCCGGACCCCGGCCTGCTCGAGGTGGCGGATCGCAGCGATGGTGGTCCCCCCGGGCGAGGTGACCATCTCCCGGATCTCCACCGGGTGCATCCCGGTGTCCCGGAGCATCTTGGCCGATCCCAGCATGGTCTGGACGATCAGCTCCGTGGCCACGTCTCGGGACAGCCCCAGGAGGATGCAGCCGTCGATCATGGCCTCGCACAGGAGGGCGAAGTACGCCGGGCCCGACCCGCTGGTCGCCGTGACCGCGTCCTGCTGCACCTCGGGAAGGCGGATGACCCGGCCTACGTACCCAAGGATCTCCTCGGCCACCGCGAGGTGCTTGTCCTCGGCGGCCGCTCCCGGGCTGATCACCGACATGGCCTCGTCCACCAGCACTGGCACGTTGGACATCACCCGGACCACGGGCACGTCCGCGGAGGTCCGGCTCTCGATGAACGAGCAGCGGATCCCCGCGGCGAAAGTGACCACCAGGTGCTGCGGCGTAAGTGAATCGCCGATCTGGGCCATTAGGGCATCCATGTCCTGCGGCTTCACTGTAAGGACCAGCGTCCCGGCCCACTCGGCGGCCTCAGGGTTGGACAGGGTCGCGGCGACCTGGTACCGCTCGGCGAGCTCCCCGGCCCGCTCCTCGCGCCGGGCCGTGACCATGATCTCGTCGGCCGACCGACCGCCCGCTCGGATCAGGCCCGAGACCAGGGCCTCGCCCATCTTCCCGGCCCCCAGGAAGGCCACCCTCCTCTCGTCCGTCATCCACCCCTCCGCATCAGGTTGCTGGCGAAGAACCACAGGTTCGCCGGCCGCTCGGCCAGGCGCCTGGTGAGATAGGGATACCACTCTCGTCCGTACGGGATGTAGGCCCGGACCGGGTAGCCCCGGGAAGCGTAATGGTGCTGGAGGTCCCGGCGGATCCCGTAGAGCATCTGGAGCTCCACCCGCTCCCACGACACCCCCCTCCGATCGACCAGCCGGACGGCCCCGGCCAGAAGCCTTGGGTCGTGGGTGGCCACGTGGACGGGGTGGCCCCGCTCGATCAGCGTGGCGAACAGGACGGCGAACCAGTGGTCGACGTCCGCCCTGCTCCGGAAGGCAACCGAGGGCGGCTCCAGGTACGCCCCCTTCACCAGCCTGATCGGCGTGCCCTCGGGGAGCCGGAAGACGTCTTCTTGCGTCCGGTAGAGGCACGACTGGAGGGCCACGCCGACCCCCTGTTGCCGCTCCCGGAGCGTCCGCAGCACGGCCAGCGTTCCGTCCACGTACTCGTGGCTCTCCATGTCGATCATCACCAGGGTCCCCGACGGCTGGGCCGCGGACAGCACCCGCTCGGTGTTCTCCACGCACAGGTCCCGGGAGAGGTCAAGGCCGAGCTGGGTCAGCTTGATGGAGATGTTGCAGTCCAGCCCCTCGGACTCGTGGATGCTCTTCAGGGCCAGTGCGTACTGGTCGGCCGCGGCGGAGGCCTGCTCGGCAGAGGTCACGTTCTCTCCCAGGTGGTCGAGCATGGCCCGGATCCCTTGGCCGGCCAGGAAGCGTGCCGCCTCCAGCCCGTCCTCGAGCCTCTCCCCGGCCACGAACCGGTGGGCCACCCGGCGTCCCAGCCGGCTGCCGGTCACCACCCCCCGGACCGGCGACAGGCCCGTGAGCCACAGGACGGGGGCCCGGAGCGGCGCCCCCGTCACTGCCCCTAGACCACCCGGGCGCCGAGGATCTTCTCGATGTGGGCCAGTGCCCACCGGTTCACGTCCTCGTTGTCGTGTCCCGGCGCGTTGAACGTCTGGCACCCGTCCTTTCGTACCACCACGTCGTAGTCCCGGTTCCTGAGGTCCGAGGTGGTGTGCAAGACGCATATGTCCGTGCAGAAACCCATGATGTGGACCTCGTCCGGCCGGAGGTCCTTCAGGACCTGCTCCAGCTCTGTCTCGTAGAAGGCCGAGTACCGGTGCTTCTCGATGACGGCGGCCGCCTTCGGCTCCAGGTCTTTGAACTCCTCGACCAGGTCGTGCTCAGGGGTCCCCACGATGCAATGAGGCGGGAACATCTTGAACTCGGCGTCGTTCTCGACGTGGCTGTCCTTGGTGAAGACCACCGGGGTCCCGGCGGCCATCTCCTCGTCCACGATCCGCCTGATCCGGGGGATGGCCGCGGTGCACTCCGGGCCTGTCTCTTATACACATCTGACGCTGCCGACGACGTGTCGGGGGGGG
>JBKPBL010000045.1:0-7158 GCA_046726855.1 Actinomycetota bacterium | reverse complement strand
CGTCGGCAGCGTCAGATGTGTATAAGAGACAGCCGCTGTAACGCTCCTCACCCTGTTCGTCCTGCGGCCGGTCCGGACCAGGCTGGTTCGAGGAGTCAAGAAGGAGCACGAGGAGTTCGTGGTAGAAGCAGAGCCTGAGCTGAAGCTCGATCGATTGATAGGCGACGTGGCAGCCGCCGAGCTGCGGATCGACCACGTCCGGATCGAGGAGGAGGAGGGCCAGCGCCAGATCGTCCTGGTCCTGGCCCTCCCGTCCGACCGGAACCCGGAGGAGGCAGTGGCCGTGCTGTCCCGGACTCCCGGCGTCCGAAACGTGGACTGGACACGCTGAGAGGGTCGGGCTAGGAGCGCGGGAGCACCAGCGTATCCCCCGCGAGGAGCGGCGCAGCCTCGAGCCCGTTGGCGTCCCGGATGGCCTCGATGACAGGTCGTGGATCTCCCTCCGGACCGACGAGGCCTCTTGCGATCTCCCACAGAGTCTCGCCGGGGCGGACCAGGTGCTGCGTCCGGCCGCCGCGGGGAGCAGCCTGGGAGCTCCCCAGGTGCCCTTCGGCCAGGGCTCCCAGGGCCGGCCCGGCCACCAGCATGGCGCCGAGGACGGCCACCCGAGCCCATCGAACCCGTGTTCGGATCATGGCCCGATTGTGGCGAACGGATGTTCGGTAGTCAAGTCGAACAGGTGTTTGATTCCATGGCTCGGTCATGCTAGCCTCCCCTACTGACATGGACGACATCACCCCCAGACAGCAGAGGATCCTCGAGTTCATCCGGGCCACCGTGAAGTCGCGGGGCTACCCGCCAACCGTGCGGGAGATCGGTGAGGCCGTCGGGCTGACCTCGTCCTCGAGCGTCCACGCCCAGCTCGCAAACCTGCAGCGCAAGGGGCTTCTCAGGAAGGACCCTTCCAAGCCTCGGACCATTGAGGTGGCCGGGGTTAGGCCGACCACCTCGTCCGGTGTCACGGTCCCGCTGGTGGGGCGGATCGCCGCTGGGGCCCCGGTCCTGGCCGACCACCACGTCGAGGAGTACCTCACGGTCCCGGAGACCTTCGCGGGCGAGGAGGAACACTTCGCCCTGAAGGTATCGGGGGACTCAATGGTGGACGCCGGCATCCTCGAGGGCGACGTGGTCATAGTGAGACGGCAGGACGTGGCCGAGGATGGAGCGATCGTGGCCGCGCTCATCCCCGGGCCGGCCGAGGACGAGGCCACGGTCAAGCGCCTGAAGCGCCGAGGCAGCAGGATAACGCTGCTCCCGGAGAACCCCACGATGGAGCCGTTCGACCTCCCCCAGGGCGGCCGGGTTGTGGGGCAGGTGGTCTCGGTCCTCCGACGGCTGTAGATCTCAGCCCGGAAGCCGGAGCCGGCGCGATACCC
Organism: Actinomycetota bacterium; assembly: GCA_046726855.1. GTDB lineage: Bacteria > Actinomycetota > UBA4738 > UBA4738 > CALAEC01 > JBKPBL01. The sequence goes on along the minus strand of JBKPBL010000045.1, from coordinate 5,782 downwards.
GCCGGACCACGAACTCACCTACCCAGGCCAGCTGGTCGTCCCTGACCCTGGCCTGGAGACGGGTCCCGTTCTCCCGCGACTCCGCCACCATCACCTCGGCGTCGCGGTACAGGCGGGCCACCACCTCCTGGCGGTCGTAGGGGACCAGGAGCTCCACCTCGACGGGAGGCGACGGGATGCCCGAAGGTACCGCCTCGAGGAGGCTGTCGATCCCCTCGCCGGAGAGTGCGGACACCACAACGGCGTCCGGGAAGCGCCGAGCCACACGGGCCCGATCGACCTGGGAGAGGAGGTCCGCCTTGTTCAGTACCAAGAGCTCCGGTATGCCTCCCGCGCCGATCTCGCCGAGGACGTCGCGGACCGCGGCAACCTGGCCCTCCACATCCGGGGAAGAAGCGTCGGCCACATGGAGGATCAGCGAGGCCAGCGTGACCTCCTCCAGCGTCGAGCGGAACGCCTCGACCAGGTCATGGGGAAGCTTGCGTACGAACCCCACGGTGTCCGTCAGGGTCACGGTCCGGCCACCCCGTAGGCGCAGCCGGCGAACCGTGGGGTCCAGGGTGGCGAAGAGCTGGTCGGCCACGAGGACGTCGGCGTCGGTCAGCGCGTTCATCAGCGTGGACTTCCCGGCGTTGGTGTAGCCGGCCAGGGCCACCTGGGGGACGCCGGAACGCTCTCGCCCGGCCCGTTTCACCCCTCGAGCCTTCCTCAGGTCGGCGATATCGCGCCGAAGCTTGGCGATCCGGCGGCGAATGTGCTGGCGATCCACCTCCAGCTTGGTCTCGCCAGGGCCCCTGGTCCCGATGCCACCGCCCAGCCGGGACATGGCCTCGCCCCAGCCCCGCAAGCGGGGAAGGAGATAGTTGAGCTGGGCCAGCTCGACCTGCGACTTGCCCTCCCGCGAGCGGGCGTGGAGCGCGAAGATGTCCAGGATCAGGGCGGTCCGATCGACCACCTTCACGCCCAGCCGCTCCTCGACGTTCCGAAGCTGTGCGGGCGAGAGCTCGTCGTCGAACACCACCAGCCCGGCGCCGGCGGAGTGGACCATCCCGTGGAGCTCTCCGAGCTTCCCCCGGCCCAGGAAGGTGGCCGGGTCCGGCGAGTCTCTGCCCTGGACGAGGCGGCCGACCACCTCGGCTCCGGCCGTGTCGGCCAGCGCGCCCAGCTCCTCGAGAGCATCCTCCTCGCCGTGCCGGTCCACCCCCACCAGGATGGCGGGCTCCCTGACGGCTGGACGCCACGTTGCGGACAGCGGGGACTCGGAGAGGCGGGTCCGGTCGCTCACGTCATTCCAAGGCTGAGCGGAGCCGGGCCATGGCCTCCTCGAGGCGGTCGTCCGGCACAGTCAGCGAGATCCGAGCCCACCCTTCGCCCTGGGACCCGTAGCCGGCGCCGGGGGCCACCACCACGCCGGCTCGATCCAGGAGCATCCCGCAGAACTCCTCGGAAGACATCCCGTCCCGGGCAGGGAACCAGACGTAGAAGGAGCCGAGCGGCGGCTTCAGGTCCCAACCCAGCGCGTTCAGTGACTCGACCACCAGATCCCGTCGTCGCCGGTACGTCTCCCTCACCTCCGCGAGGTGGTCCAGGGGCCCGGTCAGGGCGGCCACCGCGGCTCGTTGTACCGCGTTGAAGATCCCCGAGTCGATGTTCGTCTTGACCGTGGCCAGGGCCCGGATCGCCTCAGCGTTGCCCACGGCCCATCCGACCCGCCAACCGGTCATGTTGAAAGTCTTCGAGGCCGATCCGAACTCCACCGCCACGTCCTCAGCCCCGAGGACCTGGAGGACGCTGGGGGCCTCGAAACCGTCGAAGGTGATCTCCGAGTAGGCGGCGTCATGGGCCAGGAGCAGGCCGTGCTTCCCGGCGAGGTCCACGGCCTCCTCGAGGACGGGCGGCTCGGCCACCGCCGCCGTGGGGTTGGAAGGGAATCCCAGCCACAGCAATCGGGTCGACGGTCCCACCGGGGCCGAGGCCAGGTCGGGGAGGAAGCCTCTCTCGGCGGTGTGGGGCAGTGGCACCGGCCGTCCCCCGGCCAGGCGAGTCCCGATCTCGTACACAGGATAGCCCGGATCCGGGACCAGGACCTCGTCGCCGGGGTCGACGAAGGCCCAGGCCAGGTGGGCGATGCCCTCCTTCGACCCGATCAGCGGCTGCACCTGCGTGTCCGGATCCAGATCCACCCCGAAGCGCCTCTTGTACCAGTCCGCCACGGCCCGTCGCAGGGCCGGAAGTCCGTAGTACGAGGGATACCGGTGTGTGGTGGGGTCCTCAGCCGCCTCCTGAAGTGCCTCGACGATGTGCCGTGGCGTGGGCAGGTCCGGGTCCCCCACCCCCAGGGAGATGACGTCGACCCCGGTGGCCCGGCGCTGCTCGACCTTCCTGTCCAGCTCGGCGAAAAGATACGGCGGGAGAAACTCCATCCTCCGGGCCAGCCTCAAAGGCCGGCCCTCTCCGCGAGGGACTCGGTCCACGCCGGGTCGAGCTCCCCCTCGAACACGAACGTCGCCGGACCGGTCAGGTAGACGTGGTCGTCGTCACCCCACTCGACCTCCAGGTCCCCCCCCGGGAACCGCACCACGGCCCGGCGGCCCACCAGGCCGAGGAGGTTCGCGGCCACCAGCGAGGCGCACGCCCCGGTGCCGCAGGCCATGGTCTCGCCCGAGCCCCGCTCCCACACCCGGGCCTGGACCAGTCCCTCCTCCACCCGGATGAACTCGACGTTCGTCCTATCTGGGAAGTCGGGATGGTGCTCCAGGCGCCGTCCCACCATGGGGAGCTCCAGCCCCCCCAGGTCGTGCGGCTCCAGAAGGACCAGGTGAGGGTTCCCCATCGACACAGCGGTGGCCAGGTAGTCGGATCCGGCATCCGGGAAGGGGTTGGCCACGAAGCGCTCATCCGGCGGCCCGGCCATCGGGATCGCTCCCCGCTCGAGCGCGGGTGGGCCCATGTCCACCCGGACCGTTTGCACGGCTCCGCCTTCGGCTCGCATGACCAGATGCTTCACTCCGTCACGGGTATCGACGTCGATCTCGGTCTTGTCTGTGAGGCCTCGGTCGTACACGTACTTGCCCATGCACCGGATCCCGTTGCCGCACATCTCGGCAAGGTCACCGTCCGCGTTCCGGTAGTCCATGAAGAAGTCGGCCCCGTCGCTAGGGATGACGCGGATCACGCCATCCGCGCCGACCCCCACGTGCCGGTCGCACAATCCCGCGACCAGGCCGGGGGTCAGCTCGAGGCTGTCCCCGAGGTCCTCGATCATCACGAAGTCGTTCCCCGTGCCGTGGTACTTGGCGAATTTCACGTCCTCAGGTACTCCTCAATCTCGTCGACCAGCGCCGGGGCTCCCTCCGGTCCGGCCTCGAACCACCGGATCCGGGGATCGCGTCGGAACCACGCCATCTGCCGGCGGGCCAGCGCTCGGGTGCGGCGCACGATCCGCACGATGGCCTCGACCAGGGACAACCTCCCGGCCAGGTGCTCGGCCATCTCCGCGTACCCGATCGCCTGGGTGGCGGTGACCACGCGGCCGGACCCTCGATCCAGCAGGGCCGCGGCCTCCTCGACCAGGCCTCGCTCGAGCATCCCTCTCGCCCGGGCATCGATCCGGGCCCTCAGCGCACCCGGTTCCAGCTTCACCCCGGCGGCCCGGACCCGCCTCTCAGGATATCTTTCCCAGCCCCGGGCGAACGACGAGAACTGCCGCCCGGTGATGGCGGCCACCTCCAGTGCCCGGACGGATCGGCGGGCATTGCCCGGCTCGATCCTTGCCGCCGCCGGGGGATCGACCGCGGCGAGCCGGCGGTGGAGGGACTCGGCACCCAGCGATGCGGCCTCGGCGTCCAGGGCGGCCCGCACCTCGGGGTCTGTCCCCGGGAACTCCAAGCCGTCCACGACGGCTCGGTAGTAGAGCCCCGAGCCGCCCACCAGGAGCGCGGGGCTGCCGCGGCCGGCGATGCCCGCCAGCGCCTCACCAGCGAGCTGCTGAAACCGGGCCACCGAAAAGGGCTCGCTCGGATCGGCCACGTCCACCAGGTGGTGCGGCACGACGGCCCGCGCCTCCGGCGACGGCTTGGCGGTTCCCACGTCCAGCCCCCGGTACACGGTCATCGAGTCGATCAGGAGGATCTCGGCGCCGAGCCGCCTGGCCAGCTCCGACGAGGCCTCGGTCTTCCCCGAGGCCGTCGGCCCAACCAGGGCCAGAGGGTTGGCTGTCCTCGGCGAGCGCCGGTCCACCAGCTGAGCGACCTGAGCGGGGCTCACGCGGGGACCGCCGCCTCCACGGGCTCCCCGACTAGGTGGTGGGGGTGGCCCCCGGTGATCCGGACGGGAACGAACTTCCCCGGCGGTAGCGACCCGTCCAGGTTCACCACCTTGTTGGTCCGGGTCCGGCCCTGGGCGCCTCCTTTTCGGCCTGTCCCCTCGACCAGGACCTCCACCGTGCTTCCTTCGAGGACCCGGTTCCTCTCCAGCGAGATCCGCTCCTGAAGCGCCACCAGGCGGTCGAACCGCTCCTGGACGACCTCCTTGGGAACCTGCTCGTCGTACCCCGCCGCCTCGGTGCCGGCCCGGGGCGAGTATTGAAACGTGTAGGCGCTGTCGAAGCGGGCCGTCTCGACCACCCGGAGCGTGGCCAGGAAGTCCTGCTCGGTCTCGCCGGGGAACCCTACGATGATGTCGGTGGTCACGGCGATCCCGGGGATGGCCTCCCGGATCCGAGCGAGCCAGTCCATATATCTGGCGGACCGGTAAGAGCGCCGCATCACCCGGAGCACCCGGTCCGAGCCGGACTGGAGCGGGAAGTGGATGTGCTCGCACACCTTCTCCGACTCCGCCATGGCCTCCACCACGTCCGGGGTGAAGTCGTGCGGGTGAGGGCTGGTGAACCTGATCCGTCGGATCCCACCGACTTCGTTAACCTCGCGAAGCAGGGCGCCGAACAGGGGCTTCCTCGGAGAGTCCGGCACGGTAAGGTCCCTGCCGTAGGTGTTCACGTTCTGTCCCAGGAGCGTCACCTCGATCACGCCCCCGGCGGCCAGGCCCTGGACCTCGGCCAGGATCTCCCCCAGTGGCCGGGACCGTTGGGGCCCCCGGACCAGGGGCACGATGCAGAACGTGCACCGGTTGTCGCAGCCGACCGAGACGCTGACCCAGGCGTGATGTCGGACCTCCCGACGAGCGGGGAGGGCGCTGGGGAACACCTGGGTGAATTCCCGGACGTCCATCTGCGGCCCATCGCGCTCGGCCCGGCGGAGCAGGTCGAGCAGGTGGGGCAGAGCGTGCGTGCCCACGACCACGTCGACCCACGGGGCCCGGCTCTGGATTCGGCCCCGGTCCTTCTGGGCCAGGCAGCCGGCCACCACGATGCGCATCTCGGGACGGCGATCCTTGGCCGCCTTGAGATGGCCGAGGCTGCCGTAAAGGCGGTTGTCGGCGTTCTCCCTGACCGCGCAGGTATTCAGGACCACGACCTCGGCGTCATCGACCGCCTCGGCCCGGGCCATCCCGTCCGCCTCGAGCAGGCCGGCGATCCGCTCGGAGTCGTGCTCGTTCATCTGACACCCGAACGTTCGGAGAAGGTAACGACCTTCCACCGCTATTTTGCCACCTCGATGGCTCGCAGCTCTCGCACCACCGTGATCTTGATCTGTCCGGGGTACTGGAGCTCCTCCTCGACCTGCTTGGCGATGTCCCGGGCCAGCACCTGGGCCGCCAGGTCGTCGACCTGCTCAGGGTTGACCATGACCCGGACCTCCCGTCCGGCCTGCATCGCGAACAC
>JBKPBL010000044.1:0-4889 GCA_046726855.1 Actinomycetota bacterium | reverse complement strand
ACCCTGGACCGTGACCGAGTGTCGACCATCGCCGAGGGGGTGCGCCAGGTGGCCGCCCTGCCCGACCCGGCGGGTGAGGTGATCGAGGAGAACGTCCTTCCGAACGGGCTCCGGGTGCGGAAGGTCCGGGTCCCCCTGGGTGTGATCGGGGTCATCTACGAGGGACGGCCGAACGTCACCGTGGATGCCGCCGCGTTGGCGGTTCGGGCCGGGAACTCCGTGCTTCTCCGGGGCTCTCGGATCGCCGAGCGCTCCAACGAGGTCCTGGCCCGGGTGATCCAGGAGGCGGGACAGGAGGAGGGACTTCCCCCCGGCTCCATCCAGACCGTGCCCCCGACCCGGGAGAGTGCCCGGGAGATGATGCGGGCCCGTGGCCTCCTCGACCTCCTGATCCCCCGAGGCGGCAACGACCTGATCCAGACGGTGGTACGGGAGTCCCAGGTACCGGTCATCGAGACCGGGGTGGGGAATTGCCACGTGTACGTGGACCGCCGGGCCGATCTGGAGAAGGCCCTGCAGATCCTGGTGAACGCCAAGGTCCAGCGCCCCGGTGTGTGCAACGCGGCCGAGTCCTTCTTGGTTCACCGGGATGTGGCCGAGGAGTTCCTCCCCAAGGCCTTGGCGGCCCTGGCCGAGCACGGGGTCACTGTGTACGGAGACGACGAGGTGCGGGCGGCCGGAGACGCGGTCCAGCCGGCCTCGGACGAGGAGTATCGCGCCGAGTTCCTGGACCTCCGGATCGCCGGCAAGGTGGTCGGGTCTCTGGACGAGGCCATCGACCACATAAACGAGTACGGCACCCGGCACACCGAGGCCATCGTGACCGAGGACCCTGAGGCCTCCGGCCGGTTTGTGGACCGGATCGACGCCGCTGCGGTCATGGTCAACGCGTCCACCCGGTTCACCGACGGGTACGAGCTCGGCATGGGCGCCGAGATCGGCATCTCCACCCAAAAGCTCCACGCCCGCGGCCCCATGGCCCTGCCCGAGCTGACCACCTACAAGTTCGTGGTCCGGGGCGACGGGCAGGTTCGGGCTTGACCGATCGGAAGTCGGAGCTCTTCCGTCTGGAGGACCGGTCTTGGGCGGAGCTCCGGTCGCTGATCGACCAGCTCACCGATGAGCAGCTCCGCCTGGACGGCTACTACCCGGAATGGTCGGTCAAGGATCTCATGGCCCACTACGCCTCCTGGATGGCCGAGGCGTCTCGGATGCTGGAACAGATCCGGCTGGGCAGCTACACGGAGTGGGACCAGGACGTTGACGCTTGCAACGCCGACTGGTACGCCTCCTGGCGCGAGCTGGACCTCGGCTCCGTCAAGGCCCACCTCTACGCCTCGCGGTACAGGATGCTCGAGGAGTGGGACCGGCTCCCACCCGACCTGGTCGACGGGAAGGCCACCGAGTGGTTCCGGGACTCCGGCGTCGATCACAACGCCGATCACGTCCCCAGGCTGCGGGAGTGGGTAGCAGAGCTCCGCGGCCCGTCGCCGAGCCGGTTCTAAACGGAGACCCGGGGCCTGAGGGGGCCGGCCACCGCCACCCTGCGCTGCTCCTCGGGGATCCGGGCGTAGAGCGTCAGGCCGAGGAGTCCGACCATGGCGGCGCCGGTGCCGGCGATCACCATGGTGAGGCGGGCCCCGAACAGCTCGACCATACCCCCGCTGGCCCCCAGGGCCACGATCTGGGCTCCCTGGATAACCCCGTAGTAAGCGGCGAAGGCCCGCCCTCGGAGCCGGTCGGGGACCCGGTGGTGGAGGAGGCTCCGGATGGTCACCAGCTCGATCCCGTTCCCCACCCCTCCGACCAGGAATCCTGCCACCGCGATAGGGAACACGGCCACGGCAGCCGCTGTAGCCACCGAGGCCCCGCCCACGACGGCGGCCAGCAGTAGCGAGGGGGCCAGCCGGGAGGGTGGGATCCACCGTCCGGCGATAGTGGACCCCAGAACCATCCCCACGGTCCAGGTCGTGAGGAGCACGCCGTAGCCGGTGTCTCCGGCTCGGAGGACGTCCTTGGCGAAGAACACCTCGGCCACGTTGTCGGCGGCGGCGAAGACCACAACGACGCCCAGTACCCCCACCGCCAGACGGAGGAGCGGGTCGCGGGCGATGAACCGTATCCCCTCCCTGGCCTCCCCTCGCTGCGGTACGGCCTCGGCGGGACGCGGCTCCGGCGGTCGGCGAACCACCAGCAGCGGAGCGATCCCCGCGACGAGCAGGAAGGTCGCCGCGTTCGCCAGCAGCGTGGAGCCGGCCCCCAGTCGCTCGGTCATGACCGCGGCCAGGACCGGGCCCAGGGCGGCTCCTCCCCACCGGGCCACCTCGAGGTAGGCGTTGGCCTCGGTGGTCCGGTCCTCCCCGACGGCCCGGGGAAGGAGGGCGAACAGGGCGGGTTGGGTGACCGCCAGGCCCGTGCCCAGCAGGAAGGAGAGCGCCAGCGTGGGGACCAGGCCAGGAGTGAAAGCCAGTCCGGCGGCCACGACCGCCTGGAACAGCGCCGTGAGCGCCAGGACTCGAACCGTCTCCAACCTGTCCACCAGCAGCCCGGCAAGGGGGGCGAACAGGACAGGCGGGACCAGCCCAGTTAGGAGCAGCGCGGCCACGGCCCACCCTGAGCCCGTGAGAGCCTCCACCCGAAGGGTGAGGGTGATCAGGGCCACGTAGTCGCCCAGTGATGAGAGAGCCAGGGCCGCGAAGATGAGGAGGAAGTCGCGGCGTCGCAACAGGCTCATCGTCCGTATTGCACCGCTAGGAGCGGCTGATCCGCAAATCCACCGGAAGCACAGTAGCGGAATTACAATCGCGTGGTGGCGAAGCGGCTGGGGATCATGGGCGGGACGTTCGATCCCGTCCATCACGGTCATCTGGTCACGGCTGAGGAGGCCTTCTGGCAGTTCGGGCTGGACGAGGTGCTGTTCCTGCCCACAGGCCAGCCCTGGATGAAAGAACACCCTGAGGTTTCCCCCGCCGAGGACCGATACCTGATGACGGTGATCGCTACCTCTCCGAACCCGCACTTCATGGTGTCCCGACTGGAGCTGGACCGTGAGGGGGCCACCTACACGGTGGATACCCTCCGGACCCTCAAGGAGGACCTCGGCGCGGATACGGAGCTGTTCTTCATCACCGGGGCGGACGCGATCCTGGAGATCTTCCAATGGAAGGATCCCGAGGAGATCCTGGAGCTGGCCCACTTCATCGCCGCCACCCGTCCCGGATACGACATCCACCGCTTCGAGGCCGAGGCTCCCACGCGCCACCCCAACGTCTCGGTGATGGCGGTCCCTGCCCTGTCCATCTCCTCGACGGGCATCCGGGCCCGGGTCAAGGAGGGCCGTCCGATCCGATACCTGGTTCCGGAGGGAGTGAAGACGTATATCGACAAGGCGGGGCTGTACCGATGAGAATGGGGTGGTACGCCGGGGATCGGGGAAGAGGTGGCCGGATCCTGGTTCCGGAGGCTTCCGCCTCGTATCCTCGGGGAACGCGAACTCGTTTGGACCTAAGGTGACGCAGATAGTGGCATCAAGACTAGACGACCTGCCCGGGGGGCCGTGACGGGGTCCCGCGAGCTGGCCACCATCGCGGCCAGGGCCGCCGCGTCCAAGAAGGGCCGCGACATCGTTGTGCTGGACGTTCGGGATCTCATAGTCATCACCGACTACTTCCTGATCTGTTCCGGGACCAGCGATCGACAGGTGCGGACGCTGGCCCAGGAGATCGAGAATGCCGTTCGGGGCCGGGGCCTCAAGCCCGTGCGCCGCGAGGGCGAGCGGGAGGGCCGGTGGGTGCTCCTCGACTTCGTCGACTTCGTGGCTCACGTATTCACCGACGACCAGCGCCAGTACTACGAGCTCGAGCGCCTGTGGTCGGATGCTCCCACGGTCGAGTGGGAGGAACGGGCCGCATCTAGCGGCTGACGACGTACCATTCCCGCGTGAGCAAGTCGACTATCGAGGATCCGGTCCCAGCGGCCAGGGCGGCGCTTGAACGCCACGTCTGGTCGTCTCGCTCGACTGGCGGTAGGGGAGCCGGCACCCCCTGCTAGAATCGATCATCCCGGGGCTGTAGCTCAGTTGGTAGAGCGCGTGCTCGGCAGGCACGAGGTCAGGGGTTCGACTCCCCTCAGCTCCACCCACGAAACCCGCTGGTAGCGGCGGGTTTTCTGTTTCTCCGCGATCGCTGCCACCAGCCCTCTGCCGGTCCAATGGGGCACTGGTGCGGCAGGGAAGGGCGAAACTCTGTTCTTGCCGCCCCTCGCTTGCCCAATCCGAGTTTGTAAACGTCAGCCGAAGCTCCTGGAGGGCGTTCCTCGGCCCGGACCCGCAACCGGCCGGCTCCACTCGTCGGACTCCCCTTGCCGACTCATCGCTTCGATAGGGTAGGGTTGACTTTCACCCGACCTACGGGAGTTGGGCATGGCGTCAATTTCCGGGCGGGAGAACCGGGAGATCGAGGCGGCCAACGCCTCTGGCAACACGCCGGTCGTCTTCATCCACGGCCTCTGGCTGCTGCCGAGCAGCTGGGCCAACTGGGCGGAGTTCTTCAAGCAGGCCGGCTACGCGCCGCTGACGCCGGACTGGCCAGACGATCCGGAAACGGTTGCAGAGGCCCGGGCGAACCCGGACGTCTTCGCCAAGAAGACCTTGGAGCAGATCGCCGATCACACCACCGAGATCATCAATGCCTTGGACAAGAAACCAGCGGTCATGGGCCACTCGACCGGGGGCTTGCTGGCGCAGATGGTCGCGGGCCGGGGCCTCTCGGCGGCCACGGTGGCGATCGACCCCGGGGTCTTCCGCGGCGTTCTGCCTCTGCCGGCCTCGGTGCTCAGGGGCGTGGGCCCGTTCCTGGTCAACCCGCTCACGCGCGGCCGCGCGATCACGC
>JBKPBL010000043.1:0-13540 GCA_046726855.1 Actinomycetota bacterium | reverse complement strand
GGCCGAGGCCGGGGGCGACGGCGGGACCGCCGGGGCAGCGGCACCGCCGGCCGCGGAGGCGGTCCCCGCCGGCGCGGCTCCAGAGCGCCCAGCGATCAAGGTCTCCAGGGGGATCACCGTCAAGGAGCTGGCCGAGAAGCTCGGGGCCGAGCCCACGGACCTCATCAGGAAGATGCTGGAGCTGGGCGAGATGGTCACGATCACCCAATCTCTCTCGGACGAGGCCGTGGCCCTCCTGGCCAGGGAGTACGGGTTCGAGCCGGAGATCGTCTCGCCCGAAGAGGAAGAGGAGGTCGAGGAGGAAGGGGAGGAGGAGGTCGACCCCAGCCGGCTCCGGCCCCGGCCCCCCGTGGTCACGGTGATGGGCCACGTCGACCACGGGAAGACCCTGCTTCTCGACGCGATCCGTCAGACGGACGTCGTCTCCGGCGAGGCCGGCGGTATCACCCAGGCCATCGGCGCGTACCAGGTGCATCAGAACGGCCAGGAGGTCACGTTCATCGACACCCCTGGCCACGAGGCCTTCACGGCCATGCGGGCCCGCGGGGCCCAGGTGACCGACATAGCCGTGCTGGTGGTGGCGGCCGACGACGGGGTCATGCCCCAGACGGTCGAGGCGATCGACCACGCCCGGGCCGCCGGGGTGCCCATCGTGGTGGCGGTCAATAAGATCGACAAGCCTGAGGCCGATCCGATGCGGGTCCGCCAGCAGCTGGCCGAGCAGGGCGTGCAGACCTCTGAGTGGGGGGGCGACTTCGAGTTCGTCGACGTCTCCGCCAAGAGCGGACAGAACCTCGACAAGCTGCTGGAGACGATCCTGGTGGTGGCGGATCTCCAGGAGCTCAAGGCCGACCCCGAGGCCCGGCCCCGTGGCGCCGTGATCGAGGCCCACCTCGACAAGGGACGAGGTCCCGTGGCCACGGTCTTGGTCCAGCGAGGGACCCTCCAGGTTGGCCACGCGCTCGTGTGCGGCATGGCCCACGGGAGGGTCCGGGCCATGCTGGATGAGCACGGACGGCCCGTGGACCGGGCCGAGCCGGGAAGGCCGGTCCAGGTGCTGGGATGGTCCCGGGTCCCCGAGGCCGGGGACGAGTTTAGGGTCGTGGAGGACGAGAAGGATGCCCGCCACATCGCCCAGGAGCGGGAGGCTCGACTCCGGGCGGCAGAGCAGGTGGCGGCCCGGCCGGCGGTGCGTCTCGAGGATGTCCTGGCCCAGGTCCGGGAGGGGGCGGCCGCCGAGCTCAGGGTGATCCTTAAGGGGGATACCCAGGGATCGGTCGAGGCCCTCTCCGAGGCCCTGGAGAAGCTCTCCACCGACGAGGTCAGGGTGAGGTTCCTGCGGCGCAGCGTGGGAGCGGTGACCGCCAGCGACATCGACCTGGCCCAGGCGGACGGGGCCATCGTGATCGGGTTCAACGTTCGGCCTGACGCCAACGCCCGGGACCTGGCCGACCGGGAGGGCGTCGACGTCCGGCTGTACCGAGTGATCTACCAGGCCGTCGACGACGTGAAGCAGGCCCTGTCCGGCCTCCTGGCGCCGGAGGAGCAGGAGGTGGAGGTGGGACGAGCGGAGGTCCGGGCCACCTTTCGGGTTCCCCGCCTCGGTGTCGTGGCCGGCTGCTACGTGGTCAAGGGGACCCTGATCCGAGGGGCCCGCTGCCGCCTCGTTCGCGACGGCGCGGTGGTGTACGAAGGCCGGATCGCGTCTCTGCGCCGGTTCAAGGACGACGTCCGGGAGGTGGCCGAGGGCTTCGAGTGCGGCGCCGGGCTGGAGAACTTCCAGGACATCAAGGAGGGCGACATCCTGGAGACGTACGAGATCCGCGAGGTCCCCCGCTCCCTTTAGGGGCAGGCTGTGCTCGTCGCGCTGTCGGCCTTCGACCTCCGGATCCCCGGATGCACGTCGCTGAAGGAGAAGCGTCACGTGGTGAAAGGGCTGGCCCGGGGACTCCAGCAACGGTTCAACGTGGCCGTGGCCGAGGTCGACCATCACGACCAGTGGCAGCGGACCCGCCTGGGCGTCTCGGCCGTCTCGGCAGAGGGTTTTCAGCTGCGGAAGGTGATGCACGAGGTGGAGCGATACGTGTCGCGTCAGCCCGCGGTGGAGATCATCGACCACCGCATGACCCTGCACGCCCAGGATGACTGACGGACTGCGGCCCGATCGCGTCTCGGAGGAGTTCCGAGAGGTGCTGGCGGAGGAGATCCCCAGGCTGAAGGACCCCAGGGTCGGCTTCGTCACGGTGACCGGGGTCAGGGTCACCGCCGACCTCAGACGGGCCAGGGTCTTCTACACCGTGTTGGGGTCCGAGGCGGAGAGGAAGCGCACCCGAGCGGGGCTGCGCTCGGCTCGCGGTCACCTCCGGCAGGTCCTGGGCCACGAGGTCCGGCTGAAGTTCCTCCCGGAGCTTGAGTTCGAGGAGGACCAGACGATCGAGCAGGCGGACCGAGTCGATCGACTCATACAGAAGATCCACGAGGCCGAAGATGCTGAGGACTGAGCACATCGACCGGGCCGCCGAGGTGCTCACTGAGGCCACGGAGGTGGTCCTGGTCTGTCACGTCAACCCCGACGCCGACGCCATCGGCTCGATGCTCGGTCTGGCCTGTTACCTGGCCGGGCAGGGGAAGAAGGTGGCGGCCTCCACGCCGAACGGGATCGATGACCTACCGCGCTGGGTTGAGGCCCTGCCCGGACGGGAGCACCTGGTGGCGCCGGGGAAGCTTCCGAAGTCTCCGCCGGTGCTGGTCAGCCTGGACGCCGCCGATCTCGGCCGCCTCGACGGTCTGGCCCATCTGGTGGAGAAGGCCGGAACCACGATCTGCATCGACCACCACAGGACCAACAAGGGCTTCGCGGCGGTCAACCTGATCGATCCGGAGGCCTCGGCTACGGCGGAGCTCGTGTTTCGGCTGATCGAGCGGATGGGGGGCTCGTGGGGGGCGGACGTGGCCGCGTGCCTCTACTCGGGCCTGGTCACGGACACAGGGCGGTTCCAGTACGGCTCGGCCTCGCCGGAGGTCCTAAGGATCGCCGCCGAGCTCCGCGAACGTCCCTTCGATCACGCCCGTCTGGCCCAGGCCCTGTACGAGGACGGGAGTCTGGCGTACCTCCGTCTGCTCGGGACCGTGCTCGAGCGGGTCCGGTTCGTCCCGAAGGCCAGGCTGGTCTGGGCCCACCTGACCAGGGACGACCTCGAGGCCGCCAGCATCCCGATCCAGGAGACTGACGACCTGATCGACCTGGTCCGGACGGCCCGGGAGGGCGACGTGGCCGCGGTGCTCAAGGAGCAGGTCGACGGTGGCTTCAAGGTGTCGCTGCGCTCCCGCGGGGACACCGACGTGGCCACGGTGGCGGAGGCGTTTGGAGGCGGTGGCCACCGCCTGGCCGCGGGGTACACATCCAAGGCCTCGCTGGAAGAGACCGTCGAGTCGTTGGTCAAGGCGCTGGCCGCCGTCGAGCCCGAGCACGCCCGTCACTGAGTGGACGACGGCCTGCTTCTGATCGAAAAACCGATCGGGATCACCTCGCACGACGCCGTCGACGAGGTTCGCCGGGCCCTCGGCGTCCGCAAGGTGGGGCATGCCGGGACGCTGGACCCCATGGCGTCCGGCCTGCTGCTCATGGGTGTGGGACGGGCCACAAGGCTGCTGCGGTTCCTCGGCGAGCTGGACAAGGCGTACGAAGGCACGGGCCGGCTGGGCGTCGAGACGGATACCCTCGATGCCGAGGGGGAGGTGGTTCGAACGGCGCCCGTGGACGTGCCCGAGGCCCGGCTCCGGTCGGCCATCAGCGACCTGGTGGGGGAGGTCGAGCAGCGCCCGCCGGCGTACTCAGCGGTGAAGGTGGGCGGCCGGCGGCTCTATCGGGCGGCCCGGCGGGGACAGGCCGTGGAAGGGCCGCCCCGGCGGGTCCGGGTCGACTCGTTCGACCTAGTGTCCTTCGACGGCCGCGACTTCGACTTCCGGGCCGTCGTCTCCGGCGGGACGTACGTCCGGTCGCTGGTGGCGGACCTGGGGAAGGCACTGGGGTGCGGGGCCCACGTGACCCGGCTGGTCCGCACCCGGATTGGGGGCTTCCTGCGCGGGGACGCTCGCCCTCCCGGGATGCCCGGAGAGGTCCTCCCGCTCGAGGTGGCCGTGGGCCACCTCCCGAGGGTGGACCTCGACCCCGAGGAGGCCGTGGCGGCCAGGCACGGGCGGCCGCTGGGACCGGTGGACGACTCCGGTTACCACGCCGCCTTCGACCCCCAGGGCCACCTCGTCGGTGTCTATCGCGACTGCGGGGCCCGGGCCTGCCCGGTGGTCGTGCTTCCCGAACCGTAGCCGGTACCCTCAGGACACGATGGAGCTCGTACACGGTACCGCCGCGCTTCCGATCGAGGGACGCTCCGCCGTGACTATCGGGTTCTTCGACGGCGTTCACCGGGGGCACCAGGCCGTGATCGGGCGGACAGTAGAGGAGGCTCGCCGGCGTGGCCTGCGCGCAACCGCGATCACCTTCGACCGTCATCCGCTCGAGACTCTCTCTCCGGGGAAGACCCCCAAGCTCCTGACCACGCTTCGCGGGAAGGCCGAGCTCATCGAGGCCCTGGGCGTGGAGACCCTCTTCGTCCTGGAGTTCACAGAGGAGGTCTCGCGGTGGCCGCCGAAGGAGTTCGTCCGCAGGGTCCTCGCCGCCGGCCTCGGCGCCGAGTACGTGGTCATCGGGACCAACTTCACCTTCGGCCACAAGGCCGCGGGGAACTTCGAGGTGCTGTCCGACCTCGGCGCTGCCCACGGGTTCTCGGTCGAGGCGGTGGGTCTCTTCAAGCAGGACGGCCGCCCGGTGTCCTCCACGTCGATCCGTGAGGCCCTGACGGAGGGAGACCTGGCCTGGCCCGAGATCGCCCTGGGCCGCCGGTACCAGGTCGAGGGGACAGTGGTCCCCGGCGCGGGCAGAGGAAAGGACATGGGGTTCCCTACAGCCAACCTCCGAACGCCCGACGGGATCCTCCTCCCGGGACGAGGCGTGTACGCCGGGCGATCGGGATTCGCCGGGCGCTGGTGGACGGCGGCGATAAACGTGGGGATCAATCCCACGTTTGGCCAGGAGCCGCTTCACGTCGAGGCGTACCTCCTGGGCTTCGACGAGGACCTCAGTGGCCGGCTGTTGGCCGTGGAGTTCTGGCAGCGACTCCGCGACGAGGTCCGCTTCGACTCTTCCGACGAGCTGGCCCGTCAGATCAGCGATGACGTGGAGAGGACCCGGGCCCTGATTGGTGAACCGTCTTGAACGCGCGACGCGCGCCCACCTAGGGAGAACTCGAGGCCCTGTGATACCCTCGACGCTCAGATGACCCTCACCAAGCAGGACAAACAGCAGCTCATCTCGGATCACCGGCGGAGCGATCAGGACACGGGATCACCTGAAGTTCAGGTCGCCGTGCTCTCGACACGCATCGACCGTTTGACCGAGCACCTCAAGGGCCACCAGGAGGATCACCACTCGCGCCGGGGGCTGCTCCAGATGGTGGGCCGGCGGCGTCGCCTGCTGGAGTACCTGCGCCGCAAGGACGTGGAGCGGTACCGGGCCCTGATCCAGCACCTGGGCCTGCGCCGGTAGCGGGCCGGAAGGAGGCGATCGAACAACCAGGAGACCCGTTCATAAGGAGCGGGCGGATCACGGTCAGTTATCAGTTGCGGACCCCGGGACCGGTCCCTCACAGAACACCGGGGACCACCACTGACAACTGGCCCGCCCCCGCTCCTCGAGCCGATTCGAGGAGGAATCTCCATGGAACCCATCACCGCTACCAGAGAGATCGGTGGCACCAATCTCTCGTTGGAATCCGGCAAGCTCGCCATGCTTGCGGGCGGGTCGGTGGTCGTGACTCTGGGCGAGACACAGGTCCTGGTCACGTGCACCAGCGGCCCGCCTCGGGAGGGGATCGACTTCTTCCCTCTCACCGTGGACGTTGAGGAGCGGATGTACGCCGCGGGCAAGATTCCCGGCGGCTTCTTCCGCCGCGAGGGCCGGCCTAGCGAGACCGCGATCCTCACGGCTCGCCTGATTGACCGGCCGCTTCGGCCAACGTTCAGGCCCGGCTTCCGGCAAGAGGTCCACGTGGTGTGCACTGTGTTGTCGGCCGACCAGGCCAATCCCTACGACGTCCCCAGTATCAACGGTGCCGGCACCGCGGCGACGCTGGCCGGGCTCCCGTTCGACGGACCGGTGGCGGCCGTTCGGCTCGGCCTGCTCAACGGCCGTTGGAAGGCCAACCCCACCTACCAGGACCTGGACCTGGCCACGTTCGACATGGTCGTGGCGGGCCGAAGGAACGAGCTGGGCGGGGTGGACGTGCTGATGGTGGAGGCCGAGGCGCCGGAAGGCGCCCTGGACCGTATCGCCGAGGGCGAGGCCGCACCCACCGAGGAGGCCGTGGCCGAGGGCCTCGACGAGGCCAAGCGGGTGATCGGCGAGATCGTGGACTTCCAGCGGGACTTCATCGAACGGTTCGGCGCGGCCGAGTCGGAGTTCCCCATCGAGCAGGACTACGAGGACGACGTTGTGGCCGCGGTGGACGAGTTCGCCCGGGGCCGGGTCGCCGAGGCACTCAGGATCGCCGACAAGACCGAGCGGACCACCGCGCTCGATCAGGCCAGGGAGGAGCTGGGGGCACACCTGGCCGGGGAGTGGGAGGAAAACGCGTACGCGGCCAGGGTCCAGCAGGTGGCCAGGTACTTCAAGGATCTCCAGAAGGACGCGATGCGCCGGCGGATCATCCAGGACGGCGTGCGGATCGACGGGCGTAAGACGGACGAGCTCCGTCCCATCTCCTGCGAGGTCGGGCTGGTTCCCCGGGCTCACGGCTCCGGGTTGTTCCAGCGCGGTGAGACTCAGGTGCTCAACGTGGCCACCCTCGGGATGCTGCGCATGACCCAGACCATCGACACCATCGACCCCGAGGAAAGCAAGCGGTACATCCACCACTACAACTTCCCCCCGTTCTCCACCGGCGAGACGGGCTTCATGCGTGGCCCAAAGCGCCGGGAGATCGGCCACGGAGCTCTGGCCGAGCGGGCCCTGGTTCCGGTCATCCCCAACGAGGACGAGTTCCCGTACACGCTTCGGCTGGTCTCGGACGTGCTCCAGTCCAACGGATCGACGTCGATGGGCAGCGTGTGCGCCTCCACCCTCTCCCTGATGGATGCCGGAGTTCCTATCAAGGCTCCGGTGGCGGGGATAGCCATGGGCCTGATCGCCGAGGGCGGAGACTTCGTGACGCTGACCGACATCCTCGGAGCGGAGGACGCCCTGGGCGACATGGACTTCAAGGTGGCCGGCACTAGGGACTACGTGACCGCTCTCCAGCTCGACACCAAGGTCACCGGGCTCCCGTCCGAGGTCTTGGCCGGAGCCCTGAAGCAGGCCAGGGAGGCCCGGCTGTTCATCCTGGACAGGATGCTCGAGGCGATTCCCGAGCCCAGGGAGGCTCTCTCGGCGAAGGCCCCCCGGGTCATCACCAAGCAGATCCCGGTCGACAAGATCGGCGAGGTCATCGGCCCCAAGGGCAAGCGGATCAACGAGATCATCGCTCTCACCGGGGCCGACATCGACATCCAGGACGACGGGCGGGTGTTCATCGGGGCCAAGGAGGGGGAGGGGGCCGACAGGGCGATCGAGATGATCGACGAGATCCTCAATCCTCGGATCCCCGAGATCGGCGAGCGTTTCCACGGGAAGGTGGTGAAGACGACCACTTTCGGGGCGTTCGTGAACCTCCTCCCGGCCACGGATGGCCTCCTTCACATCTCCAAGCTCGGCCGGGGCAAGCGGGTCGAGTCGGTTGAGGACGTGGTCAACGTGGGCGACGAGATCGACGTCATCGTCAGCCGGGTGGAGGAAGGCGGCCGTCGGATCAGCGTCGATCCGATCTGGGAAGGGGAGGAGCCACCCACGGTGGAGGAGCTCCAGGCCAGGGCGGCGGAGAGCCGGGAAGGAGGCCGCTCCCGGGACCGACGGGATCGGGGCGACAGGGGCGATCGCGGTGACCGAGGTGACAGGGGCCGGGGCGACCGAGGTCGGCCCCGTCGCGGACCGCGCCGTTCCGAGAGCCGCTCCGAGGGATGAGCCCAGGCCGGGACAGGGCCACGATCCGGCGAAGCGAGCACGACTCGGGCATGCGCCTGGTCACCGAACGCATGCCCTGGGTGCGGTCGGTCACACTGGGCATCTGGGTGACCACCGGCTCCCGGGACGAGCCCCCCCGGATCGCTGGAGCCTCACACTTCCTGGAGCATCTCCTGTTCAAGGGGACCCGGTCACGATCGGCCAGACACATCGCTGAGGCGTTCGACGCCGTCGGCGGCGACCTCAACGCCTTCACCGGCAAGGAGCACACCGCCTTCTACGCCCGTGTGCTGGACCGAGACGTGCCCATGGGCGTGGAGTACCTCTGCGACATGCTCCAGCACTCGCTGATCAAGGCCAACGACCTCGACGCGGAGAGGACCGTGATCCTCGAGGAGATCAACATGCACGAGGACGCCCCCGACGAGCTGGTCCACGACCTTTTCATGGAGAACCTGTGGCCGGGGGATCCCATCGGCCGTCCCGTGCTGGGGACCGTACGGACGATATCGGAGATGTCCCGGGACCAGGTCCGCAGGTTCTGGAAGCGCCACTACCTTCCGGGCAACTTCGTAGTGGCAGCGGCCGGCAACCTCGAGCATGAGAAGGTCGAGGAGCTGGCATCGTCCTTCATGGAGCCCCGTCCCGAGGTGGAGGCCCGGGGGACGAGGGTCCAGAAGGAGGGCCAGCCGCCTCGTCCGGTAGGGGGGATCCACATCCGTCGCCGGCAGACTGAGCAGGCACACATCTGCCTGGGGACCGCGGGCCTTCCACGTAACCACCCCCAGCGCTTCGCGTTCGGGGTGGTGAACGATGCGCTGGGGGGAGGCATGTCCTCCCGGCTGTTCCAGGAGATCCGGGAGAAGCGGGGCCTAGTGTACGCGGTGTTCTCCTACCACTCGATGTTCGCCCAGACCGGGGCCTTCGTCGTCTACGCCGGCACCGCTCCTTCCCGAGCCCGCGAGGTCCTCGAGCTGATCACCCGGGAGCTGGCGGACGTGGCCGAGAAGGGGATCACGGACGAGGAGCTCGACCGGGCCAAGAGCCACATGAAAGGTTCCATGGTCCTCTCGCTGGAGGAGACCAGCGGCCGGATGAGCAGGCTGGGGAAGTCCGAGATCGCCCACGGGGAGGTCATCTCCCTGGACGAGGTCCTGGAGCGGATCGACGCGGTTACCGCCGACGACGCCCGGAAAGTCGCCGAAAAGATCCTGTCCCAACCTCTATCACTCACGGTCCTCGGTCCCTTCGACGACGGCTCCTTCGACGACCTCCGCCTGAACCCATGATCCGCGTCGGCGTCCTTGGCGCCGGCGGCAGGATGGGCCGCCTGGTGTGCTCCGCGGTGCATGACGACCCCGATCTGGAGCTGGTAGCGGCGGTGAATCCGGGCCGCTCCGCGGAACGCTTATCGGGCGTTCCGATCGCCGACTCGCAGGACGCGCTCACCGAGGCCAAGGCCGAGGTGGCCGTGGACTTCACGCGACCCGACGCAGTGATGGGAAACGTGCGATTCGCTGTCGAGCGCGGGATCCATGCGGTGGTCGGGACGACGGGGATCGGGCCGGAGGCGCTCGAGGAGATCCGCGGCTGGGTCCGAGGACGCGACGTCGGCGTGATCGTAGCGCCTAACTTCTCGATCGGGGCCGTGGTCGGCCAGCGGATGGCCGAGGAGGCCGCCCGGTTCTTCCCGGCCGCCGAGGTCATCGAGCTGCATCATGACCAGAAGCTCGACGCCCCCAGCGGCACCGCCGCCGCCACGGCCAGGAGAATAGCCGCGGCCCGGAGGGAGGCCTGGTCCGGCCCGAGCGGAGGACGGGACTTCCGGGGCGGGGACGTGGAAGGGATCCGGGTCCACAGCGTCCGTCTCCCCGGCCTGGTGGCCCACCAGGAGGTCATCTTCGGAGCCCAGGGTCAGACGCTGACGATCCGGCACGACGCGCCGGACCGCACCTGCTACATGCCCGGTGTGCTCCTGGCGATCAAGGAGATCGGCGACCGGCCGGGCCTGACTGTTGGCCTCGAGCCGCTGCTCGGGGTGTAGCCTCAGGTCTTTGTGGCGCCCTCGGCGGGCTCCGGCTCTCCGACGACGTGGGTCACCGGCACGCCGCATCCCCGCTCCACCCGGTGGGGCAGGTCCTGCTTCAGCCAGCGCGAAAGACCGGGCGGGAGCGTCGACAGGATCACCTCGTCGAAGTCCTGGTCCCTCATGGCGTCGGCGATCGCGTCGAGCGGCTGCTCGTCGCCCACCTCGCCCTCCGCCTCGGCCCCCATCTTCGCGAAGCGTTCCAGCGCTCGTTCCAGCCGGCGCTGGGCAATAGCCCTGGCCTCACCCTCGGTCCACACGGCGTGGTCGCGAGGCTGGGTGGCGGGGACGACGACATGGAAGGTCGATGGCCCCGCGGCGAGGCAGGCCCGTACCTTCTCGGCGAGGTGCTCGCCGCCGAGGGTCTGATTGGCCACCACCAGATAGCGGCGCGTGGCGACCACCTCCTCGAAGCCGATGATACCGCCGCCACACAACAGTGCACGCTAGGGCAGGTCCGTCGCCAACGAGGCGCCCTTCTGCATCCGCCCATAGTCGCCTCGTCCGTAGTCCCACGACAGGACCCGCTCGGGCACCAGGCGGAGGACCACCCGGTCCGGCTCCTTCATGGCCCCCGCCAGCCACCGCCGCCCCTCGGCCTCGCCGTAGCGTGTGGAGATCCGCTCCAGCCAGGCCTCCCGATCCTCCTCCCACACTTCCGGCGTCCCGGAGACGATCACGGCCCGGTAGGGACGCTCCTCGCTGGCGATCGACACGGCCACCGGCGACCCTGCTACCACGTCGGCCCCGGTGCGCCGGGCTTCCAGACGTGTCGTGAACCAGAACGCGCCGTCCGAGTAGAGGTACCAGAGGGGCCGGACCCGGGGCCGGCTGTCGGGGCCGAGGGTGGCCCAGTGACATAGCCGAACCTCGTCCAGGAACCGCCTCAGCGAGTCGCCGTGGAGCGGCATGGCTTCACCTCCGATACTCCTGCGCGAGCCGTACGTGGCCCTCCTCCTCTTCGAGGAGCACCCCCTCGCACTCCTTCAGCGGCTCGACCACCTCGCCTGTGAGGCCGTACACGGCCGCCTCGATCATGGGGCTGTGGCCGATCACCAGGCCCCGGCCCCCCTCGGGGAGGCCGGTCAGGATCTGACGGACCGCGTCGGCCAGCCGGGCCGAGTCGGTGTCGACGAGCTCGGGATCACGCTCCCGGACCGCGTCGATCCGTCCGGTGCCCGCGGCCTTGGCCGCGGACCGCCAGCCATCCTCGACCGTGGAGGCCAGCCCCTCGACGATTCCGTGCTGGGCCGGGAGCTGCTGGCGGAGCCCTCGGAGGAACCAGGCCGCGGTCTCGGCGGCCCTCTTCGCCGGCGAGGTGAACAGTGCGTCGTAGCCTCCGGGAAGGCTGCGGCCGACCTCCTCCGCCAGTACCGCCCCGCCGGCGGTGAGCCGGTCGGCTTCGGGGTCTCTGGGGGCGTGCCGGCGAAGCTCCAGGGCCCTCACTACTTGACGGCGTGTTCCTCAACGAAGAGCAGCCCGAAGCCTTCGGTGAAGCTGGCTAGGTCCTCGGTGCTGCGCTTGGCGACCTCGCTGGCCATGTCGGCCTTGAAGCCGTCGCGATCGTCCCACGTGAGCTCGGCGACCCCGTCGTAGGGGCGCTCCTGGCCCTCGGGAACCCGGGTGACCAGATTGGCCACGTACGACTTCAGGTGCTCGTAGCCCTGGCCGGCGATGGGTGCGTGGGTGTTCAGCCAGTAGTCCCGGAACTCGGCGTCCGATGAGCCGGGCTTCTTCCGGAGCCAGATGTGCACCTTCATCCGCAGCCTCCTCGGTGTGGGACCGCCCGAGCCTACATCGGCCGGCTCCGGCTCGGTCAAACGGAACGAGGGATCAGGCCAAACTCCCAGAATCAGTCATGGCGGCTGGGCTCCTCGGGCCCGCCGGCCTGCCACCTGGCCAGCACGAACAGGTAGTCGGACAGCCGGTTGAGGTACCTGATGGCATCCGGGTTTACCTCCCCGCCCGAGTCCCTGAGCTCGATGGCCCGCCGTTCGGCTCTGCGGCAGGTGGCCCGGGCCAGGTCGAGGGCGGCCGAGATCGGGCTGGCCCCGGGGACCACGAAGCGGTCCGGGAGGGGGTGATCCTCGACCGTGCGGTCGATGGCGGCTTCGAGCCGCTCGACCATCTGGGGGGTCACCAGTGAGACCCCGGCCTTGAGCTTGCTCCGCTGGGCCGGGTTCGTGGCCAGGTCGGCCCCCACCACAAACAGATCGCGCTGGAGGTCGAGGAGGCTTCTTTTGAGCACGGGGTCCTCGGTCAGCGCCCGGGCCAGGCCGAGGGCGGCCACGGTCTCGTCCACCGTCCCGTAGGCCTCGGCGGCGGGGTGGGCCTTCGAGATCCGGCTCCCGTACAGGAGCCCTGTCGTCCCGTCGTCGCCGGTGCCCGTGTAGATCTTCATCGGCCAAGCATAATCGCCGGGGACGGGTCGTCCGGCTTCCCTGGGGGCAGGAGTGCAACGTGAACAACGAGCACCACTAGAGGCCCCTCGACCACGCGAGCAACACGTGGCGCATGTTCGACTTGTTGAAATCGACAACTCATGTTACGATCTCATGCAGCGTGGGGGCGGGCCGGCCGGGCAATGCGGGCCTCCCGACTGGCGCCCGGTCGGTCCCCGCGCTCCTTTGTGCTGGGCGGGCTCCCTGAGGCCTGGGCGGCAACGGCGGATGCCCGAGACGGTCAATGCCATGATGTTTCCCATGTCGCGCGCCGATGGTCATGACTGAGCCCTGCCGGCTGGTCTTCCTGGGGGGCCTCGGGGAGGTTGGGCGGAACATGGCCGTTCTCGAGATGGCCGGGCGCCTCCTGGTGATCGACACCGGCCTGTCCTTCCCCGGCGAGGACATGCCCGGCATCGATCTGGTCCTTCCGGACTGGGACTGGCTCCGTGACCGCCAGGACCGCATCGCCGGCGTGATCCTGACCCACGGACACGAGGATCACGTCGGAGCGCTCCCTTATCTACTTCGCGACATGCGTCTCACCGTGTACGCCACTGCGCTCACCCTGGCCCTCCTCGGCCCCAAGCTCGAGGAGCACTCGGTCGAGGACGCGGTGCGGCTCGAGGAGGTGGCACCCGGCCGGCAGGTGGACATCGGGCCCTTCCGGACGCGCTTCCACCGGGTGACCCACTCGATCCCCGACGGGGTGGCCTTCGCCGTGGACACCCCGGCCGGGACGTTCCTTCACACCGGGGACTTCCGCCTCGACCCCACCCCCATCGACGGACGGCTCACCGACCTCCAGGGCCTGGCCGAGGAGGCCCGCCGCGGGGTGCACGTAATGCTCTCCGACTCCACCAACGCCGAGGAGACCGGGGCCATACCGAGCGAGCGAAC
>JBKPBL010000042.1:0-8287 GCA_046726855.1 Actinomycetota bacterium | reverse complement strand
GGCCAAGCCGCCTCTGAGCGGCCCGCTTGTGGCCGCGCCGGCTCTCGGCGCTCGTCTTCGCCTTGTGGTGCTCCTCGCAGAGGGCCTGGAGAAATGCTGGGCTAGCGCCATGCGTCAATCCGGGGAGGCGTTTCCGCAGGTAGTGCGCCCGGGAGGACTCGAACCCCCAGCCTTCTGATCCGTAGGTATCCGGGCCCGAGCGCTGCGCTCCCCAGGCCGCTAAGCGCGACACGGTCGAGCGTCAGGCGTTGAGTTAATCCGCTGTGACTGAAGGCGGATGACTAGAGACGGGTTTTCCCTCTCGCAGCTCTTCAATGCGTTCGTGCCAGCTCCGCCGTTGCAGCCGTCCCGACCTCTTTCGCCGAGTGCCAGGACCCGCAGTCCAAGGCTGGTACTGATCCTGGCGGATCACTCCATCGGCGGCAGTGGCGGACCTATGACCGTCTGGCCGTAGCGGTTCATGATCTCGACGAGCTTCTCTCGATCGGGGACGGGTTCGTCGGCAGGCGGCAGCTCCAGCGACCGGGCCGACGTCCCCACGTCACGGAAGAATCCCTCGACGCCGGCGGGACCGAAGAGGAGCAGCAGTCGCGCATCATCGGAGTCGGCCTGGAAGGAGTGCCCGACGCCGCGAGGGGTACGCCAGCGAGCCAGGCATGCCCTCGATCACCTCATCACGATGCTGGAGGCGGATCTTGCCGGAGAGCACCAGGAAGAACTCGTCCTCGTTCTCGTGGACGTGCAGCGGTGGGCCGAACCCTCTGGGGATCCGGAGCTCGTAGATAGTGAACCGACCCTCGGTCTGATCGGCCGTCGCCTTCAGGGATCCCCAGCCCTCCGTTGAACCACAAAGCCTCTCCGTCGTCGGGGCCCAACGCGTAGGCACCGGCCGTCTGCGGAAGCGACATTGTTCCTCCTTCGATCCGAGGCCTTCCACAACGAACGATACCTCGGACACGCAGGGATCGGCTCGATCCGGACGGGATCCCTTTCGGATACGCTGAGCTAGCGCTGTGCGTCAATCCGAGGAGGCGTTTCGGCAGGTAGTGCGCCCGGGAGGACTCGAACCCCCAGCCTTCTGATCCGTAGTCATCCGCGTCTGAGCGCTGTGCTACCGGCCTCCCCAAGCGGGACCCTGCCGAGCATGACCGCCTCAGTTATCTGCTGTGACCAAGACCTGCATATTTTGCTGGTCAACGGCGGGTCCGCGATTTACCAGGAGCCTCAGGATTGGTCGAGTTCGATTTCAGTCGGCCGTGGGTCGCTGGAGGCAACCGCCGATACGTCGTCGTGCTCCCTTCACTGGCAGGGCCCACAGCGTGGAGCGTGGCTCCCAACTGGCTCTAAGTGTGCTCTCTCGCCAGACCCCTAAGTCCCTGCGGGACAACGCGGTGCGTTGAGGTACTGGCGGCACTCTTCGTCCGTGAGACTCCGGGTGACCCGTTCGCGGGCAAGCTCACGGAGCTCGTCCATCGGCATGAGATGCAGAGCCACGGTCCCGTCGCCGCTGGCGCTCGCCAGCAGGCGACCGTCGGCGCTGAACTTGACGGTGTGGACGATGCGGTCGTGCCCGTACAGCGTCAGCAGCTCACGGCCGCTCGCCGCATCCCACAGCTTCACCGTGCCGTCGTCGCTCCCGGTGGCGATTCGCTTCCCGTCCGGGCTGAACGCGACACCGAGCACGGCCCCGCTGTGGCCGCGGAGGATCCCGACCTGGCGACGAGACTCCAGATTCCAGATCCTCGCGGTCCCGTCCCAGCTCGCCGTGACCAGGCGCCCATCGGCCGCGAATGCGAGGTCCTGGATCTCGTCCGAGTGGCCACGGAGCTCGCCTCGCTTCTCGAGCGTGACGGCGTCCCAGATGGTCGTCACCCCATGGAGGCCCACCCCGGCAACGATGTATCGGCCGTCGGGGCTGAAGCCGAGCCCGAACGCCGCGGCGCCCACGTCCAGCACGTGCTGCTGGCGGCCGGTGAGCGTGTCCCAGATGCGCAGAGTACCGTCGTAGCTGCTGGTCACGAGGCGGCGACCGTTCGGGCTGAACGCGAGGGCCGGCACGTCGTCCTCATGTCCGGTCAGTGTCAGAAGCAGCTCACCGGTGTTCACGTCCCAGATGGGTACCTCCCAGTTGGCCTCGGTCTGCGTCACTCCGGTGCTGTCGGCGGCCGCCAGCCGGGTGCCGTCGGGGCTGAAGGCCATCCGTGCGTGGACGGCGTCGTGGCCCTCCAACGTCATGAGCTTGGCTCCGGTGTCGGCGTCCCGGAGCGTGATGCCTGTCATCTGCTCCGGCACGGCGATGACCTCCCCATCGGGGCTGAAGGCGATGCCCCCCATCCGCAGGGACGGGCCGGGAACGGTGAGCCAGTCCCGTTCGCCGGAGAGGCTGATGTCCCACAGCCGGGTGGTTCCGTCCGCACCTGACGTGAGCAGCCTCTTCCCGTCCGGGGAGAAGGCGACGTTCCCGATGCTGTTGGTATGGCCGGCAAGCGTCATCAGGTGCTCGCCGGTCGTCGCGTCCCACACCCGCGCGGTCGCATCGCTTCCCGCGGTGGCGATGCGACTGCCGTCGGCGCTGTACGCGACCGAGTAGAGCTCACCGGTGTGGCCCGAGAACGTCGTGAGCTGCTTTCCAGACCTGGCGTTCCAGGTCCTGGCGACCCCTTCGTACGTCACGGTGACGATCTGGCCTCCGTCCGGGCTGAACGCGACGCCGGTAACCTCCCACGTATGGCCCGGGAGGACCATGTCGATCTCCCCGGTGTCGAGGTCCCAGATGGTGGCGGCCTTCCCCCACCCGCCGGCGGCGAGCCGAGACCCGTCCGGGCTGAACGCCGGGGGGACCGGTCTAAAGGCAGTGAACGGCTCGCCGGCGGAGCCCTCGAGCACCATCTCCTCCGAGCCCGACCGGACGCCCCAGATCCGCACCGTTGCGTCGGCGCTCAGGGTGGCCAGCCGGCTGCCGTCGGGGCTGAACGCGGCCCCAAACACGGCCTTTCGGTGGCCTAGGAGGACATCGATCCGCCGGCCGGTCCTCGCGTCCCACAGCCGCGCCGTTCGGTCGGAGCCGGTCGTGGCCAGGTGGCGTCCGTCGGGGCTGAAGGCGATCCCCAGGACCGGTCCTTCGTGCCCGCGCAGGGTAAGCAGCGGTTCGCCGGTCTCCACGTCCCACAGCATCGCGGTTCCGTCCTGGCCCGTCGTGGCGAACTGGGTTCCGTCGGGGCTTACCGCCAGCCCACCGCCCTGCGGAACCGAGAGGACCACCCGCGAGGTCTTCAGGGCCCGGTGCAGGGCCTCCTCGGCCTCGGGCACCACCGTGCGGTCCGCCTCCCAGGTCACATCTACGGCCTCCAGGGCCAGGAGGATGCTCCGCTCGGGGTCCACGTCGAGGTTGGCCACCGCCGCGGCGGCCAGCCCCCGAGCCGAGGCCAGACGAGCCTCTTCCTGGGCCTGCCCCCGCTGAACGAGGGCCAGCCCGCCCGCCACCAGCGCCGCGATCAGGAACACCGCCGTGCCGACCAGCAGCCCCCGGAGACGACGGTTCGTGCGGCGCTGTCGGTCGGCCTCGCGCTCGCTGGCCTGGCGGCTCTCGGCCAGGAACTGGCGCTCCAGCTCGTTCAGATCCGGCCCGCGTGTGGCGGCCCAGTCCAGCGCGGCGGAGAGCCGGGCTCCCCTGTACAGCTCCGAGGCGTCCCGCGCCGACTCCTCCCACTGCTTGGCCGTGTCCGTGAGGTGCTGGCGAAGCTGATGGCCCTGCAGGTCCTCCTCCAGCCACCCCCCGAGGCGGGGCCACTCCCGGAGCAGCGCCTCGTGCGCCACCTCCACGGTGGAGTCGCTCGTCGTCAGCAGCCGGTCCTGCGTGAGTCGGGCCAGGACGTCGGCTGCGACGGGATCCGTGTCGACGTCGAACTCCGAGACGGGCACGCGGCGCCGGGTCAACACTTCGCCATCGCCGATTCCTGACAGCCGGAGGAAGATCCGACGTGCCGCCTCCCGCTCAGCTTCATCGAGCTGCTCGTAGGACGCTTCGGCGAGGCGGGCTACCGCGCCCCGAACCCCTCCGATTCGCTCGTAGGCGTCCACCCGGAGCCATCCGTCCTCGCGGGCCTGCCACAGCTCCATCAACGCCGTGGAGAGCAGAGGCAGGCCACCGGGCTCGTCCGCGACCTCAGCGACCAGCGCGTCGGCGAGCGCAGCCTCCACCCGAAGCCGGGCCCGCCGGGCGGGGAGCTCGATCGCCCGGCGGAGCTCGTCCCTCGTCATCGGGGGGACGAGGACGTGGTTGGCTGTGAGGAGCTCCGACAGCTCCCGGTAGGGCGCGCAGGGTCCGTAGAAGTCGTCTCGGATGGTGAGAACGAACAGGATGCGTTCGGGCCACCGGACTGCCGCGTGGCTGATCGCCTTGATGAACGCATCTCGTTCGTCCTCGTCGTCGCAGAGGGTGAAGGCTTCCTCGAACTGGTCCACGGAGATGACGAGCCGTCCGTCGTCTCCGACCGCGTCGATCGCCGCCTCAAGGGCGTCCCCTTCCGAGGGCGTGGGAGCGACATGGCTCAAGGCCCCGGCCAGCTCGGCCATGGGATGGATCCCGGGACGCATCGCGACGCTCCGCCACCGCTCACTGCCCGGGAGCAGCCCCGCGCGGAGCGAAGGGAACAGTCCGGCCGCCACCACGGAGGACTTCCCGCTGCCGGATGCCCCCACAAGGCCGAGGAGCCCCACCTGCACCGTGCGGGCCGCAAGCTCCCCGACCAGCCGCTCGCGGCCGAAGAAGTACGCGGCGTCCGCTTCCTCGAACGAGGCCAGGCCCTTGTAGGGACACTCGGCGTCGGTCGTGATCTGGCCTTCTCCGCCGTAGATCCTGCCCAGCTTCAGCCCGATGACGTTGTTGGCGAACTCGAGGTCGGCGGCCCGGCGTCCCCGACCCTGGGCCAGCCACTCCGCCGCGGCGGCGAGCCGCCTGCTGGCCTCATCGCGAGCCCAGTCGCTCACCACCTCATGGACCCGCCCGGGGACCCCTCCGGAGGCCCGGGCCATCGATTCCAGGGGCACGTCCGCGACGTCGTCGCCCACATACAGCCGGGCGATGCCCTCGACGCCGCCGAGGTCGAGCGGAGGCAGCCGGACGTGGCCGTCACCGAGCCGGTCCGCCCCGTCCACGACAGCACCGAGGTTGGGTCCGGCCTCGGGGTCCTTGACCAGGGCAACCACGAGTACGGGCGTGGACCGGAGCTGGTCCTGGGCGTCGGCCAGCGCCCGGGCGGCCTCCTCCCCGGCCACGTCAAGGTCGTCGAGGACCACCAACATCGGTTCTGCCGCGTTCATCGCTTCCCGCAACGCCGTGATGGCTAGCGCCGCCGCCGCTCCCCCGGGGCCCGCGTAGCGAACACGACCGCCGCTCCGGCTGACCTCCGAGGCCACCTCCGCGGCCAGACGGGTCTTGCCGATCTGGGAGGGACCGGAGACGAAGACGATGCGACCGTGTCCCCGCCGCGCCTGCCGCCACGTCCCGCGGAGCCAATGCACCTCTTGCTCTCGATCGACGAGCGGTGTTAGCGAGTCGAGGTCTGGTGGGAGCGGCGTACCACGATCGACCACAGGCGTCCCGGGCTCTTGTCCAGCCGCTTCAAGCGACCCCCTTCGGCGCATCGGAACGGGCTCCATCACGTCGATCGGCTTCTCGAAGCCCTTCAGCTCGGCTGTCCCTCGCTCCTCGAACCGGACGTTCGCGAGGTCCTCAGCGGCTTCCGCCACGGCCCGAGTTACCAGGACCTGCCCGGCGGCGGCCTTGGAGCAGAGTCGCGCCGCGGTGTTCAGTGCGGTCCCGCGGAACCCCTCCTCCACGGGGACCGCCGCCCCCAGGTCGATGCCGATCCCGACCGTCAGTGGGAGGGCTGGGTCCCCGGAGGTCTCCTCCTCGCACGCGACCTGGAGCTCGAGGGCAGCTCGGACCGCCTGTGCGGTTGAGGGGAACACGGCGAGGGCCTCGTCTCCCCGAAGCTCGGTCACCCGACCTCCGCGAGCCGCTACCGAGTCTCGAGCCACCCCCGCGAACTTCGTGGCGAGCCGGGCAGCCTCCGCGTCGCCGCGCTCTCGCGTGAAGCGGGTGTACCCGCGCACATCCGCGATCAGGAACGTGCGAACGGCGGTTGCCCGCCCAGTCTCGTAGACACGAACGCCCATAAAACCCCCAAACCCCCGGGATCCGGAAAGGAGCCCAAGCCTTCAGCGTTGCATTATCGCATCTCGCTGCAGATGCGCCTATTCGTGCGCCCGGGAGGACTCGAACCCCCAGCCTTTCTGATCCGTAGGTATCCAGGCCCGAGCGCTGTGCTTGCCGGCCCGCCAAGCACGGATCAGGTGAGCGAAGGCCGCTCAGTTATCTGCTGTATGCAGTGGGGGGCCGGCCAGGGTGCGGTCGGGAACAGGCCAAATTCCTGTTCCCTGCGTAGGAGGTCCCGAGTGCAGCCGTCTTCAGGGCAGCGTTCCGACCTAGCGCCCACACCACGCCGCCTTCCGAGTCAGGATCGCAAGCCGGCAGTAGGCTAGCCGACGTGACCTGGTACTCACGCGAGAACGCCGCTGAGCGAGCCGGGGTCGAGCCCGACTACCTCGTTCGACTGGTGGATCTCGGCATCCTGGGCCCCGGGGAGCTGGATCGCTTCTCGGCGGGCGACGTGCGCCGCGTGCTGATGGCCAAGTCGCTTGAGGATGCCGGGATCCCGCTCGACGGTGTGGCCGCTGCCATCCAGCGCGGTGCGCTATCGCTCGACTTCCTCGACGCCGCCAGCTACGAGAGGTTCGTCGCATTCGCCGCCGAGACGTTCCGACAGGTCAGCGACCGGACCGGGGTTCCGCTCGAGCTGCTGATGGTCATACGCGAAGCGATCGGCATGGCTCAACCCTCGCCCGATGACCGACTTCGCGAGGATGAGATGGCGATCGTGCCGTTCATCGAGCTCCAAGTCTCCGAGGGATTTCGGCCGGCCGCCATCGAGCGTCTGCTCCGTGTCCAGGGTGAGAGCACGCGTCGGATTACCGAACAGGAGGCTGCGTGGTGGAACTCTGAGGTGATCGAGCCGGCCATGGCTGCGGGGAAAGGTCCGGAGGAGATGGCGAACACCGACCTCGCCGATCGGGGTGCCCCACTTTCGGAGCAAGCCGTTCTGGCCATGTATCACGCGCAACAGGCGCGGGCCTGGACCGCCAACCTCGTCGAAGGCTTCGAGGCGCTGATGGTGAAGGCAGGGATCCACAGTCGACTCGAGCGACTACCAGCGATCTGCTTCCTTGATATCACCGGCTACACTCGGCTGACTCAGGAACGGGGGGACGATGCGGCCGCTGACCTGGCTGCAACGGTCGCGCGGCTGGTGCGGCGCAGCTCCGTGCGGCACGGCGGTAGGCCCATCAAGTGGCTGGGCGATGGCGTGATGATCTACTTCGGCGACCCAGGCCCCGCCGTCCGTGCCGCCCTCGACATGGTGGACGGGCTGGCGGCCGCCGGGTTGCCGCCAGCCCACGTCGGCCTGCACGCGGGGCCAGTCCTCTTCCAGGAGGGCGATTACTTCGGCCAGACCGTGAACCTCAGTTCGCGCATCGCCGACTATGCACGGCCCGGCGAGGTCCTGGTCAGCCGCGAAGTTGCCGATGCCTCGCAGGAGAAGGGAATCACGTTCGGGGATATCGGTCCGGTGGAGCTCAAAGGCGTATCCGGAACAGTGCACCTGCTACGGGTCCACCCGGGCTGAACAGTCCACGCCCACCTCCTGGTTCGCTCCCGCCTCGTCCGCGGCCGCCGCGACTCGGCCGACGACTCCTGAGCGTGAGGCGTGCATTATCCGAGAGGCAGGCCTCACACCTCAACGGCGTAAGCTGAGAGAGCTATTTGCTGTACGGAGCGCTGTGCTTCCAGGCCACAGCTCTACAACGGCGAGCGGAAGGGTGCGTCTACCTGGGCAGATGACCCCAGTGGTGCGCCCGGGAGGACTCGAACCCCCAGCCTTCTGATCCGTAGTTGGGTCGACTCTAACGGTGTGCGTCCCGCTTACGGAAGGCAACGGTATGCCCCCTATCAGACGGTGTCGCCGACGGCGGACCACGTAACTGTTCAAGCGTCCATCGAACACCGGTTTCCTAAACCGGGTGTCGGAGGTTCGAGTCCTCCCGGGGGCACCAATCCATACGGTGGTCGAAAAACCGGTACACGGAAGACCGGCTTGATGTGGCCCCGATCCCGGACCTTGATTTCGGCAACCACCGACTGCATCGCGGCCTTCCGTTCCGGAAG
>JBKPBL010000041.1:0-46659 GCA_046726855.1 Actinomycetota bacterium | reverse complement strand
AGATGGTCATGCCCGGGGACAACGTGGAGATGTCGGTGGAGCTGATCTCCCCCATCGCCATGGAGGAGGGCCTCCGTTTCGCCATCCGGGAGGGGGGCCGGACCGTGGGGGCCGGCCGGGTCACCAAGGTCACCAAGTAGGGAGGGAGGAGCGAGCGGGGAATGGCGGGACCGAAGATCAGGATCAAGCTCCGGGCCTACGACCACGAGCTGCTGGATCGTGCCGCGGGGCAGATCATCGAGCACGTGACGCGCACCGGGGCTCGCGTGGTCGGCCCGGTCCCCCTGCCCACCGAACGCTCCATCTACACCGTGATCAGGTCGCCGCACAAGGACAAGGACAGCCGGGAGCACTTCCAGATGCTCACCCACAAGCGGCTCATCGACATCCACGAGGCCACCTCCAAGACCGTTCAGGAGCTCCAGCGGCTGAACCTGGCCGCGGGCGTCGACATCGAGATCAAGCTCTGAACCATGGGAACCAAGGGCATCCTCGGGGAGAAGCTGGGCATGACCCAGGTGTTCTCCGACGACGGGCGGGCCCTCCCGGTCACCGTGATCAAGGCCGGGCCCTGCCAGGTGGTGCAGGTGAAGACGGAGGACCGGGACGGCTACCGGGCCGTGCAGCTTGGCTACGGGGAACGCCGGAACGCGTCGAAGCCGGCGGCCGGCCATCTCGCCAAGGCCGGCATCGACGGTTCCGCACGCTGGCTGGTCGAGCTGCGCACCGACGAGGATCTCCAGCCCGGCCAGGAGATCAGGGCGGACGTGTTCGAGCCGGGTGACCGAGCGGACGTTATCGGGGTCTCCCGGGGCAAGGGGTTCGCGGGGGTCATGAAGCGGCACGGCTTCGCGGGGCTCTCCGCCTCCCACGGCACCGAGCGGAAGCACCGGAGCCCAGGAGCGATCGGGGCCTGCGCCACCCCCTCGAGGGTCTTCCGGGGCACGGGGATGGCCGGCCAGATGGGCAACCAGCGGGTCACGGTGCTCAACCTCGAGGTGGTCGAGGCGGACGCCGAGCGCGGCCTGCTCCTGCTGAGGGGAGCGGTGCCCGGCCCGGCGGGCGGGCTGGTGATGATCCGGTCCAGCGTCAAGACCAGGGATCGGAGGCAGACCGCCTGATGGCCACGGTCCGGATCGTTGACCAGAGCGGGAAGAAGATCGGCGACCACGACCTCGACCCCGCCGTCTTCGACGTGGACGTCAACGTGCCCGTGATGCACCAGGTCGTGGTGGCCGGCCAGGCCGCACAGCGCCGGGGAACCCACGCGACCAAGACCCGGTCCGAGGTCCGGGGCGGGGGCCGCAAGCCCTGGCGTCAGAAGGGGACGGGCCGGTCCCGCCACGGTTCCATCCGGTCGCCCATCTGGGTGGGCGGCGGTGTGGCTCATGGGCCCAAGCCTGGGGATCATCGGAAGCGGATCCCCAAGAAGATGAAGCGCCTGGCCCTCCGGTCGGCTCTGACTGACCGCGCCCGGGAGGAGCGGGTCGTGGTCATCGACGGGCTGTCGTTCGAAGGCCCGAGTACCAAGGCGGCCATCGAGGTACTCGAGTCGCTGGACGTCCAGGGCCTGGTGCTCCTGGTGCTGGCAGACAGGGACGAGGTCGTGGAGAAGTCCTTCCGGAACCTGGCGTACGTCAAGGTGGTGTTCCCGGGGAACCTGGCCACTCACGACGTCGTGTACGCGGACTGGCTGCTGTTCGCCAAGGACGCCGTCGAGGCGGTGAAGCCGTGAAGAGCCACCGCGACGTGATCATCCGACCGATGGTCTCGGAGAAGTCCTATGCCGGCCTGGAGCAGAACCGGTACACGTTCCTGGTGGCCCGGGAGGCCAACAAGACCGAGATCAAGGAGGCCGTCCAGAAGATCTGGGGGGTCCGCGTGGTCGAGGTGAACACCTTGAACCGGAAGGGAAAGTCGAAAAGGTTCCGTTACACCCGAGGCAAGAGGCCGGACCAGAAGCAGGCCATGGTCACCCTGGCCGAGGGGGACACTATCGAGATCTTCGAGCAGAAGTAGGAGCCACATGCCCAGGAAGTACAAGCCGACCACCCCGGGACGCCGAGGGGCTTCCGCCTCGGACTTCTCCGAGGTCACCCGGCCACGCCCCGAGCGGTCTCTGACCGGGAAGCTGACCAAGAAAGCCGGGCGGAACGCACACGGGCGGATCACCACCAGACACCGCGGTGGAGGCCACAAGCGGAGGTATCGGGTGGTCGACTTCCGACGGGCCAAGGACGGGGTGCCGGCGAAGGTGGCCCAGATCGAGTACGACCCGAACCGGAGCGCCCGCATCGCCCTGCTCCACTACGTGGACGGGGAGAAGCGGTACATCCTGGCTCCGCAGGGGCTCCGGGTGGGCGACAGGCTCATGAGCGGGCCCGGTGCCGACATCCGGGCCGGGAACGCCCTCCCGTTAGCGAACATCCCGGTGGGGACCGTGGTCCACGCGGTGGAGCTCCGGCCCGGGCAGGGAGCCAAGATGGCTCGTTCGGCCGGGTCCGGTGTCCAGGTGGTGGCCAAGGAAGGCCGGTTCGCCCAGCTCCGGCTGCCCTCCGGCGAGATGCGCCTGGTCGACCTGAAGTGCCGGGCGTCGGTCGGAACGGTCGGTAACCCCGAGCACGAGCTGGTGTCGAAGGGCAAGGCCGGACGGACTCGGTGGGCCGGGAAGCGGCCCAGCGTTCGCGGTGTGGCCATGAACCCCGTCGACCATCCGCTGGGCGGGGGCGAGGGCAAGTCCTCGGGGGGGCGCCATCCCACATCGCCCTGGGGGAAGACTGAGGGCCGGACCAGGAAGAAGGGGAAGCCGTCGGACCGCTACATCGTGCGGCGGCGCCGGAAGAAGGGGAGGGCGTAGATGCCGAGGTCGGTGAAGAAGGGACCGTTCATCGACGATCACCTCCTGGCCAAGGTCGAGGAGATGAACAAGAGCGGCCACAAGCGTGTGGTAAGGACGTGGTCGCGGCGGTCCACGATCATCCCGGAGATGGTTGGGCACACCATAGCCGTGCACGACGGCCGCAAGCACGTCCCGGTGTTCATCACGGAGACCATGGTTGGGCACAAGCTCGGTGAGTTCGCCCCCACCCGGGTGTTCCGGTCGCACGGGCACCACACGGAGCGGAGCACCGCGCTCAAGTAGGAGGCTGAGTGGAAGCGAAAGCGAAGGCGAGGTTCGTGCGGCTGTCGCCACGCAAGGCGCGGCGAGTCGTGGACCTCATCCGCGGCAAGCCGGTGGCCGAGGCCCGACGGGTCCTGGCCCAGTCCGGGCTGGGCACGACCTTGCCGGTCCGGAAGGCCCTCGACTCCGCGGTGGCCAACGCCGAGCAGCAGCCCGGCGTCGTTCCCGAGAACCTGTTCGTGGCCCGAGCCCTCGTGGACGAGGGTCCCACCCTGCAGCGGTGGCGCCCCCGGGCCCTCGGACGGGCCACCCGAGTCCGGAAGCGCACCAGCCACATCACCGTCGTGGTCGAGACGGTGGGGGAGGTGACCGTTGGGCCATAAGGTCAACCCGTACGGGTTCCGCCTCGGTGTGATCTACCCGTGGAAGTCGCGCTGGTTCGCCGGCAGGGGAGACTACGCAACCGCGCTGCACGAGGACATCGCCATGCGGGACTACATCCGCCTGCACCTGTCCCGAGCGGGGATCTCCTCTATCGACATCGAGCGGAAGGGCGACCAGATCCAGGTCTATATCCGCACCGCCCGGCCGGGCATCGTGATCGGCCGGAAGGGCTCGGAGGTGGAGCGGGTTCGCAAGGACCTCGAGCGGATGACGGCCAAGCGGGTGGACGTGAAGGTGGAGGACATGAACCAGGCCGCCGCGGAGTCCCGGCCCGAGACCGACGCCCAGCTCCTGGCGCAAGGGGTGGCCGAGCAGCTCCAGGGGCGAGTCTCGTTCCGCCGGGCCATGCGCCGGGCCGTGCAGACGGCAATGCGGGCCGGAGCCCTTGGTGTCCGGGTCCAGTGCGGCGGACGTCTGGGTGGGATCGAGATGTCACGCCGGGAGTGGTACCGGGAGGGCCGGGTGCCCCTGCACACCCTCCGGGCCAAGATCGACTACGGCCAGGCCGAGGCCAAGACGACCTTCGGCCGGATCGGGGTGAAGGTCTGGGTGTACCAGGGAGACGAGATCCCCGCCGAGGAGATGGAGACCGAGCGGGCCCGGGCCCGGGCACTGGCTGGAGTTCCGGTGGGCGGCCCCACGGGGGCCTCCACGGGCGCCCTGATCACCGACGAGAAGGAGATGGCCGAGGTCGCCAGGCCCGAGGAGCCCGGTTCCACACCCCGAGATGAGGCGGAAGCGCCGGCCTCGACCACTTCGGGGGGCGAGGCGGACGAGGAGGCTCCCGCCGACCAGCCAAGCGGCGAGGCCCCCTCTCCCGAAGGGGAGTCCTCCTGATGCTTCAGCCGAAGAAGGTCAAGCACCGGAAGCAGCAGCGAGGCCGTATGCGCGGCAAGGCCAAGGGCGGCGTTGACATCAGCTTCGGCGACTTCGGGCTCGTGGCGCTGGAGCCGGGATGGATCACCAACAGGCAGATCGAGGCGGCTCGGGTGGCCATGACCCGGCACATCCGCAGGGGTGGAAAGGTCTGGATCAACATCTTTCCGGACAAGCCGGTGACCAAGAAGCCGGCCGAGACCCGGATGGGATCGGGCAAGGGGAACCCCGAGGACTGGGTGGCCGTCGTCAAGCCGGGCAGGGTCATGTTCGAGCTCTCGGGCGTCTCCGAGGCGGTGGCCCGGGAAGCCATCAGTCGCGCGGCCCACAAGCTGCCGATCAAGGCCAAGTTCGTGGCCAGGCTCGGAGGGGTGAGATGACCCGGCCCGGCGAGCTGCGCGAGCTGCCGGACGACGAGCTTCGGGCGCGTCTCGACTCGTCCAAGGAGGAGCTGTTCAACCTGCGTTTTCAGCTGGCCACCGGACAGCTCGACAACCCCATGCGGATCATGGAGGTCCGGCACGACATCGCCCGGATCATGACGGTCCTCACCGAGCGGGAGCTCGTGGCCGCCGGGGAGTCCCACGAGGGCGAGGAGGAGGCCTCGTGACCGCGGATCGGGCGGAGCGAAAGGTCAGGACCGGCGTGGTGGTCTCGGACCGGATGGACAAGACCGTGCTCGTACGGGTCGAGGGTAGGAAGCGACACCCTCTTTACGGGAAGAGCGTCCGCCGGACCTCCAAGCTGGCAGCGCACGACGAATCCAACGAGGTCCGCGTGGGCGACAAGGTTCGGGTCATGGAGACCCGGCCGCTGTCGAGGACCAAGCACTGGCGTGTGGTCGAGATCGTGGAAAAGGCCAAGTGATCCAGCAGGAATCCCGGGTCCGCGTGGCCGACAACACCGGCGCCAGGGAGGTCCTGTGCATCCGGGTCCTGGGAGGCTCCGGCCGGCGCTACGCGAGTCTGGGGGACGTGATCGTGGGTACGGTCAAGGACGCCCTCCCCGGGGCGCCGGTTAGGAAGGGAGACGTGGTCCGGGCCGTGGTGGTGAGGACGGCCAAGGAGCGGCGGCGGACCGACGGCTCGTACATCAAGTTCGACGAGAACGCCGTGGTGCTGATCAACGAGCAGCGGCAGCCGCGGGGCACCCGGATCTTCGGGCCCGTGGCCAGGGAGCTGAGGGAGAAGAGGTTCATGAGGATCATCTCGCTGGCGCCGGAGGTGCTGTGATGCCCGGCGTCTCGATCCACAAAGACGACGAGATCCAGGTCATCTCGGGGAAGGACCGAGGAGCGCGCGGCCGGGTGGTGCGGGTCCTTCCCCGGAGGGGGCAGGTCATGGTGGAGGGCATCGGCCGGGCCAAGAAGCACTCCAGGCCCTCCAAGCGGCGGCAGCAGGGCGGGATCGTGGACATCGAGCAGTTCATCGACATCTCGAACGTCCAGGTCGTGTGCAAGTCATGCGGGCAGCCCACCCGCGTCGGGCACCGGATCGAGGACGGCAAGAGGTTCCGGGTGTGCCGGAAGTGTGAGGCAGACATATGACCGACGTTCCCCGCTTGAAACAGCGCTTCCGCGAGGAGCTCGTTCCCCGGCTCCAGCAGGAGCTGGGCTACGGGAACCCGATGCAGGTCCCCGGCCTGGAGAAGATCGTGGTGAACGTCGGCGTGGGCGAGGCGGCCAGGGAAGCCAAGGCGCTCGACGGCGCGTTGGAGGACCTGGCCACGATAACCGGCCAGCGCCCCTTGGTCACTCGGGCCAAGAAGTCGATCGCGGGGTTCAAGCTCCGCGAGGGCATGTCGATCGGGGCCAAGGTAACGATTCGAGGCGATAGGATGTGGGAGTTCCTGGACCGGCTCCTGGCTACGGCTCTGCCCAGGATTCGCGACTTCCGGGGGCTGGACCCACGCTCGTTCGACGGGCGCGGGAACTACACCATAGGGCTGACCGAGCAGCTCGTGTTCCCCGAGATCGATTACGACAAGGTCGATGCGGTTCGGGGGATGGACATCACGGTGGTCACCACGGCCAAGGACGACGACGAGGGCCGAGCCCTTCTCCGAGCGCTGGGCTTCCCGCTCAGGGGGGAGCCGGCAGCGACCGAGGGCGCGGCGTAAAGGGAGCAGCGAGGTGGCGAAGAAGGCACTGATCAAC
This sequence comes from Actinomycetota bacterium, assembly GCA_046726855.1. Classification (GTDB taxonomy): domain Bacteria; phylum Actinomycetota; class UBA4738; order UBA4738; family CALAEC01; genus JBKPBL01. The sequence continues at coordinate 40,063 of JBKPBL010000041.1, read as the reverse complement.
AAGGCGAACCGCCGGACGCCCTTCCGGTCCCGGGCGTATACGCGGTGCCGGCGGTGCGGTCGATCCCGGGCCGTGTTCCGGCGATTCAGGCTGTGCCGCATCTGTTTCCGGCAGCTGGCCCACGCCGGGGAGATCCCCGGCATCACCAAGGCCTCGTGGTGACGATGAAGCGGGGCGCGGTGAGGCGGTGATGATGACGGACCCGATCGCCGACATGCTCTCCCGGATCCGGAACGGCAACACCGCCTTCAAGGATGAGGTCGAGGTGCCCTCCTCTCGAGTCAAGGAGGAGATCGCGAGCCTGCTGGTCAAGGAGGGCTACGTGCGATCGTATCGTGTCGACGGGGATCCACCCAAGCAGCACATCGTCATCGAGATGAAGTACGGGCCTGACCGCCAGCGCACCATCAGCGGGCTGAAGCGAGTCTCCCGGCCGGGGCGCCGGGTCTACGCCGATCGCCGGCGTCTGCCCCGAGTGCTCGGTGGCCTCGGTGTGGCTATCCTGTCCACCTCCCAGGGCGTGATGACGGACCGCCAGGCGGCCAAGCGGGGCATCGGTGGCGAGGTCCTGGCCCACGTGTGGTGATCTGAGCATGAGTCGTATCGGCAAGCAGCCCATCCCGATCCCGGACGGGGTCCGGGTCGAGGTGGAGGACGGACGGGTAACCGTGACCGGACCGGGCGGGACGCTGTCCCAGTCCGTGAGCTCGGAGATGCGCGTGGCCGTTGAGGGGGCAGAGGTCGCCGTGCAGCGTCCTTCCGACGAGCGGGAGCACAAGTCCCTTCACGGTCTGACCCGGACGCTCATCGCCAACATGGTCGAGGGAGTGACCAGGGGGTTCGAGAAGCGACTGGAGATCCAGGGGGTCGGATACCGAGCGGCTCTCAGGGGCGGCGACCTCGAGCTGCAGGTGGGCTTCTCCCACCCGGTGGAGTTCCAGGCGCCTCAGGGCATCGAGTTCGAGGTGCCCGCTCCCAACCGGATCGTCGTCAAGGGGATCGACAAGCAGCTGGTCGGCGAGACGGCTGCCAGGATCAGGAAGGTGCGCAAGCCCGAGCCCTACAAGGGCAAGGGGATCCGGTACGAGGGCGAGTACGTCCGGAAGAAGGCCGGGAAGGCGGCCAAGGGGGCGATCGCGTGACAACGACCACCCGCAAGCTAGACGGCCGCCTCCGCCGCCACCGTCGGGTTCGGAAGAAGGTCTGGGGCGGCACGGCCCGGCCGCGGCTGGCCGTGTTCCGGTCGAACCGCCACATCTACGCCCAGCTCGTGGACGACGACAACGGCCGGACGCTTGCGGCGGCCTCCTCGCTGGATGCCGAGGTCAAGGGGCAGACCGGAGACAAGAAGGACGTGGCCAAGGCGGTCGGCGGCCTCATCGCCCGCCGGGCCAAGGACGCCGGGGTCAACCGGGCGGTCTTCGACCGGGGAGGTCGCCTGTACCACGGGCGAGTCCGCTCGCTGGCCGAAGGGGCTCGAGAGGGAGGCCTGCGGATTTGAGACGTTACGACTCCGCCGACCAGAGGACTCCGTACGAGGAGCGGGTCGTGGCCATCAACCGCGTGGCCAAGGTGGTCAAGGGAGGCCGCCGGTTCTCGTTCGCCGCCCTGGTGGTGGTGGGCGACGCCGCGGGACGGGTTGGGATCGGCTACGGCAAGGCCAAGGAGGTTCCCGCGGCGATCCAGAAGGGCGTCGAGGAGGCCAAGCGCTCGATGTTCGAAGTGCCGCTCATGGGCACAACGATCCCCCACCGGGTAACCGGGGAGGACGCCGGGGGGAAGGTCCTGCTCAAGCCGGCCGCGCCGGGAACCGGGGTCATCGCCGGCGGGCCGGTCCGCGCGGTCGTCGAATGCGCGGGGATCAAGGACATCCTGTCCAAGTCCCTGGGGTCCGGGAATCCCATCAACATCGTCCACGCCACGGTGTCGGGACTGCGGCAGCTTCGAAGGCCCGATCAGGTGGCCCGGCTCCGGGGCCTCGACGTCCACCAGGTGGCGCCCAGGCCGATGCTGGATGCCGTCGCGGAAGCCGAGCAGCGGACGGCGGACAAGCGGAAAGAAGCGGGGCTGGAGGGCGATGGCCAGGCTTAGGGTGACGCAGGTTCGGAGCCTGGTCGGCGCGCCGAAGCGCCAGCGGGCCACGGTCCGGGCGCTGGGACTGAGGCGGATACGCCACTCCGTCTTGAAGGAGGACCGCCCCGAGATCCGAGGGATGATCGGCAGGGTGGCCCACCTCGTCGACGTGGAGGAGGAGGGGGTCCAGGGGGGCAGCAGCCCCCCGAAGCGAAGCGGAGGGGATCAGGCTGCTGCATCCCCCCTGGCCGAAGGGGGCCGCCGGAGGCGGCGGACAGAGGGAGGGGAATCGTCGTGAAGCTGCATCACCTTCGGCAGGGCCCGGGATCCCGTCGTCCCCGGCGGCGAGTCGGTCGGGGGCGCGCGGCCGGGCAGGGGAAGACCGCAGGCCGAGGGACCAAAGGCTATCTGGCCCGCAACCCCAAGAAGGCCGGGTACGAGGGCGGCCAGATGCCCCTGGCCCGCCGGATCCCCAAGGCCCCGGGGTTCACCAACCCTAACCGCGAGGAATGGGCGGTGGTCAACGTGGACAGGCTGGCCAAGCGGTTCCGGGCGAACGCCACCATCTCTCCCGAGGCCATGGCCGACGCGGGCCTGGTCCGGACCCGTCTCCCGGTGAAGGTCCTGGGGTGGGGGACGCTGGACAAGGCGCTTACGGTCCAGGCCCACGGGTTTTCGGCGGCCGCCCGCCAGAAGATCGAGCCGGCGGGCGGCAAGGTAGAGGTCCTGGGCGGACCGGCCGGATCGGGGCCAGAAGGCGGGGAGGCGTAGACTGAGGCCTTTGTCGAGGAGCTGCCGATGCTGAGGGCCTTCGTCAACGCGTTCAAGATCCCGGACCTCCGGGCCAAGATCCTCTTCACGCTGGTCATCATCGCGGTCTACCGGATCGGCTCGTTCATCCCCGTCCCCAACATCGACGTCGAGGCCCTGGCGGCCCAGACCCAGGCCAACCAGCAGGGCTTCCTCTCGTTCATCAACTTGTTCTCCGGGGGGGCCCTGACCCGGTTCGCGGTGTTCGCGCTGGGGATCATGCCCTACATCACCTCGTCGATCATCATGCAGCTGCTGACGGTGGTCATCCCCAAGCTCGAGCAATGGCAGAAGCAGGGGGAGGTCGGGACCAAGAAGATCACCCAGTGGACCCGCTACATGACGGTGACTCTGGCTCTCCTCCAGTCGACCGGCCTGATCTTCCTGTTCAACAACCAGTTCACCAACCCGCCGATCATCCGGGAGTTCACTCCGGCCCGGGTATCGTTCATGGTCATCACGCTGACCGCCGGCACCGCCATGATCATGTGGCTCGGCGAGCTGATCACCCAGCGAGGGATCGGCAACGGGATGTCCATCCTCATCTTCTCCAGCATCATCTCGGAGCTCCCGTCTCAGGGATACAGCATCTGGCAGCAGGGGAGACTGGACTTCGGGGTCATCGTGACCATCGGACTGCTGATCATCGTGGCCGTGGTGTTCATGGAGCAGGGACAGCGGCGGATACCGGTTCAGTACGCCAAACGAGTGGTGGGCAGACGTATGACCGCGGGCGGCAGCACCTACATCCCCCTGAAGGTCAATCAGGCTGGGGTTATCCCGATCATCTTCGCCTCGTCCGTCCTGTACTTCCCGACCCTTCTGACCTCGGTGATCCAGTGGCCGCCGTTCCGGAACTTCGTCGACGGCCACCTGCTGAACCAGGCCAGCCCGGTGTACATCACGATCTACGGGTTGCTGGTGGTGTTCTTCGCCTACTTCTACACGGCGATCTCGTTCAATCCCGTGGACACCGCCGACAACATCAGGAAGTACGGCGGGTTCATCCCCGGGATCCGTCCGGGGAAGCCCACCGCCGACCACCTCGATCACATCCTGTCCAGGATCACCCTGCCCGGCTCTCTGTTCCTGGCGACCATCGCCCTGATCCCATCGATCGCCCTCATCGTGATGGGGATCAACCCCAACGTGTTCCCCTTCGGGGGCACGTCGGTACTCATCGTGGTGGGCGTGGCGCTGGAGACCATGAAACAGATCGAGTCCCAGTTGACCATGCGCCATTACGAGGGGTTCCTGAGGTAACCAGGTGAAGATCGTCCTGTTCGGGCCCCCCGGGGCGGGGAAGGGGACCCAGGCCCACCGCCTGGCCGACTACCACGGGGTCCGGCTGATCGCCACGGGCGACATCTTCCGCAAGAACGTCCGCCTGGAGACCCCGCTGGGGCTGAAGGCCCGGTCCTACATGGACGCCGGCGAGCTCGTCCCCGACGACGTGGTGATCCTGATGTTGATGGAGGAGCTGGACAAGTCCCCCAACGGGTTCGTGCTAGACGGGTTCCCCCGGACCATCCCTCAGGCCCTGGCCCTGGAGGAGTCCCTGGCCGAGCGGGGGCGGCCGCTCCACGCGGTGCTCAAGTTCGCCGTCCCGGACGAGGTCGCGGTGGCCCGGCTGGCCGGCCGGCGGACGTGCTCGCACTGCGAGCGAACCTACAACGTCGAGTTCAAACCGCCAAAGATCGAGGGCATCTGCGACGCCTGCGGAGGGGAGCTGTTCCAGCGCCAGGACGACCGCGAGGAGACCGTCCGCCACCGGCTGGAGATCTACCACCGGGACACCGAGCCGCTGGAGAAGTTCTACTGGGACCGGGGCCTGCTCCGCGAGATCGACGCCGTCGGCGAGGTCGAGGACATCACCCGCCGGGCCGTCGGGGCCCTGGACGACTTGACCCGCGACTGATGATCATTCGGAAGTCTCCCGAAGAGATCTCGAAGATGCGGCGAGCCGGTCGCATCCTTGCCGAGGTTCGCGCCAAGGTGGCCGCGGCGGTTCGCCCGGGCATCACCACCAAGGACCTCGATCGAGTGGCCGAGCGGGCCACCGAAGACGCGGGGGCCACCCCCTCGTTCCTGGGCTACCGGGGGTTCCCCGCCTCGATATGCACGTCCGTGAACGAGGAGATCGTCCACGGCATACCGGGCGACCGGGTCCTCCGGGACGGCGACCTCCTGTCCCTCGATTGCGGAGCCATCTGGGAGGGGTACCACGCGGACTCGGCCATCACGGTATTCGTGGGTGAGCCACCCTCGGCAGAGGCGGACAAACTGGTCCGGGTGACCGAGGAGGCCCTCGAGGCCGCCATCGGGGTGATCAGAGGGGGGAACCGCCTGTCCGACATCGGCCACACCATCCAGCAGGTGGTCGAAGGGGTGGGATTCAGCTTGGTCCGTGAATACGGGGGGCACGGCATCGGCCAGAGTATGCATGAGGACCCCCACATCCCCAACTACGGCCCCCCCGGCCGGGGACCGGAGCTCGGGGCGGGACTGGCGCTGGCGGTGGAGCCCATGGTGAACCTGGGAGGTTGGGAGACCCGGGTGCTGGAAGACGGGTGGACCGTTGTGACCGCCGACGCGAGCCTGTCGGCCCACTTCGAGCACACCATCGCCATCACCGAGGACGGCCCCGAGGTCCTCACGGCCTTGCCTTGAGGGGCCGGGCCCGGTCTCAGATGTCTGGATCGAGCCGTTCTGCAGAGGGGACCGTGGACGGTGGCGCCGAGGTCTCCCTATAATGGGACAGCCCCCAGCCGGGGGCGCATATTTGTGCTGTCGGGAATCCCCTGGGAGACAACGGTGAAGGTGCGGCCGTCCGTGAGAAGGATGTGCGAGAAGTGCAAGGTGGTTCGCCGCCGGGGGCGGATCATGGTGATCTGCTCGAATCCCAGGCACAAGCAGCGACAGGGGTAGGAGGAGCGTGGCTCGGATCGCCGGAGTGGATCTTCCCCGCGACAAGCGGGTGGACGTGGCCCTGACCTACATCTACGGCATCGGCGCCACGAAGGCCCGGGAGACCGTGGCCGGGGCAAAGGTGGCCGATGGAACCAAGGTCCGGGACCTGGCCGAGGACGAGATAGTCCGCATCCGGGACTGGATCGGAGAGCACTACAAGGTGGAGGGGGACCTCCGCCGGGACGTGGCCCAGGACATCAAGCGGAAGATCGAGATCGGAGCGTATCAGGGCCTCCGGCACCGCCGGAGCCTTCCTGTTCACGGACAGAGGACACATACCAACGCCCGGACCCGGAAAGGCCCCAAGAAGACCGTGGGAATCAAGAGGAAGAAGATCTAGGTGGCCAAGCCGAAGAAGAAGACCCGAAAGAAGGAGAAGAAGAACATCGCCCACGGGGCCGCCCACATCAAGTCGACGTTCAACAACACGATCGTCACCATCACCGACCTGGAGGGGAACACCCTCTCCTGGGCCAGCGCCGGCAACGTGGGCTTCAAGGGGTCGAGGAAATCCACGCCGTTCGCCGCTCAGCTCGCCGCCGAAGCAGCGTCGCGCCGGGCCCAGGAGCACGGCGTCCGCAAGGTCGAGGTCTTCGTCAAGGGCCCGGGATCGGGGCGGGAGACCGCCATCCGTTCGCTCCAGGCCAGCGGGCTGGAGATCCTCGGGATCCAGGACGTCACACCGGTGCCTCACAACGGCTGTCGGCCAAGGAAGCGGAGGCGGGTCTAGTTGGCACGGTACACGGGGCCGGATTGCAAGCTGTGCCGCCGGGAGCGGATGAAGCTGTACCTGAAGGGCACCAAGTGCGAGACACCGAAGTGTCCCATCGAGCGCCGGCCGTACCCGCCGGGGGACCACGGCCGGGCCAGGATCAAGGAGTCCGAGTACCTGATGCAGCTTCGCGAGAAGCAGAAGGCCCGCCGGATCTACGGTGTGCTGGAGCGGCAGTTCCGGGGCTACTACCAGACCGCCGCCGGCCAGCAGGGGATCACCGGGGAGAACCTGCTGCGCCTCCTGGAGACCCGGCTCGACAACGTGGTGTACCGAGGGGGGCTGGCCATCTCGCGGGACCAGGCTCGCCAGCTCGTCCGCCATCGGCATCTCCAGGTGAACGGACGGACCGTGAGCATCCCGTCGTACCGGATCCGCCCGGGTGACGTGGTCCAGGTTCGCGAGCGAAGCCGGAACATGATCCCGGTGCTCGAGGCCCTCGAGCTGTCCGATGGGCGGGTCATCCCCCCCTGGCTGGACCTCGATAAGGGCAACCTGTCCATCAGGGTGAACGACCTGCCCGCCAGGCAGATGATCGATACCCCGGTGCGGGAGCAGCTGATCGTGGAGCTGTACTCGAAGTAGTTGTTTCGCCGGCCGCCGGCGGGATGCCGGGGGCCAACAGGGCCGGTCACCAGACCGGCCGAGATGGCCGGGAGGAGTGGATGATCCCCGGCCGAGGAGGGATGCAAGTGCTGATCGTCGCGAGACCAAGGATCCAGGAAGAAGCCGTCAGCCCTACGCGGGCCAAGTTCATGATCGAGCCGCTGGAGCCGGGCTTCGGATACACGCTCGGGAACTCGCTCCGGAGGACGCTACTGTCGTCGATACCCGGGGCCGCCGTGTCGTCGGTGAAGATCGAGGGGGTGCTCCACGAGTTCTCCACGGTCTCCCACGTCACCGAGGACGTCACCGACATAGTGCTGAACGTCAAGGACATGGTGATCCGTTCCGAGCTCGAAGAGCTGGCCACCGTCTACCTCAAGGCCAAGGGGCCCGGTGACGTGAAGGCCGGGGACATCTCGCCGCCCGCGGGCGTCGAGATCCTCAATCCGGACCTCCATATAGCCACGCTCGGACGCGGTGGGAGCCTGGAGATGGAGCTGGTCGTGGAACGGGGGGTGGGGTACCGGCCCGCAGAACAGAACAAGAAGCCCCGGGACCCGATCGGGGTGATCCCCGTCGACTCCATCTTTTCCCCGGTCCGCCGGGTTTCCTACTCGGTGGAAGCGACCCGGGTCGAGCAGATGACGGACCGGGACCGTCTGATCCTGGACGTCCAGACCGACGGCTCGGTATCACCTCGCGAGGCCGTGGCTTCCGCCGGGACCACGTTGGTCGAGCTGGCCGGCCTGTTCTCCGAGCTGTCCGAGAGTCCCGGCCTGTCCCTGGGACCGGCCGAGGGCGTGGAGGACCTCACCGGAGAGCTGGCCCTGCCGATCGAGGAGCTGGACCTCTCGGTCCGCTCGTACAACTGCCTGAAGCGGGAGGGCGTCAACACTGTGGGGGAGCTGGTTCAGAAGACCGAGCAGGAGCTGACCGACATCCGCAACTTCGGGCAGAAGTCGATCGAAGAGGTAAAGCAGAAGCTCGAGAACATGGGGCTGTCGCTCAGGGAGGGCTGAGCCAGGTGCCGAAGCCGAGGAGAGGGCCGCGGCTGGGGTCCGGCCCGCCGCACCAGCGGTTGATGCTGGGCGGGCTGGCCGCCGCGCTGTTCCAGCACGAGATGGTCCGAACCACGGAGGCCAAGGCCAAGGCGCTCCGGCCCGTGGCCGAGCGGTTGATCACGTTCGCCAAGCGCGGTGACGTCCACGCCCGGCGCCAGGTGCTGAAGGTTGTCCCAGACCGGGACGTCGTTCACCGGCTGTTCTCCGAGATCGGCCCCCGGATGGCCGAGCGGGACGGTGGATACACCCGGATCCTGAAGATCGGTCCCCGGAAGGGGGACGGGGCTCCGATGGCCGTCCTCGAGCTGGTCGACCGCCGGCCCGAGGAGTAGCCGGCCGACGCCGGCCTCGTGGCGGTCCTCAAGCTGGTCCTGGCCTACGACGGTTCCGGCTTCCGGGGCTTCGCTCGCCAGCCCGGGCAGCGCACCGTGGAGGGAGTGCTGCTCGAGGCCCTCGAGCGCGTCATGGGGTCGCGGCCCTGGCTCTCGGTGGCGGGCCGGACCGACGCCGGGGTCCACGCCGAAGGGCAGGTAGTCTCGCTCAGGTCCGAGGCGGACCCGGCTCGGATCCGCAGGGCCCTCAACGGGATGCTGGCCCCCGAGGTGGTGGTCCGCGTGGCGAGACGGGCCCCCGATGGATTCGACGCCAGGCGGAGCGCCTCGGCTCGCGAGTACCGGTACCGGGTCCGGACCTCAGACGACCCCGATCCCTTCTTCGCACAGTTCGAGTGGCACCGGCCGGGCGAGTACCGGCTGGGTCGGATGCGCGAGGCCGCCCGGCTGCTGCTGGGAAGGCACGACTTCGCCTCCTTCTGCCGGCCGCCCCGAGACGGCTCGGCCACCGTGCGGACCCTGTATCGGCTGTCGGTCAGGCGGACCGCGAACCTCCTGGAGGTCCGGGCCCGGGCCGATGCCTTCCTCCACCAGATGGTCCGCAGCCTGGTGGGGACCCTTCTGGCCGTTGGGGAGGGCCGGATCGAGCCCGGGTCGATGCCTGGGATCCTGGCAGCCCGAGACCGTTCGGCCGCCGGGCCGGTGGCTCCGCCGGACGGGCTGACCCTCGTTTCTGTAACATATGGACCTCGCCGACCGACCCGTCTGTGGTTGTCTGCGTCTGGAGAGTGATGAAGACCTACAGTCCCAGGAAGAAGGACATCCGCCGCGCCTGGTACGTGGTGGACGCACAGGGCGCCGTGCTGGGCCGCCTGGCCTCCGAGGTGGCCAAGATCCTCCGAGGCAAGCACAAGCCGACGTATGCCCCTCACATGGACACGGGCGATCACGTCATCGTGGTGAACGCCGCGGGGGTCCGGCTCTCGGGCGAGAAGGCCCCCAAGAAGACCTACTACCGGCACTCCCGGTACCCCGGCGGGCTGAAGGAGGAGCCGTTCGAGCGCCTCCTGGCAAGGCACCCCGAGAAGGCGGTCGAGCGGGCCATCAGGGGGATGCTCCCCCGGAACCGCCTGGGCAGGCAGATGGCCAGAAAGCTGATCGTGTACCGGGGCCAGGACCACGGCCACGAGGCCCAGAAGCCCGTGCCGCTGAAGCTCGGGGAGGTCCCGGGTGCCGTGGGGCAGGGGTCCTGAGATGGCCGATACCGCCACCGTCGCTCAGGCCACGGCAACCGGCCGGCGGAAGGAGGCGGTGGCCCGGGTCCGCCTCGGCTCCGGGACAGGGAAGTTTGACCTCAACGGCCGCTCCCTGGAGGAGTACTTCCCCTCCCGGACCCAGCGGATGCTGGCCACCGGCCCGCTGCGGGCCGCGGGGAAGGAGAAGGAGATCGATGTGGTGGCCCGGCTACAAGGCGGCGGGGCCACGGGCCAGGCCGGGGCGCTTCGCCACGCCATCGCCCGGGCCCTGGTCGAGATGGACGGCTCCCTCCGAGGGGCCCTCAAGAGGGACGGGTTCCTGTCCCGCGACGCCCGGGAGAAGGAGCGCCGGAAGTACGGGCTGAAAAAGGCCCGGAAGGCGCCCCAGTACAGCAAGCGATAGCTCGGCGAGGACCGCCCGTCCAGGCTTGCATTGCTGTCGCGGCCTCCCCTATTAAGATGCCCCGGTGGCGGGGCTCTTTGGCACCGACGGCATACGGGGCGTGGCCAACCGAGACCTCACGCCCGAGCTGGCCTTCGCCATCGGTCGGGCCGCCGTCCTGGCCTCGGGGGAGGGGGGCCGGCCGAGGTTCGTGGTCGGCCGGGATACCCGGGTCTCGGGGCCGATGCTCCAGGCGGCCCTCTCCGCCGGACTGTGCTCGGCGGGCGGGGACGTGGTTCGGGCCGGAGTGATCCCCACCCCCGCGGTGGCCTTCCTGACGGTGGAGCTGGGTGCGCGCATGGGTGTCGCCATCTCCGCCTCTCACAATCCACCGGGGGACAACGGGATCAAGCTGTTCTCCGCCCGGGGGATGAAGCTCGCCGACGAGACCGAGGAGGCCATCGAGCGGTTGGTCCGCGAGGGCAACGGCCGGCGCCCCGAAGGTCCAGCGGTCGGCCGGGTCACCGACGCCTCCGAGGAGATCGAGCGCTACCTCTCTCACCTGGAGGCAGCCGCCGAGGCCCGCCTCGAAGGGATGCGAGTGGTCGTGGACTGCGCCTGGGGAGCGGCGTATCGCCTGGCCCCGGAGGTCCTCCGGCGCCTGGGAGCTGAGGTCCACGCGATCAACGAGCGGCCGGAGGGGGAGCAGATCAACGTGGACTGCGGGCCTACTCATCCGGAGGTGGTGGCCCGGGCCGTCAGGGCCCTGGGGGCCGATGCCGGAGTCACCCACGACGGGGACGCCGACAGAGCGCTGTTCTCCGACGCCGGGGGGAACCTCATCGACGGCGACCAGGTGATAGCGGCCTGTGCCCTGGCCATGAAGCGGGAGGACCGGCTTCCCAAGGACACTGTGGTGGCCACCGTGATGGCCAACCTGGGCTTCCGCCGGGCCATGGATGAGGCCGGCATCACGGTGGCCGAGACCCAGGTAGGGGACCGATACGTGCTCGAGGAGATGATCCGAACCGGCGCGGGCCTCGGCGGGGAGCAGTCAGGCCACGTGATCTTCCTGGAACAGGCCACGACCGGAGACGGGCTGCTGACCGCGGTGCGGTTCCTCTCGCTGGCTTCCAGGCTGGGAAGGACCGTGGCCGAGGTGGCCTCGGTGATCGAGCGGTTCCCCCAGGTACTGGAGAGCGTGTCGCTGGCCGACCCCGCAGCCGCGGCAGCCTCGGCCGAGGTTAAGGAGGCAATCGGCGCGGCCACGGAGGCGCTGGGAGGCCGGGGACGGGTTCTGGTCCGAGCCTCGGGCACCGAGCCGGTCGTCCGGATCATGGTCGAGGCGGAGACCGAGGAGGAGGCCCGGCGCCACGCCAAGGCCCTCGCCGCGGCGTTGACCCCATCACCTGCCAGCCGGTAATCCTCCGGCACGCGGCTCGCCGACCCGACGAAACAGGGAGGGCGTTCCCGGGCCTACGCCGGTGTACCATTGCGCCCTCATGTGCGGGATCGTCGGTTACCTCGGACCCGACGAAGCTCTCCCGATCATCCTGGAGGGCCTCCATCGGCTCGAGTACAGGGGTTACGACTCCGCGGGCGTCGCCGTGATCGACGGGGATCTCACGGTGGTCAAACGGGCCGGAAAGCTCGAGGTCCTGGAGAAGGAGCTGGCCGAGAACGGAGCGCCTGAGGGTTCCGTGGGCATGGGGCACACGCGGTGGGCCACCCACGGCCAGCCCACCGATCGGAACGCCCACCCGCACCTCGACTGTTCGGGACGGATCGCGGTGATCCACAACGGGATCATCGAGAACTTCCACGAGCTGAAGGACCGCCTTCAGGCCAACGGGCACGTCTTCACGTCGGACACGGACACCGAGTGCGTGGCGCACCTCATCGAGGAGCGGCTCCCGGAATGCCCGGAACTGGCGGGGGCCGTTCGCGCCGTGGTGCCCGAGCTGCAGGGAGCCTACGCCCTGGTCGTCCTGGCCACCGACGAGCCTGACCTGATCATCGGGGTCCGGGTCTCTTCACCGATGGTGGTTGGCCTCGGCGAGGGCGAGAACCTCCTGGCCTCCGACGCTCCCGCCCTGCTGACCAGGACGCGGCGGATCGTGCCCCTTGCCGACGGCCAGATCGCCGAGATCCGACGGAACGGGGTCCGGATCACCGACCTGCTCGGCAACGAGGCCGAGGTCGAGCCGCTGGAGGTCGACCAGGACCTGCGCCGGGCGGAGAAGGCCGGTTTCGACGACTTCATGCTCAAGGAGATCCACGAGCAGCCCACGGCGGTCCGGGACACGATCCGGGGCCGTGTGTGGGGCGGGGTTCACCGGCTCGACGAGCTGCGGATGAGCGAGGAGGCCATCCGAGCCGTGGACAAGGTGTTCGTTGTGGCATGCGGGACGGCGTTCCACTCGGGCCTGGTGGCCAAGTACGCCATCGAGCACTGGACCCGCCTCCCGGTCGAGATCGAGATCGCCAGCGAGTTCCGCTACCGCGATCCCGTGCTGAACCGGAACACGCTGACCCTCGCGGTCTCCCAGTCGGGAGAGACCATCGACACGCTGGAAGCGGTGCGCCACGCCAAAGGACAGCGCTCGTGGGTCGTGGCCATCACCAACACCGTGGGCTCTTCGGTGGCCAGGGAGGCCGATGCGGCCGTCTACACCCACGCGGGACCGGAGGTCGGCGTGGCGGCCACCAAGACGTTCGCCACGCAGATGGTGGCGCTTCATCTGCTGGCCCTGTACCTCGCGCAGGTTCGCAAGACGATGTTCCCCGAGGAGATCGGGCACACGGTGGACTGCATCCTGGAGCTGCCGGGTCAGATCCGCCGGGCCCTGGCGCTCGACGCTCAGGTCCGCGACCTGGCCCAGCGATACCACGAAGCCCCCACCGTCCTGTTCATCGGCCGGCACACCGGGTACCCCGCCGCGCTGGAGGGAGCGCTGAAGCTCAAGGAGATCTCCTACATCCACGCAGAGGGCTACCCGGCTGGAGAGCTCAAGCATGGACCGATAGCGCTGATCGAGCCGGGTGTCCCGGTGGTCGCCGTGGCCACCGAGTGCCACGTCTACCCGAAGGTGCTGTCGAACATCCAGGAGGTCAAGGCCAGGGGGGCCGAGGTCATCGCCGTGGCCACAGAGGGCGACAGGGAGATCGGCCGGTACGCCGACCACGTCGTCGAGGTGCCGCGGACGCCCGAGCTGCTGGCCCCGGTCGTGGTCTCGGTTCCCCTCCAGCTGCTGGCGTATCGGATCGCCAAGCTTCGCGGCTGCGACGTCGATCAGCCCCGCAACCTCGCCAAGTCCGTCACCGTAGAGTAGGGCCGGCGATGCGCATCGTCGGCATCGGTGTCGACGTCGTGGAGATAGAGAGGGTCCTCCGGCTGCTTCGGACACGCCCGTCGTTCCGGCGGAGGGTGTTCACCCCGGCTGAGATGGCGTACTGCGACGGGAAGGCCTCTCCTGCGGAGAGCTACGCGGCCAGGTGGGCGGCTCGAGAGGCGGCCAGGAAGGCGCTGGGAGGGGTTCGGGGGCTTCGCTGGCAGGACATCAGCGTGGAGCGAGCTTCCACGGGCGCGCCGCGTATCGCGCTGACCGGGTCAGCCAAGGCCCGGGCCGATCGCCTGGGGGTCAGTGAGGTCCTGGTGTCGTTCTCGCACGAACGATCCGTGGCCACCGCGTTCTGCGTGGCCGTGTCACCCTGAGCACGGTGCAGCCCGTCCTGACCGCCGCCGAGACACGGACGCTCGACCGGGAGACCGAGGCCCGCGGGACCTCCATCGAGACGTTGATGGAACGGGCCGGGCTCTCGGTGGCCCGGGCCGCGGCGGTGTTGGCCGGGGGCTCGTACGGGCGGCGAGCCGTGGTCGTTGCGGGGAAGGGGAACAACGGCGGGGACGGCCTGGTGGCCGCCCGCCTCCTCTCGCGTTGGGGGGTTCGGGTGACCGTGATCCTCCTGGCCGAGCCCTCGGAGCTCCGCGGGGCGGCCTCGACGAACCTCGACAGGCTCGGCGCGGAGCGCCGCCGTCCCTTCTCCGAGGCGACCCTCCGGCGCGAGCTGGACCGCGCCGACGTGGCCGTGGACGCCATCTTCGGCACGGGGTTCCGGGGCACGGCGGAGGCTGAGCACGCCAAGGCCATCGAGATCCTGAACGAGTCGGGCCTCCCCATAGTGGCCGCGGACATCCCCTCGGGCGTCGAGGGCGACAGCGGCGCCGTGCGGGGGCCCGCCGTGACCGCCGACGCCACCGTGACGTTCGGCGCCCCCAAGGTCGGTGACGAGCTGTTCCCTGGGGCCGCCCACACCGGCGTTCTCCAGGTCGCCGACATCGGGTTCCCCCGGGACCTCCTTCGAGGGGACGTCCAGCTCACCGAGGCATCGGACGTGGCCGCTCTCCTGGCCGCCCGCCCACCGGAGACCCACAAGCGAGCCACCGGAGTGGTCCTCGTGATCGCCGGCTCCAGGCGGATGACGGGCGCACCTCTGCTGGTGGCCCGGGGAGCGTATCGATCGGGGGCCGGGCTGGTCACGGTCGCCGTTCCCGAGACGGTCCTGCCGATCGTGCAGACCGGTATGGCCGAGGCGACCTTCCTGCCCCTGGCCGAGGGTCCGGGCGGCTCGGTGGCCGAACGCGCCTGGGACGACCTCGTTAGCCACCTCGAGGACTTCGACGCGGTGGCCGTCGGCCCCGGCCTCTCCACGGACGGGGAGACCCCAGCTTTCGCTCGCCGTCTCGTGGCCGGATCCCCGATCCCCGTCGTCATCGACGCCGACGCCATCAACGCGTTCGCCGGCCGATCGGAGGATCTGGCCCGGCGGGTCTCCGGCGCGGTGATCACACCTCACGCCGGCGAGTTCGGACGTCTATTCGGGATGCCTTCCTCAGATGTGCTGGAGGACCGCCTAGGGTTCACCAGGAAGGCCGCCGCGGAGACGCGGGCGGTGGTGGCGCTCAAGGGATCGCGGACGGTGATCGCCTCGCCCGAAGGCGAGGTCCGGATCAACCCGACCGGAACGCCGGTGCTTGCCACCGGAGGGACCGGGGACGTGCTTGCCGGAGCAGTCGCCGCCCTTCTGGCCCGGGGGCTTCCACCGCTGCAGGCGGCCACCGCCGCGGCGTACGTCCACGGGATGGCCGGCACGATCGCCGGCGCGGAGTCCGGGGAGGGGACCACCGCCCCCGACGTGGCCCGGGCCCTGCCCCAGGCCGTCCGGCGGATCCGGGAGGGTGGGTGACCGCGCGATACCGGCCCACCGTGGCCCGGGTGGACCTGGAGGCCATCCGTCACAACGTCCGTGCCCTCAAGCCCACCGCCTCGGAGCTGATGGCCGTGGTCAAGGCCAACGGTTACGGGCACGGGGATGTCGAGGTGGCCCGGGCCGCGCTCGATGCAGGGGCCAGATGGCTCGCGGTCGCGCTGGTGGAGGAAGGGATCAGGCTTCGGGATGCCGGCGTCAAGGCTCCCATCCTGGTCCTCACTGAGTTTCCGCCCGGCTCGCACAAGGACGCTCTTACCGCAGGGTTGACGCCCTCGGTTTACACCGACGACGGGCTGGTGGCCCTGGCCGAGGCGACCGAGGTGGTGGGCCGTCCGGGGAGAGTGCACCTGAAGGTGGACACCGGGATGCACCGCGTGGGTGTCCCACCCGAGGGCGCCCGGGGCCTTGCGTCGGCGGCACTGGAGCGCGGCCTTGAGATCGAAGGGGTGTGGACCCACCTCGCTCGTTCGGAGGAGCTGGACTCGCCCACCACCCCCGGGCAGCTCGCGTCGTTCCGGGCCGCGCTGGAGGATCTGCAGGGGATCGGAGTCAGGCCCCGGTACCGCCACGTGGCCAACTCCGGGGCCACGATCGGATGGCCGGAGACCCACCTGGACCTGGTCCGGGTGGGCATCGCCATGTACGGCGTCTCGCCCGGGCCCCAGCTCGACGGCCGGGTCGAGCTCCGTCCGGCCATGTCCCTCAGATCCCGGGTGACCCACCTCCGCCGGCTGGACCGGGGCGAGGCCGTTTCGTATGGGCACCGCTACCGGCTGGAGCGCGATGCCACGGTGGCGACGGTCCCGGTTGGGTACGCGGATGGATACTTTCGGCTCCTCACCAACCGGGGCCAGGTCCTGATCCGGGGCAGGCGCCACCCCGTCGCCGGGACCGTGACCATGGACCAGCTCATGGTCGACTGCGGCGACCAGCCCGTGCAGGTCGGAGACGAGGTCGTGCTGTTCGGACGTCAGGACGGCGGGGAGATCCGGGCCGAGGAGGTGGCTCGCTGGATCGGCACGATCGGGTACGAGGTGGTGTGCGCGGTCGGCCCCCGGGTCCCTCGCGAGTACCGTGGCTGAGGTAGGCGGGACGGCGAGGCGGCTGCGCAAGGTTGCCATCGGGCTCGGAGTGACCGCGGCGGCGGCCACCGCGGCGGTGGCCGCCCAGCGGGTCGCCGCCCGGCGGCTCCGAGCTCGGGACGACCCGGAGTCGGGCCAGGCCCTGGGGTCCCTCCCGCCCGAGGTTCTCGGTCCGGTTACGGCCTTCGACGGGACGGCCCTCCACGTCCGGGCCGCCGGGCCACGGGAGGCGCCGGCCCTGGTCTTCCTTCACGGGTTCAGCCTGGACATGACCACCTGGTACTACCAGTGGCGAGAGCTCTCGGATCGATACCGTTGCGTGCTGGTCGACCAGCGGGCCCACGGACGATCCTCCAAGCCGGCCTCGGGCGACTACTCGCTGGTGGCCATGGGCAAGGACATCAAGGCTGTGCTCGATGCGGCCGTCCGGGAGGGGCCAGCGATCCTCGTCGGCCACAGCATGGGCGGCATGGCCATCCTGTCGTTCGCCCTCCAGTTCCCCGAGGAGTTCGGCGGCCGCGTGGTCGGAGTGGTCCTCAGCGACACGGCGGCCTCTGACCTCCTCCGCGAGGTGTTCGGCGGCCTCGGAGCCCGTGTCGGCTGGGCCCTCCGGCGAGTCGGGGATCGGTACACGGCCCGGCCGGAACTGGCGGAGCGGGTTCAGGGCGTGATCAGGAGGTACGGGATCGATCTCACCTTCCTGGTCGGATGGGTGACAAACTTCGGGCCGGGGGCATCTCCGTCGCAGGTCGAGCACGTCAGCCGGATCGCCGCGAGCGCCCATCCCGAGGTGTGGATCCACACCCTCCGGGACCTGGTGGAGATGGACCTCCGCCACGCGCTCGAGCACGTGACCGTGCCGACGCTGGTGATCGTGGGGGACCGGGATCTCGTCACCCCAAAGACCACCACCCTGGCCCTCCGGGCGGCGCTGCCCGACGCCCGGGCCGTGGTCATATCCGGCGCGGGTCACGTCTCGATGATGGAGAGGCATCGGGTATGGAACGAGGTGGTCGCCGGCTACCTCGAGCGGATGCTCTCGATCCCGTCGCCAGGGCGCCGGCCCCACGACCACCGGCAGGCGGCCTCGTCCCGGTGAGTATCACCCGGATCCCAGGGATCCGGGTCGGCCACTGGTCCGACCAGGTGGGAATGACGGGCTGCACGGTTGTGCTTTGCCCGCCGGGAACGGTCGGCTCCGGGGAGGTACGAGGCGGGGCTCCGGGGACCCGGGAGACGGACCTTCTCGCGCCGGGCCGGCTGGTCCGGGAGGTCCACGCCGTGCTGCTGACCGGCGGGAGCGCATTCGGGCTGGCCGCAGCGGACGGGGTGATGCGATGGCTCGATGAGCGGAACGTGGGGCTGGACGCCGGCGTGGCACGGGTGCCCATCGTTCCCGCTGCGGTGCTGTTCGACCTCGGCGTGGGTGACCCGGCTGCCAGGCCCGGGCCCGAGCAGGGGTACGCGGCGTGCCTGGCGGCCTCGGACGGACCGGTCACCGAGGGCCGGATCGGGGCCGGGACGGGCGCCACGGTGGGCATGGACCATGCCCCCGGTGGGGTGGGGAGCGCCGCAGCCTCCGAAGGCGGAGCCACGGTGGGGGCTCTGGCGGTGGCCAATGCGTTCGGGGCTGTGGTGGATAGGGACGGCGCCCCGATCGCCGGGCGGATTCCGCCTGAGGGACACACGCCCCGGACCGCAGCGAGCACCGTCCTGGGCGTGGTGGCCACCGACGCCGGACTGGGCAAGGAGAGGGCCTTCCGGCTGGCCTCGGCAGCCCACGACGGTGTTACCAGCGCGGTGAAGCCGGCGCATACAATGTGGGACGGGGACACCGTCTTCTCGCTGGCCACCGGCGGGACCAGGGCGCCGCAGCCCCTTCTGGAGCGACTGGCTGAGGAGGTCCTGGCCGAAGCGGTCCGGAGGGCGGTCAGGAATCCATCTGGGGAGGGCGCCTCGTGAGCAAGCAGCTGGAGGAACTCGCACGGATCGCGTCGACCTGCACCAAGTGCCGCCTTTCGGCCGGGCGAACCCAGGTGGTGTTCGCCGATGGTAGCCCCGACGCCGAGCTCATGTTCATCGGCGAGGGCCCCGGCTATCACGAGGACATCCAGGGCCTGCCGTTCGTGGGCGCGGCAGGACAGCTCCTCAACAGGCTTCTGGGCGAGATCGGCCTTCGCCGCCAGGACGTCCGGATCACGAACGTGGTCCTGTGCAGGCCTCCGGGGAACCGAGACCCTCTGCCGGACGAGATCGAGTCGTGCAAACCGTACCTCATGCAGCAGATCGAGCTCGTGGATCCCAAGGTGGTCTGCACGCTGGGGAACTTCGCCACCAGGGTGATCCTGGACCGGCCCGTGGCCATCTCCAGGGTCCGGGGCCAGCGCCACCCCTGGAACGGCCGCATCGTGATCCCCACGTACCACCCCGCGGCGGTGCTCCGGGGCGGCGGCGACCAGTCCCGAACCATGGCCGGGATCCGTGCGGACTTCGCCACGATCAGCGAGGCCCTGGCCGAGGCCGAAGCGACCGGCGCCGCGCTGGCCGAGGAGCAGATGGGCCTGTTCTGATGGCCCGGGTCGGCCGGGAAGCGCCGTGACCTCCGCCTCGTTCGAGGTGACCGGCCGCGTCCCCGAGGAGACTCGCGCCGTGGGGGCTGCGGTGGCCGAGCTGCTTGTGCCCGGGGACGTCGTAAGCCTCACCGGTGACCTAGGCGCGGGAAAGACCACGTTCGTCCAGGGCGCCGGTAGAGGCCTGGGGGTTGAGGAACCGGTGGTCTCGCCCACCTTCGTGCTGGTGCGGGAGTACCGTGGCCAGGTGCCCGTCTACCACGTCGACGTGTACCGGCTGGACCGGCTCCAGGAGGTGCTGGACCTGGGTTTCGAGGACCTCCTGGACCCGGCCGGGGTCGTGTTCGTGGAGTGGGGCGACGCCATCGACACGTTGCTGCCCGACTCGTACCTGGAGGTTCGGCTGACCATCGATAGCGACGACGCCCGGAGCATCGCCTTCACCGGCCGAGGGGCCCGGTGGGCCGGCCGGTGGGAGCGGCTGGAGGGCCTCCTGGGCCGGTGGAGGGCAGCGTAGGTGCTGGTCCTGGCGATCGAGACGTCCACTCCCCAGACCACGGTGGCCCTCGGCAGCGAGCAGGGCATCCTGGCCTCACAGCTACTGTCGTGGGGCAAGGGCCACTCCGAGGTGGTGGTCCCCACCATCCACCACCTCATGGAGCAGACGGAGGTTCGTCTCGACCAGCTGGGTGGGGTGGCGGTGGGCCTGGGCCCAGGCCTGTTCACCGGGCTGAGAGTGGGGGTGTCGACAGCCCGGGCTCTGGCCCAGGTTCTCGGAGTGCCGGTCGTGGGCATAGGCTCCCTGGACGTCCTGGCGTTCTCGGTGCGGTACTCGCGGTGGCCGATCGGCGCAGTGAGCGACGGGAAACGAGGCGAGGTGTTCTATGCCTTTTACCGCACGGTCCCGGGCGGCGTTGCCCGTGAGTCTGACTACCTCGTCGGCAGCCCCGACCGGCTGGCGGCCGAGCTGGAGGCGTCCCCGGAGGAGATCCTCCTGGTCGGGAGCGGGGCGCTGCTGTACCGGCGCCAGCTCGCCGAGGCGGGCGTTCGGCTCGAGTTCGCCTCGCCATCAACGGCCTTCCCCTTGGCCGTCTCCCTGCTGGAGCTGGCCCTGCCCCGGTTCCACCGGGAGGAGACTTCTCGCCACGAGGAGATCCGCCCCCTTTACGTTAGGAAGTCGGATGCGGAGATCAATTGGTCTAGAGCAGGCCGAGTCGCCTGACATCGAGATCACCCGCATGCGGCGCCGCCACTTGCGGGGGATCATGGCGATCGAGCGGCGGGTGTACCCGCGGCCGTGGAGCCCCAGCCTGTTCGTCTCCGAGATGACCGCGGGGCGAACCCGGTCGTACCTGGTGGCCCTGGAGGAGCGGACCGTTGTCGGCTACGGGGGCCTGATCTCCTACGGCGAGGAGGCTCACGTAACCACCATCGCCGTTCAGCCCGAGCGCCAGCGGTTGAAGATCGGCACCCGTCTCATGTACGACCTGGTGGGCGAGGCCCAGCGGATGGGCGCCCACGCCGTCTCGCTGGAGGTTCGAGTTACCAACTGGGGGGCCCAGCGTATGTACGCGCGCTTCGGGTTCCGGCCTGTGGGAGTACGGAAGGGCTACTACCAGGAGACCGGTGAGGACGCGGTGATCATGTGGACCGAGGACATCCGGTCCCCTGCGTACCGCACGGTGCTGGACCGCATCATCGCGGAGGTGCCTGAACGGGTCCGAGGAAGATGAGGGTCCTGGGCATCGAGACCTCCTGTGACGAGACGGCCGTGGCCGTTGTCGATGACGGCGTCAAGGTCCTGTCCAACGTGCTCTCCAGCCAGCACGAGATCCACGGCCGGTTCGGGGGTGTGGTCCCGGAGTTGGCCTCCCGGGCCCACCTGGAGCGCCTCAACCCTCTGATGGAGGAGGCCCTCTCCGAGGCCGGCACGGACTGGGGGGAGGTCGAGGCCGTGGCGGTGACCCGAGGCCCCGGGTTGGCCGGGGCCCTGCTGGTGGGACTGACCTCGGCCAAGGCCGTGGCCCTGGCCCTGGACACGCCGCTGGTCGGCGTGAACCACCTCGAGGGCCACGTCTACGCGAACTTCCTGGAGCACGGGCCGCCCGACCCACCGTACGTGTGCCTGCTGGTATCGGGAGGCCACACCATGCTGGTGTACATGCCGGAGGAGCACCGGTACGAGGTGCTGGGACAGACCGTCGACGACGCCGCCGGCGAGGCCTTCGACAAGATCGCCCGGTTCATGGGCCTGGGTTTCCCCGGTGGGCCCGCCCTCGACCGGCTGGCCATGAAGGGGAACCCCGAGGCGGTTCGGTTCCCCCGGGCCATGGCCGGCTCCGGCGACTACGACTTCTCGCTGTCGGGACTGAAGACGGCGGTGATCCGTCATGTCCGCCAGGAAGGGCGGGCCGGCAAGGAGACCCCCCTGCAAGACCTGGCGGCCTCGTTCCAGGAGGCCGTGGTCGAGGTGCAGGTGCAGAAGACCATGGCCGCCGCAGAGGCGAAAGGTGTGGAGGCGGTCCTCTTGGGAGGAGGCGTGGTGGCCAACTCGAGGCTCCGTCAGCTCATGGCCGAGGAAGCCGATCGCCGCGGCCTCCGCCTCCTCTATCCCTCCGAGAAGCTGTGCACGGACAACGGGGCCATGATCGCGGCCGTGGGCCACTTCCGGCTGGCCCGGGGCGAGCGGTCCTCCCTCGATGTGGGCGCGGAGCCGGGGCTTCCTCTTCGGTGAGCGACCAGGAGCGGGGTGGGACCGTCCTGGTCACCGGTGGCGCCGGGTTCATCGGCTCCCATCTGTGCGACCGACTCCTGGCCGAGGGTCGCCGGGTGGTTGGGATCGACGACCTGAGCGTGGGGCGGATCGCCAACCTGGCCGAGTCGCGGTCCTACGGCAAGCGGTTCTCCTTCGAGCACCTCGACATCCGGGCGGAGGGTCTCCACGCCCTTTTCGAGAGGCACCGCCCCGACGTCGTGATGCACCTGGCGGCGCAGTCAAGCGTGGCCGTCTCGGCCAAGGACCCGATGTACGACGCAGACGTCAACGTCCTGGGGACCCTGAACGTGCTCCAGTGCGCCTCGCGAACGGGAACCCGGAAGGTGGTCTACGCGGCCTCCGGGGGCACTCTGTACGGAGAGCCCCGGCGGCTGCCGGTGAAGGAGGCGGCCGCGGCGGGGGCCCGGCCGGCTTCCGCGTATGGGGTGTCCAAGCGGACCGGAGGAGACTACCTGGCGCTGTACCAGCGCTTCCGGGCCGTCGATCACACTCAGCTGGCCGTGGCCAACGTGTACGGCCCTCGACAGGACCCCGACGGGGAGGCCGGCGTGATCGCCATCTTCGCCGGCAAGCTTCTGAACGGAGAGACCTGCACGATCAACGGGGACGGGAACCAGACCCGGGACTACATCTTCGTGGCGGACGCTGTCGATGCCTTCGCCCGGGCCATAGACCGGGGCTCGGGCCGCCTGATCAACGTGGGGACAGGCCTGGAGACCAGCGTGAACCACCTGTACCGCATGCTGGCCGAGATCGTGGGCGTCGAGCTCGAGCCGGAGTTCGGCCCGCTGCCGCCCGGCGACCTCCGCAGGAGCGCCCTGGACTGCTCCCTCGCCGAGCAGGAGCTCGGCTGGCGCCCGTGGACCCACCTGGAGGACGGCCTCGGCGAGACGGTGGCATACATGAAAGGCGTCTAGCTCGGCGACCACGCTCCAGAAGGAATTCGGACTGCCGTTCCCCCTCATCGAGGCCGACGCCGAGGCGGTCCCTCTTCGGTCCGAATCGTTGGATCTCGTGATCATAGAGATCCGGCCGTCGGAAGGCTCCAACACGCGCCACCCATTCCTCACGCTGGACTGGGCCCGCATGTGGCCGTGCGAGTAAGTCTGGAAAAGCCCCGGGAGACTGGGTAGCGGTCCGGAGCGGATACTCTCGAACCGGGGGCCGTTCGCCTCCGTCTAACGCATAGGTCCGACGGAGAAGGAGGATCCGATGCGGAACGCTCCCCTGGCCCGCATGGCCGCGCTGGCCGCGTTCTCGCTGGTAGGGTTCGCCGGGTTGCCATCGGAGGATCTCCCGCCACCCCCCGGTGAGGTCCTGTTCCTTCGCACCTCCGAAGGGATCACCCTGGTCGATGTCCCCCCGGAATCGCCCGCCGTCCATCTTCGCAACGCCACCCCGTCGACCGATTGGTCGGCCGTGGTTCAGGCCACACGGGAACCAGGGCACACGTGGATCGAGGTGTTCGACTCGGCGTCGGGGAACCGGCTCTGGTCGCGCCAGGCCCCGGGCAAGCTGGAGGTCAAGGTGGCGTCCACAGATGGCCGCAGCGTTGCCCTGGGCCAGCCCGATGGCGGCGCCGGCTACCCCGTCGGCCGCACGACCACCCGGTTGGTGATCATCGACCAGGAATCCGCAAAGCCGACGACGATCGATCTCCACGGCAACTTCGAACCGGAGGCGTTCTCCACCGACGGAGGAAGCCTGTTCGTCATCGAGTACCTGCCGCCCAGGCGTCCCACCTCCTATCGGGTCCGCCGACTCGATCTGGCGACAAGAGAGGTCGTGGGAGTGTATTCGGTTGACGCCGAGCTCCAGGAGGCCATGCAGGGAACCGCCCGGATCCAGACGACCAGCCCCGATGGGAATCGCCTGTACACCCTCTACACGATCGAGGGGGCCGACGGGACGAGGCGGGCGTTCATCCACGTGTTGAGCCTGGACGAGCAGTGGGCTCACTGCGTCGACCTCCCGGCCGCCTTCGGGGCCGCCACGGAGGCATCGATCGGCCTGACAGTGGCCCCGGACGGCTCCCGTCTGTACGTTGCCGACGGCTCGACCGGCGCCGTCGCGGAGGTCGACACCGAGGCCCTGTCGGTCGCCCGGACCGGCGACTCGCCGTTCGATTGGCAGGGAGGGACGGCGCATGCGGTGACCGGATCCGACGGGAAGCTGTACCTGGGCAAGGGAACCCGCCTGCTCGGGCTGGAGGCATCCACGCTGAGCTCGACAGGCTCGTGGGAGCTCCCAGGGAGGATCACCGGGCTCCAGGCCGCCGGCGACATCGGAAGACTGTACGTCGGGCTGAAGGATCAGATCCTGATCCTCGATACGGCGACCGGCCGGACGGTCGGTACGCTGAGCCTCGAGGACATCGGGACCATCGATCAGCTCGGACAATCCACACGCCCGCTGGATGACGAGCGCACCGAGATCGTGTGCGCCTGCTGAGCCGGCGCCAGGTCATCCACTTCCCAGGCGGGCTTCACGGGATAGGAGATAAGGCCCCCCGCGAAACGTCGCTCTCCCCTGGCCCGAGGGGGATCTCCGGGGGTGGATGTCGCCCCCCTCGGGGGGTCGATATGACGAACTGGACAGATCGTCGGTTGCCGGGACCCGGTGGGGTTCGCTAGACTGTTAGCACTCAGCCGGTCAGAGTGCTAATCAGAGAAGGAGGGAGTCGAGCATGGCCAAGGCCAAGGCGTTCGATCTGGAGCCCCTGGACGACCGGATCGTGGTCAAGCCGGGGGAGGAGGAAGAGACGACCGTCTCGGGAATCGTCATCCCGGACACCGCCAAGGAGAAGCCCCAGGAGGGCGAGGTGGTGGCGGTCGGCCCCGGGAGGTTCGAGGAGGGCAGCCGGGTCCCCATGGACGTCAAGGTCGGCGACCGGGTCCTCTACTCCAAGTACGGCGGGACCGAGGTGAAGGTAGCAGGCCAGGACTACCTGGTGCTCTCGGCCCGGGACGTCCTGGCCATCGTCAAGCGTTAGCCCGACGGGACCAAGGAAGCGTGCGGCCCAGGTAGGGCCGCCTGAGGAGGATCTGTCATGCCGGCGAAGATGCTGAAGTTCGACGAGGATGCCCGGCGGGCCCTCGAGAGCGGCGTGAACAAGCTCGCCGACGCCGTCTCGATCACGCTGGGTCCCCGGGGCCGCAACGTGGTTCTGGACAAGAAGTGGGGCGCCCCCACGGTGACCAACGACGGGGTCACCATCGCCAAGGAGGTCGAGCTGGAGGACCCCTGGGAGGATCTCGGGGCCCAGCTGACCAAGGAGGTGGCCACCAAGACCAACGACGTGGCCGGGGACGGCACCACCACGGCCACCGTCCTGGCCCGGGCCATGGTTCGGCAGGGGATGAGGAACGTGGCCGCCGGTGCCGGCCCCATGGCCCTGAAGCGGGGCATCGAGAAGGCCGTCGATGCGGCGGTGGAGTCCATCGAGAAGCAGTCCCGGGACGTCGAGGGCAAGGACGAGATCGCCCACGTGGCCGCGATCTCCGCCGCCGACCCAGAGATCGGCGAGGTTATCGCCGAGGCCCTGGACAAGGTGGGCAAGGACGGCGTGGTCACCGTGGAGGAGGGCCAGACCTTCGGGATGGAGCTGGAGTTCGTGGAGGGGATGCAGTTCGACAAGGGCTACATCTCCCCTTACTTCGTCACCGACCAGGAGCGGATGGAGGGCGTTCTGGAGGAACCCCACATCCTGCTGACCCAGGGCAAGATCTCAAGCGTCCAGGACCTCCTCCCCGTGCTGGAGAAGGTGGCCCAGTCGGGTAAGCCCCTGGTGGTGATCGCCGAGGACGTGGAGGGCGAGGCCCTGGCCACCCTGGTCGTCAACAAGATCCGGGGAACGTTCTCCGCGGTGGCGGTGAAGGCTCCCGGTTTCGGCGACCGGCGGAAGGCCATGCTCCAGGACATGGCTATCCTCACCGGGGCCCAGGTGGTCTCCGAGGAGATCGGGGCCAAGCTGGAGAACGTCCAGCTCGACATGCTCGGCCGGGCTCGCCGGGTCGTGGTGACCAAGGACGACACCACCATCGTGGAGGGGGCCGGCTCCGAGGCCGACATCAAGGGCCGGATCAACCAGATCAAGACGGAGATCGACAACACCGACTCGGACTGGGACCGGGAGAAGCTCCAGGAGCGGCTGGCCAAGCTCTCGGGGGGAGTGGCTCTGATCCGCGTCGGCGCGGCCACCGAGGTGGAGCTGAAGGAGAAGAAGCACCGGATCGAGGACGCCCTGTCGGCCACGCGGGCCGCCGTCGAGGAAGGGATCGTTCCCGGCGGTGGGGTGACGCTCATCCGAGCCGAGTCGGCAGTCGACACCCTGAAGCTCGAGGGCGACGAGGCCACGGGAGCGCGGATCGTCCGGAGCAGCCTCTCCGAACCAACCCGTCTCATCGCCGGTAACGCCGGTTACGAGGGCTCGGTGATCGTCGAGAGGATGCGAGGAGAGACGGGAGCCAACGGCTTCGACGCACAGAAGGGGGAGTGGGCCGACATGCTCAAGGCCGGGATCATGGATCCCGCCAAGGTCACCCGCTCGGCTCTCCAGAACGCCGCGTCGATCGCCGCGCTGGTGCTGACCACCGAGAGCGCGGTGGTGGAGAAGCCTGAGGAGGAAGAGGAGGAGGCAGCCGGGGGCGGCCGCGGCCACATGCACTAGAGGCCGCTCCAGCGAGGCTCAGGCCGGCCCCGACTCCGCTCCGGCACGGGCCAGGCCCACCAGGATCCCCGCCCCGATCAGCCACCAGAGCCCGGCCACGGCCCACCAGGGCCACGCGCTGGCCGTCTGGGGCAGGCCGAAGGCGGCGTGGAGCGTGGAGACGACCGCCTGGCCCCCCACCTGGATGACGAAGGCCCAGGACCACCACCACAGCTCCTCGATCCGCTGGGCCACCAGTACCGCGAGGAGGGAGAGGCTCACGGCGGCCATCCCCAGAAGGCGAAGCCAGGCATAGTCGGGGTATTCGGGCTGGCCGAGCAGCGACACCAGGATGAGCCGCGGCGCGACCACGAGAGCCAGTCCGCCCAGGGCGGACTGGAGGGCCATGAGGTACAGGACGCGCCTGAGGAGGTCCACGGCCAGACTCGTATAGCACTTGGGGGGCCGGCTCGCCTCGGTTAGAATGAAAACAGGAGCGCGGCCGTGATGGCTGGCGCTCTTTCGTTGGAACCACCCTCGAAAGGACCGACGCTGGTGACCGATGGACCCCGGGTGGCCGTGATCGGCCTCGACTGCGCCACTCCCAAGCTCCTGTTCGAGACGTACGCGGACGAGATGCCCAACCTCCGCTCCCTCCTGGACGGGAGCCTCCACGGAGATCTCCAGAGCATCACCCCGCCCATCACCGTCCCGGCGTGGGCCTGCGCGATGACAGGGAAGACGCCCGGCCAGCTGGGGATCTACGGCTTCCGGAACCGCAAGGACAGCTCGTACGAGGGATTGTCCATCGCCACCTCGCAGTCGGTCCGGGAGCCCGCAGTGTGGGACCTCCTGGGGGAGGCCGGCAAGAAGTCACTGCTGATCGGGGTCCCGCCGGCGTATCCCGTCAAGCCCGTGGAGGGATGGCGGGTGTCCTGCTTCCTGACCCCGCCCTCGGCCAAGGAGTACACGTGGCCCGCCGACCTGGCCGCCGAGGTCGAAGAGGAGGTGGGGGAGTACATCTTCGACATCCCCAACTTCCGGGAGCAGGGCGAGGCCCATGTGCTGGAGCGGGTCCACGCCATGACCGAGCGTCGCTTCCGGGTGGCCCGTCGGCTGGTGCGGAACAAGCCCTGGGATCTGTTCATGATGGTCGAGATGGGCCTGGACCGGCTGCACCACGTCTTCTGGCACCATTGCGACCCCCAGCACCCCAAGTACGAGCCGGGCAACCCCTTCGAGACGGCGTTCCTCGACTACTACCGGATCCTCGACCGGGAGATCGGGGCGCTCCTGGAGGCCCTACCCGATGATGCCGTGACCATCCTGATGTCCGACCACGGCGCCCGGGCCATGACCGGCGGCGTCTGCTTCAACGACTGGCTTCAGCGGGAGGGATACCTCTCGCTCACCGAGCGGCTCAAGGCCCCCACGCCGATCGCCAAGGCCCCCGTCGACTGGGGGCGGACGGTTGCCTGGGGGGATGGCGGCTACTACGGCCGGCTCTTCCTGAACGTCGTGGGCCGAGAGCCCCAGGGGGTGGTCGATCCCTCCGATTACGAGAAGGTCCGGGACGAGCTGGCCGGCAAGCTGGAAACCATGCCCGGTCCGGATGGCAACCCCCTGGGGACCAAGGTGATCAAGCCGCAGGACGTCTATCCCGACGTCCGGGGGGTGGCCCCGGACCTCATCGTGTACTTCGGGGACCTCGAGTGGCGCTCGGTGGGGACCATGAACCTCGTAGGCGGCGGGGTCTTCACGTACGAGAACGACACCGGCCCCGACGGGGCCAACCACGACAAGAAGGGAGTGTTCGCCCTCCGGGGCCTGGAAGGGCAGGCGACCGGCCGGACCGAAGGGATGAAGCTCATCGACGTTGGCCCGACGCTGATGAAGCTGTACGGCCTCCCCGAGCCGGAGGGCGTCCAGGGGAGCCCCCTGCTGTGACCGACACCTCGTCGTGGATCACCACCTCGAAGCGCTTCGGGCCGGGGCCCGCCGAGGGCGGCTTCACCGTGTGGTTCACGGGGCTCTCCGGATCGGGAAAGTCCACCCTGGCCGAGCTGCTGGTCGAGGTGCTGGAGCGGCGAGGCCGCCGGTTCGAGCTGCTCGACGGCGACGTGGTCCGGACCCACCTCTCCAGGGGGCTGGGCTACTCCAAGGAGGACCGCGACGCCAACATCCTTCGTATCGGCTGGGTGGCCGAGCGCCTCACCTATCACGGGGCCACGGTCATCGTCTCGGCCATCTCGCCCTACCGTGAGGCCCGGGAGCGGGTCCGCCGGAGCATCCCTCGCTTCGTCGAGGTCTTCGTGTCGTGCCCTGTCGAGGTGTGCGCCCAGCGGGATCGCAAGGGACTGTACGCGAAGGCGTTCCGCGGGGAGATCACCGGCTTCACGGGAGTGGACGATCCGTACGAGCCGCCAGAGCATCCGGAGCTGGTCTTGGAGACGGACCGGCTCGGCCCGGAGGAGTGTCTCGAGCTACTGATCGCCAGGCTCGAGGAGCTCGGCTACCTCCCGCCCGGCTAGCCCCTCAGGCCGCTGTGGCGTCGCTCGGGCCGGCCACCTGGTCCGCCAAAACCACCAGGCGCATCGCCGCCGAGAACCTGGGCGTGCAGGTCGTCAGGACCAGGGTTGGCGTCCCGGGCTTGCGAAGCACCCCTACCTGGGTGGGCAGGATGTCCCGGGCC
The DNA here is from genome assembly GCA_046726855.1 of Actinomycetota bacterium. Classification (GTDB taxonomy): domain Bacteria; phylum Actinomycetota; class UBA4738; order UBA4738; family CALAEC01; genus JBKPBL01. Next base: position 10,762 of record JBKPBL010000041.1, on the reverse strand, counting down.
TCAGTGACCCGGTACTCGTAGGTCCCCAGGACCGTGTGGAGCACGATCTCGTCCCCCCGCTCCACCTGATCCAGGTCCCAGAACGGAGCCCCGTAGGTGGTTCGGTGCCCGGCGATCCCCACCCGTCCCCGCTCGTCCCACGGGTCCGCGGTCTTGGGGTAGTGCCCCGGTCCCTTCCTCAGAGAGTCGACGTCGATCCCCTGGACCACCACCTCGTCCACCTCGATCGCCGGGATCTCCAGGATCGCGTAGGCCCCCCCGGGGATCGGCTCGCCCAGCTGAGGCCGGGGGTTCTCGATGGCCGCCTTGATCTCCTGGCGGAGCGAATCCTGCTGGCGGGCCGTGTAGATCCCGGTTCCCCACAGCTGCCAGACGATGTACGCCCCCAGGATGAACGCCGCGGTGAGGAGCGTCTTCCCCAGGAAGCGCAGGCTCCTCCCGGGCCGCCGAGGACGATGGCTCGTCGGTTCGGTGCCCGTCTGGGCGTCGGGATCGGTGGTGGTCGCCGTGATCCCAAGTGTATCCACGCCGGGCCCCTCTCGTTGAAGGCCCTCGCTCCCGGTGGTACCGTGAATAAAGCGTGGTTCATAGGTACTAGAAGACGGCGCCTGGTCGCCTCCCTCGACCGGGCGCCCGTTGCTATTCGAGGAGGCGCGGGGTGGAGATCGAGATCGGGATCGGCAAGACGGCCAGGCGAGGGTACGGGTTCGACGAGGTGGCCATAGTCCCTTCGAGGCGGACCCGGGATCCCGACGACGTCGACATCTCCTGGGAGATCGACGCGTGGCGGTTCGAGCTTCCCCTGATGGCCTCAGCGATGGACGCGGTGGTCTCGCCGGCCACTGCTGTGGAGGTCGCCAGGCTCGGCGGCCTGTCCGTCCTGAATCTCGAGGGACTCCAGACTCGTTACGAGGACCCCGAGCCGGTCCTCGAGGAGATCGCCGCCCTCCCCGACGACAAGGCCACCCGGCGGATGCAGGAGCTGTACCGGGAGCCGATCAGAGAGGACCTCATCGCCCGCCGGATCGAGGAGAGCAAGGCCGGCGGGGCCGTCTCGGCGGCCTCTCTCACCCCTCAGAGGGTCCGCAGATACGCCGACCTGATCCTCCGGGCGGAGCTCGACATCTTGGTGATCCAGGGCACCGTGGTCTCCGCCGAGCACGTGTCCACGCGGACGGAGCCTCTCAACCTGAAGGAGTTCATCGCCCGTTTCGAGATCCCCGTTGTGGTCGGTGGTTGCGCGTCGTTCTCAACGGCCCTGCACCTGATGCGGACCGGCGCCGTCGGGGTGCTGGTGGGGGTGGGACCGGGGGCGGCGTGCACCACTCGGGGGGTCTTGGGGGTCGGGGTTCCCCAGGCCACTGCCATCGCGGACGCCGCGGCGGCCCGGATGCAGCACATGCACGAGACCGGTCGGTACGTCCACGTGATCGCCGACGGCGGGATGCGCACGGGAGGCGACGTGGCCAAGGCGGTGGCGTGCGGGGCCGACGCGGTGATGATCGGCTCGCCCCTGGCCAAGGCGTACGAGGCTCCCGGCCAAGGGTTCCACTGGGGAATGGCCACCTTCCACCCCGACCTCCCTCGTGGGGCCCGGGTGAAGACGAGGCAGATCGGGTCGCTGGCGGAGATCCTGGTCGGCCCGGCGCACGAGAACGACGGCTCTCTGAACCTGTTCGGGGCCCTCCGCACCTCCATGGCCACCTGCGGCTACGGCTCGATCAAGGAGTTCCAGAAGGCCGAGGTGATGGTGGCCCCTGCGATCCGAAGCGAGGGCAAGGATCTCCAGCGCAGCCAGGGCGTGGGGATGGGGTGACCGAAGGGGATCCCCGGCCCGTCCTGGTGGTTGACTTCGGGGCCCAGTACGCCCAGCTGATCGCCCGCCGGGTCCGCGAGTGCCACGTGTATTCGGAGATCGTTCCCCACGACGCCTCGCCTCAGGACCTGGCGGCCCGCCGCCCCGCGGGGATCATCCTTTCCGGGGGCCCTGCCTCCGTCTACGAGGCGGGGGCTCCGGAGCTCCGCCGAGGAGTCCTGGAGCTGGGAACGCCCGTCCTCGGGATCTGCTACGGGCAGCAGGCCATGGCCCAGGTCCTCGGGGGGGAGGTCAGGGCCACCGGCGCCAGGGAATACGGGCGAACCGCCTTCAGGGCCACCGGGGGGATGCTGTTCCGGGACCTGCCGGACGTTCAGACGGTGTGGATGAGCCATGGGGACGCCGTGGTACGGGCTCCCGACGGCTTCCGGGTGACCGGCCGGACCGACACGAGTCCGGTGGCCGCCATGGAGGACCCGGAGCGAGGACTGTTCGCGGTCCAGTTCCACCCCGAGGTGGTGCACACGCCCCTCGGAACCGAGATGCTGAAGCGGTTCCTGTACGACGGGTGCGGGCTGCTCCCGGACTGGACCCCCAGCAACGTGATCGACCGGGCCGTCGACCGGATCCGGGCCCAGGTGGGACAGGCCGAGGCGCTCTGCGCCCTCTCCGGGGGCGTCGACTCGGCCGTGGCCGCCCTGCTGGTCCACCGGGCCATCGGAGACAGGCTGACCTGCGTGTTCGTGGATACGGGACTCCTCCGCGAGGAGGAGCCGGAGCAGGTCGAGGAGACTTTCGCCAGGCACTTCAAGGTGCCGCTGGTCCACGTGAAGGCCGCCGACCGGTTCCTCCAGCGACTCGATGGGGTGGTGGATCCCGAGGAGAAGCGCCGCTCGATCGGCGAGGAGTTCATCCGGGTGTTCGAGGAGGTCGCCGGTCGTCACGCAGGGGCCAGGTTCCTGGTGCAGGGCACTCTGTATCCCGACGTGATCGAGTCGGGAAGCCGGACCGCGGCGAAGATCAAGTCTCACCACAACGTCGGAGGTCTTCCGGAGCGGATGGATCTCGAGCTGGTGGAGCCTCTTCGGGACCTCTTCAAGGACGAGGTCCGAAGGGTGGGCGAGGAGCTGGGGCTGCCGGAGGAGATCGTGCGACGACAGCCCTTCCCGGGCCCCGGAATGGCGGTGCGGGTCGTAGGCGAGGTGACGGCGGAACGCCTGGCCATGGTTCGGGCCGCGGACCGGATCGTGCAGGAGGAGGTTCGAAGAGGCGGCCTCGCCGATGACCTGTGGCAGGCGTTCGCGGTCCTGCTGACGCTTCGCAGCGTCGGCGTGATGGGAGACGGGCGAACGTACCAGCACCCGCTGGTCCTCAGGGCGGTGACCAGCGAGGACGCCATGACCGCGGACTGGGCTCGACTGCCGCACGAGGTGCTCCAGCGGATCTCATCCCGGATCGTGGCCGAGGTCCCCGGGATCAACCGGGTGCTCTACGACGTCTCGTCGAAGCCGCCGGCCACGATCGAGTGGGAGTAGAGAGGCCGGACCAGGATTTCAGACCCGCTCCCCCGGCACGGGGTGGCCCCGGGCCGACAGCAGGAGCCGAACGGCGACGGCCACCAGAAGGATGCCGAAGAGAACCGAAGAGAGAAGCGGATCGAGCCGCACGGACAGCATCGAGGCCACGAAGCTGGAGGCCACCCCGGACGCCCCGGCGACCAAAGCGACACGCTTGTCGACTTGGCCGTGCCTGAGGTTGCTGACGGTTCCCACCAACGCCGTGGGGATGATCACGAGCAGCGAGGTTCCCTTGGCCACCGCCTGAGACAGGGAAGCCAGGAGGACCAGTCCGGGCACCATCACGATCCCCCCGCCCACCCCCAGGAGGCCGGCCATCGCCCCGGCCACCGTCCCCACCAGGACCAGCAGAGCTCCGGCCCAGAGGTCGATCGAGCCCTCACTCCCACCGCCTGAGGCCTCGAAAGGAAGGGCCGCGGCGGCCAGCAACAGGAACGCGGCGAAGATCACCCTGAGTGCCCGCTCCGGGACTCGGCTGAGCGCCTGGGTCCCGAGGATCGCGCCCGCGGCCGATCCAACCGTCAGCAGGCCGGCGGCTGGCCAGTCGACCGCACCCTCCACCGCATAGCCGGCCGCTCCGGCGACGGCGATGGGCACGATGGCCGCCAGCGAGGTGGCGTGGGCCCGGCGCTGTCCCATCCCCAGCAGGAGGACCAGTCCGGGGACGATCAATATCCCCCCGCCCACCCCGAAGAGGCCCGACAGCGCCCCGGCGGCCACACCGACCACCGCCGCAAGCGCCAGAGTGCGCCGGTCGGTGCGCGCTTCGGTGGCCATCACCGGAGGATACGCATAGGCCGCCCCTATAATCGGGCCGTGGATTCCCCCCTCCTCGCTCCCTTGAACCCGGTCCAGCGCGAGGCGGTTATTCATACCGATGGACCGGTCCTGATCGTGGCGGGCGCCGGTTCGGGGAAGACCCGGATCCTGACGCACCGCATCGCGTACCTCATCCGGGAGCATGGCGTGCCCCCGGGGGCCATTCTGGCCATCACCTTCACAAACAAGGCCGCCCAGGAGATGGCCGACCGGGTCGAGGCCCTGGTGGGCTCCGGTCTGGCGCGGCGTATGTGGATCCTGACGTTCCACTCGGCGTGCGCCCGGATCATGCGTCGGGAGCACGCCCTCCTGGGCCTGCCTTCCCACTTCTCGATCTATGACGAGGCCGACACCGAACGGGTGGTCAAGATGGTCCTGGCCGACCTGAACGTAGACGACCGACGGTTCCCGCCGCGCGGGGTTGCCGCGGTGATAGGCAAGGCCAAGGACAACCTCCTGTCCGCCCAGGAGTTCGCGGAGAACGCCGGGAACTGGTACGAGCGACAGATCGCCGATCTGTATCTGGCCTACGAGCGGAGGCTGACCGCGGCCGGGGCGGTCGACTTCGACGATCTGATCCTCCGGACCGTCCGACTGTTCCGTGACAACCAGGAGGTGCTCGGCCACTACCAGGAGCGGTTCCGGTTCATCCACATCGATGAGTACCAGGACACCAACCGGGCCCAGTACCACCTCGTCAACCTGCTGGCGGCCAAGTACCGCAACGTGTGCGTGGTCGGCGACGCTGACCAGGGCATCTACTCGTGGCGTGGGGCCACGATCCAGAACCTGCTCGACTTCGAGCGGGACTATCCCGACGCCCAGGAGTTCATCCTGGACCAGAACTACCGATCCACCCGGACGATCCTGGAGATCGCAAACGCGCTGATCGAGCACAACATCCAGCGCAAGCCCAAGAACCTGTGGACCGACTCGGATCAGGGCTCCGCGGTGGTCCGGTACCGGGCCGAGGACGAGCACGACGAGGCCTCGTTCGTCGCCCAGGAAGTTGAGCGGCTGGTCACCGAGGAGGCGGAGCACCCGTACGGGGACATCGCGGTGTTCTACCGGACGAACGCGCAGTCCCGTGTGATCGAGGACGTCTTCATGAAGGCCGGCATCCCCTACCGAGTGGTCGGAGGCGTCCGCTTCTACGAGCGGCGCGAGGTGAAGGACACGCTGGCTTACCTTCGGGCGCTGGTGAATCCTCAGGACGCCGTATCGACGCGCCGGATCATCAACACCCCCAAGCGGGGGATCGGAGACCAGACGGTGGCCGCACTGGAGTCCTTCGCCAGGGAGGAGGAGATCCCCCTCCTGGAGGCATGCCGCAGGGTCGAGGAGATCGCCCTCTCACCCCGGGCCACGGGGGCGGTGACCGGGTTCGTCGAGCTGATCGGCCGTCTCCGCGGCCTCCTCGAAGAGGGGGCGGGACCCGCACGGATGATCGAGGCGGCCTTCACCGAATCCGGTTACTACGCCGAGCTGGACGCGGAGCGAACCGTGGAGGCCGAGAGCCGGAAGGAGAACCTGAAGGAGCTGGTCGGGGTGGGGGCCGAGTTCGAGGCTCGGTTCCCCGACCAGGGAGTCCCGGAGTTCCTGGAGCAGGTGGCCCTGGTGAGCGAGCAGGACGAGTACGACGAGACCACGTCGACTGTCACCCTGATGACCCTCCACAACGCCAAGGGGCTCGAGTTCGAGGTGGTCTTCATCGCGGGGATGGAGGATGGGATCTTCCCGCACTTTCGCTCTATGACCGACACAGAGGAGCTGGAGGAGGAGCGGCGCCTGGCTTACGTGGGCATCACCAGGGCCCGGAAGCGCCTGTACCTGACCCACGCCTGGAGCCGCTCGTTGTTCGGGGCCTCCTCGTACAACCCTCCCTCCCGGTTCCTGAATGAGATGCCCGCGGAACTGATCGACGAGCTGGACAGCTCGGGACGAGTGGGCGAGGAGCAACTCGTGGCGCCGGGGCCGGCACCCGACGTCGGAGCGGGCGACACCGTGGTGCACGACCGGTTCGGAGAGGGAGTGGTGATCACGGTCTCCGGTCGCGGTCACGACGCCGAGGCCGTGATCATGTTCGAGGATCAGGGAGAGAAGCGGCTCCTCCTGGCCTACGCGCCGCTGAAGAGGGTCGGCTGAGGCCGCCGCTCAATCGGCGGACGAGGGGTCCACGTACACGTCGCCGCGGTGCACCTCGATCGGGAGAACGTGGAGCGGACTGCGCTTGCCCGTGGCCGGCTTGCCGTCCAGCCCGTACTTGCGATCCGAGCAGTCCACGTAGTAGCCGTCCAGGACCTCCAGAGGGCAGTTGTCCGGCTCGGCCACGGCGTAGGGCTGGCCGTCCACGGTTCGCCCGAGGAACACACCCGCCAGGACCTCCCGGGCCGACCCGGGCTTGACCGTGTCGATCTCGGCCACCAGCTGGAACGGCGGCCCCGGGGTCTTGAACAGCAGGTACGAGACCACCAGGAGGATCACCAGGGCCACGGCGATCGAGGCGATCACCCACTGGATCCCCAGGGTGCCCCGGAAGGGCCCCAGGGGTCCTATTCGGCTCCCGGTCTTGACACCGGGAGGGCGGAAGCGGAGCCGTCCGACGGACATGCGGGCCCATTATCCCGCCCTTGCCAGTCGACGCCCATCACCCAGGCGACCCGCGTTGGTCCTTTACTCTGGTCGCTTCCCTCGATAGCCGCACTTGTGCGCCGTTAGTTACACTCCGGCCCGACCATGCCCGAGAAGCACCGCATCGTCATCGCCAAGCCAGGCCTGGACGGCCATGACCGTGGCGCGAAGGTCGTGGCTCGAGCGCTCCGCGACGCGGGCTACGAGGTGATCTACACCGGGTTGCACCAGACGCCCGAGCAGATCGCCGAGACCGTGATCCAGGAGGACGCCGACGCGGTCGGCCTGTCGATCCACTCGGGAGCCCACATGACGCTGTTCCCCAAGGTGGTCACCCTCCTCCGAGAGCGAGGCGCCGGCGACGTGGTGGTGTTCGCCGGCGGCATCATCCCGAAGGAGGACATCCCCGAGCTCAAGGAGCACGGGATCGAGGAGATCTTCACCCCCGGAGCGCCGACCTCGGAGATCATCGATTGGCTGCGGGGGCGCCTCGGCGGCAGGAAGGCCGGCTGAGTGGACCTCTTCGAGCATCAGGGGAAGGAGATATTCGAGCGGCACGGCATCGCGCTCCTCGAACGCGAGGTGGCCGAGACCCGCTCCGAGGCCCGTGAGGCTGCCGGGCGCCTGGGGCCCGTGGCGGTGAAGGCCCAGGTTCAGATCGGGGGGAGGGGCAAGGGCGGGGGTATCGTCCTCGCCAAGACACCGGCGGAGGCCGAGGAGGCCGCGCGGAAGATACTCGAGGGCGGCTTCAGGGGAATGCCTGTCTCCCGGGTGCTCCTCGAGCGACTGGTCGAGATCGACCGCGAGTTCTACCTGGCGGTCACGCTGGACCGTTCGGAGAAGCGTTACATGGCCATGACCTCCAGCGAGGGGGGCGTCGACATCGAGGAGATCGCTTCCACTCACCCCGAGGCGATCAGGCGAGTCGGGATCGACCCCCTGATCGGACTGAAGCCCTACCACGCCCGCTACCTGGTGGGGGCCTTCCCTCAGGCGGCCCGGGAAGGGGCCGCCGAGCTCCTGGCCAAGTCGTACGAGGTGCTCGTGAGGAACGATGCCACCCTTGTGGAGGTGAACCCCCTCGCGCTCCTGAGGGATGGCAGGGTCGTTCCTCTCGACGCCAAGGTCACCATCGACGACAACGCCCTGTACAGGCAGGGCGATGTGGCGGAGTACGCGAAGGCGTTCACCCTGGACCCCACCGAGGCCCGAGCCAAGGAGAAGGGGCTTCAGTACGTGAAGCTCGACGGCGAGGTGGGGATCATCGGCAACGGTGCCGGCCTGGTGATGTCCACGCTCGACGTGGTCCGACAGGCCGGCGGCGCTGCGGCCAACTTCCTCGACGTCGGCGGGGGGGCCGGCGCGGACCTCATGGCCACGTCGCTGGAAGTGATCCTCTCCGATTCGTCCGTGCGCTCCGTCCTGGTGAACATCTTCGGCGGCATCACCAGGTGTGACCTGGTGGCCCGGGGCATCCTCGAAGCTCTGGAGCGGGTCGAGGCCACGGTGCCCATCGTGGTCCGGCTGGACGGGACCAACGCCGAGGAGGGCCGGAAGATCCTGGCCGAGGCGGGACACGAACGGATCATCACCGCGGCAACGATGCTGGAGGCGGCCCGGACTGCCGTCGAGCTGGCGAAGGATGAGGCTTAGGGCCATGGCCATCCTGATCGACGCGGATACCCGCCTGCTGGTCCAGGGGCTGACCGGGAAGGAGGGGCGGTTCCACGCCCTGCGCAACAGGGACTACGGGACGAGCCTCGTGGCCGGGGTAACCCCTGGGAAAGGCGGACAGGACGTCGATGGCGTCCCGGTCTTCGACACGGTCGCCGAGGCGGCCGCCGAGACGAAGGCCAACGCCTCGCTGGTCTTCGTCCCCCCATCCTTCGCGGCGGACGCGATCCTCGAGGCCGCCGACGCGGGCCTCCCCGTGATCGTGTGCATCACCGAGGGGATCCCGGTGCTCGACATGGCTCGCGTGCACGGCTACCTGCGAGGGCGAGGCCAGGTGCTGATCGGGCCGAACTGCCCCGGCTTGATCTCACCAGGGAAGGCGAACGTGGGAATCATCCCCGGGGAGATCTGCGTCGAGGGCACGGTGGGAATGGTGTCTCGGTCGGGGACCCTCACGTACCAGATCATCAACGAGCTGACCGGGCGGGGGATCGGGCAGTCGACGTGCGTGGGGATCGGCGGAGATCCCATCGTGGGGACGGGGTACGTTGACATCCTCGCCCGGTTCCAGGAAGACCCTGAGACACAGGCTGCCATCCTGATAGGTGAGATCGGTGGGGACGAGGAGGAGCGGGCCGCCGATTACATCCGCGACAACATGACCAAGCCTGTGGTGGCGTACGTGGCTGGCTTCACCGCGCCCCCCGGAAAGCGGATGGGCCACGCGGGGGCCATCATTACCGGCTCGAAGGGGACCGCCCGGGCCAAGGCCGAGGCGTTCGAGGCCGTCGGCGTCAAGGTCGGCCGGAACCCCACCGAGGTCGCGGAGCTGGTCCAGGCCGCTCGATCGTGAGGCCGGCGTGGCGGCCGATCCTCGCCGCCGGATGGCGGACCGCCGCGACCCACGCGGCGATCACGTTCGGGGTCATGCTGGGAGTGGGCCTGGTCCTGGCCGCTCTCCAGTGGGCGGTCGCGCCGAGCCGCTTCTCCCTCCTCGATGTGCCCAGGATCGGAGCGGTGCTGGTCTCCCTTTTCCATCGGGTTCCCCTGGTGATCGAGTTCCCCACTGTGGCGGACCCCCCAGGCGTCTCCGTGACGCTCACCGTGATGCTTCTGGGGGCCACCATCGGCGCCGGCTGGCTGCTGTTCCGTGGCGGAGGGGCGGTGGCGGACGCCGCCGGTGGGGCCCCCTGGGTCCGAGGCGTCCACGGCCTAAAGGTGGCCCCGCCATACGCCCTTCTCACGCTGCTGGTATCGCTTGTGGCCACGATCCCGGGCGACTTCACCGGGTTCGGGGACGGCCGGGCCGAGGTGCACCCGTCGATCCTCGGCTCGTTCCTGCGGCCCCTGCTGCTGGCCTCGGTCCTCGGCCTCGCCGGTGGGCTGTGGACCGCTCGAGCACAGCTCTTCCGAGGCGCCGCGGGGCGGCGAGCGGGAGGCATCCTGGCCGGGGGATGGCGCATGGTGGTGCTGGCGGTGGCGCTGGGAGGCGTGGGTTTTCTGATCCTGGCCGCGCTGAATCCCGAGACCACCCGGGCATTCCTGGACGCGGCGGTGCGACAGGGTCCGGCCGGAGGGGCGCTGGTCATCTCCGCCACCCTTCTCTTCCTCCCGAACCTGGGTGCGGCAACGGCCGCGGCGGCCATGGGCGGGAGCATCGACGTGGCGCTGCTGGGCTCCCGGTGTGTCCTGGTGTCGCTGGCCGGGTTCCCGGCGGGCCCGCCCCCGCCCTCGATCCAGGTGCAGCCAGGCCCCGCGGACCCGTGCGCGTCACTTCCGTTCGGCTTTGATGTCGCCCCCCCGGGTTATTTCCTGTTCCTTCTCGTGCCCATTGTCGCCACTCTGGCAGGCGGCTGGTGGGCGGCAGGCCGAGCGGCGGCCGCTTCGAGAGGTGAGGCCGCCGGGCTGGGGGCCGGCGCGGGCCTGGTCTTCGCGGCTCTGTTCCTGGTGCTCATGGTAGTGTCCGGAGTCAGCTACGAGGCCGAAGGCCGGCTACTGGGGGCTCTGAGCGGCGGGGTCACGGTCGGAGCAGCGCCGGTTTCCGGGTTCCTGCTGGGCTTGGTGTGGGGCGTTGGCGGTGGAGCGCTAGGTGGGTTCCTGTCGAGCCGCCTGCACACGCCGACGGGCCCGGTTGACCCCGGGGCCGTGCACGTCTCGGTCAGGTAGCTCAGGCCGCCGGAGGCGGCATCGCGGTGGTCTGGCTCTCCTGGTACCGCACGTAGGCGCCGTATCCGATCACCAGGGC
>JBKPBL010000040.1:0-7938 GCA_046726855.1 Actinomycetota bacterium | reverse complement strand
GTGCCCAGGAGGAGGCTCATCCCCACCGCGGGGAAGGCCAGCACGTTGGCGAGCAGGGTGACCGTCGGCACCGCCCCGAAGTGCAGCAGGAGGAGCGGCGTGACCCCGGCCTGAGCCGCCACGGTGGCTGCAGCGGCCACGGCGATCGGTCTCGGCAACAGGGTCAGTCGCTGGGCGATGGGTCCGGCCATCGCCACCAGCCCGATGGTAGCCGCGACCGACAACTGGAACCCGACCGAGACGGCCAGGTTCGGATCCACCACCAGGAGCGCCAGCACAGCGCCCCCCACGGCTGTCGCAACGCTTCGGGGTCTGCCGACCCACAGCCCGGCCAGGGCCAGCGCGGCCATGCCGCTGGCCCTCAGGACCGACGGCTCCCACCGGGTCATCAGCGTGAACAGGAACACCGCGGCCAGGCCCAGGGCGCATCGGGCCGCCGGCCGGAGACGGAGGTATCCGGCCAGGGCCATGACCGGCACGAGGGCCAGGGCCACGTTGGAGCCGGACACCGCCAGCAGGTGGCCCAGTCCCGAGGCCCGGAAGTCCTCGTCGACCTCCGGGTCCATCCGGCTGGTGTCCCCGATCGTCAGCCCCAGCAGGAGCGCCGCCTTCTTCGCCGTCATGACCCGGAAGGCGCCCTCGCGCAGGGCATCCCTGGTCGCGTTGGCCAGCCGCAGCGCGGGGTTGGCCGGTGGTCCACGGGCCCAGAGGTCGGTCGCCGAGACCGAAGCCACGATCCCCCGGTCGGCCAGGTAGCGCTCGAACCCGCCGGGGTCGAGTGGGATCTTCTCGAAGAGTCCCTGCCCGGATAGGGGCTGTCCCGCTTGGACCGAGGGTGCTTCGTCGTCGCCCGAGACCCAGACCCGGCCTCCGAACGGGATCCATCGCTCGTCGGGACGCACATCCTCGAGGCCCACCTCGAGCCCCCAGCCGGCGTCGAACCGGCGAACGTCGGATGCCGCCGTTCCCCGGAACCGCACGTGTCGCCCCTCCCAGGCACCCGGCCGGGCGATAAGAGCAGCCCGGGCCATCGTCCACCCGGCGCCCAGGAGGGCCACAGCTACCAGCGCCACCGCCGCTCGGCCAGGAGTCGTCCGGGAGGCTCGCGCTCCCTCCGCCGTCGCCCCTCCCGCCGTCACCGGAAACCCGGCCGCGGCCAGGATCCGCTGACGAGGACCCGGAGGGCTCGAAGCCACCCCGCCCAGGCCCGCGGCCTCGAGCACCACCCGGGAACGCGCTCGGCGCCTCGACCCGGAGACGGCCGTGGCCAGCAACATCGCGGCGCCGGCGCCCAGGATCCCCGGCCACCACCGCGACGGCCCCTGGGCCCGGCCGAGCAGGACGCCCACGCCGAAGGCCGTCGCCGCGGCCGGCAGCGCCCATGGCCGCATCGGTCAGACCGTGACCAGCTCGCGGATCTCTTCCAAGGTCACCTCCCCGATCCCGCTGACGTCCAGCAGCTGGTCGACCGAGGTGAACGGGCCGTGCTCTTCCCGGTACTGGATGATCGTGGCCGCCAGGACCTCCCCGATCCCGGGGAGGGTCTCCAGCTGTTCGGCGGTGGCGGTGTTGACGTTGACCAGACCCGGCGATGAGCCAGGGGTGATCCCGGGCGTGGGCACGGCTCCGGGCGGTCCGTCCGCCGCCGGCCGAGGCACCAGCACCTGTTGCCCGTCGGTGAGGGGCGCGGCCAGGTTGAGCACGCTGAGGTCGGCCCGTCGCCGGGGGCCACCGGCCAGGCGGATGGCGTCGATCACCCGGTCTCCCTCGCGAAGCTCGTAGACGCCGGGGTTCCGGACCCACCCCGCCACGTGGACGAACAGGGCCGGCGCCGTGGAGGGGGTCGGCGCGGGGGCTGCCACCGGGGCGGAGACATCCACGGGCCGGGGCAGTGACCGCAAGTACCAGAGCCCCACGCCCCCCACCGCGACCAGCGCCAGGAGCCCCAGGAGGACCGCCTCCCGCCGGCTCAGGCCCGCCAGCCACTCTCGGAACCCGCCGTCCATAACCTCCCTCGCCGTCGAGCGCACGAACCGGGCGCGCTGAGGGGGAGGAGGACGACTCGAGCGTAGCCGCCCCCTGTGACACGAACCCGGGGGCGTTAACTCCGGCTATCCTTCCGGCCGTGGACATCGTCGACCCCCGGATCGAGGACTACCTCCGGGAGCTGCTCGGGGGGGACCATCCGGAGGCCGAGGCCATGGAGGCCGAGGCGGAGGAGAGAGACTTTCCCATCGTCGGCCGCGCCGTGGGTGTGACCCTGGAGGTGCTGGCCCGGGCGGTCGGAGCCCGCCGCGTGCTGGAGATGGGCTCCGGCTACGGTTACTCGGCGTACTGGTTCGCCCGGGCGGTGGGGCCGGGCGGCGAGGTGCTCATGACCGAGGGGGATCCCGAGAACCAGCTGAAGGCCATGGACTACCTGGGGCGGGCCGGCCTGGCCGATAGGGTCGCCTCCCACGTGGGGAACGCCCTCGACATCATCGACCGCCTGGACGGCCTGTTCGACGTGGTGTTCTGCGATATAGACAAGGGCGACTACCCGGAGGCGTGGCGAAAGGCGAGCGAGCGGATCCGCGTCGGTGGCCTGTACTTGTGCGACAACGTGCTCTGGAGCGGGCGAGTGGTGACCGGCGAGGACCGCGAGGGCACACCGTCCGGATGGACCGAGGCCGTCCGGGAGCACAACCGGGCCATCGCCTCCGATGAACGCTACCGATCGACGATCGTCCCCACGCGGGATGGCGTGATGGTGGCGATCCGAGCGGCCTAGGAGACTATCCGGTCACCAGGTTGACCAACCCGGGAGGCCGGGTCACCGTCCGAACCACGTTGCGGCCGGCCAGGGCCCGGCGGGCCTTCTCGGACTCCGTGGCCAGCCGCTCGGCCTCATCGGCGCCGATGTCCGGAGGAACCTCGATGCGGTCCCGGACCCTTCCGTCGACCTGGACCACCAGGATCACGGTCTCCTCCCGGGCCAGGCCCGGGTCGAACTCGGGCCACGCCTCCAGGTGGACGCTTTCCCGCCCGCCCAGCGCTTCTCGCCACAGCTCCTCTGCGATGAACGGCGCCATGGGCGCCATCATCAACACCAGCGAGCGGGCCGCCTCCCCGGCGGGCTGCCCGGCGTCCAGGGTCCTCCGGATCTCGTTGGTGAGCTCCATCAGACGGGCCACGGCCACGTTGAACCGGAACCTCTCCAGAAGCTCGGTGACTCGCTTTATGGTCCGATGGGTGAGCCTCCGCAGCTTCTCCGGATCCTCCCCATCGCGCCCCGAGGCCTCGTGGACCGCGCGCCACACCCGCTCCAGCCACCCCCGAGACCCCTCCACCGACACGTCGGCCCAGTCGATCTGGTCTTCCGGAGGGTTAGCGAAGAGCATGGTCGTCCGGAGCGTGTCCGCTCCCCACTGCTCGATGAGCGGCCCCGGCTCCAGGTAGTTGCCACGGCTCTTGCTCATCTTGGCGCCCTCCATGATCACCATCCCGTGGTTCAGCAGCCTCGGGAACGGCTCCCTGAACGGCACCAGGCCCATCTCGTTCAACACCTTGGTGAAGAACCGTGAGTACAGGAGGTGCAGGATGGCGTGCTCGATCCCGCCCATGTACTGGTCGACGGGCATCCACCGGGCCACCGCTTCGGGATCGATCGCTCGGGAGTCGTCGTGCGGCGACAGATAGCGAAAGAAGTACCAGGACGAGTCGACGAACGTGTCCATGGTGTCCGTCTCCCGCCTTGAGGGCTTTCCGCATCTGGGGCAGTCGGCGTTCACGAACCCCTGGTGCTTGGCCAGGGGAGACTCGCCCGTGGGCGAGAAGTCCACGTCGTCGGGAAGCAGCACCGGCAGGTCCTCCTCGGGGACCGGGACCTCGCCGTGGTCCTCGCAGTGGACGATGGGGATCGGCGCCCCCCAGTACCGCTGCCTGGAGATAAGCCAGTCGCGGATCCGGTAGCTGACGGCGGCCCGCCCCTTGCCCTGCTCCTCCAGCCACCGGATGACCTGTGTGATGCTCCGGGGCGTCCGGGTGCCGTCGAATGCGCCCGACGAGACCATCACCCCCTCTCCCGTCCAGGCTTCGGTCATCGTCGAGGGGTCCAGGGTCTCCCCCTCGGGCTGGATCACCACCCGGATCTCCAGGCCGTGCTCCCGGGCAAACTCGAAGTCCCGCTGATCGTGCGCGGGGACACCCCCCACCGCGCCGGTCCCGTACTCCATCAGCACGAACGGCGCCACGAAGCAGGGCAGCTTCTCCCCCGTCGCCGGGTTGAGGACGTGAACGCCCAGGGCGATCCCCTCACGCGCCTCGGTCTGCTCCCGGCTCGTCAGCGGGGTGGCCTGGAGGCGGTTCAACATCTCGGTGACCGGCCCGGAGGTTCCCCCGGCCTCCGCCAGCGAGCGGACCAGCGGGTGCTCGGGAGCGAAGGCGAAGAACGTCGCTCCCCAGAGCGTGTCCGGACGGGTGGTGAACGACGTCGCTCTCTCGCCCGTCTCGGCGATCTCCCATTCCAGCTCGGCACCCTCCGAGCGCCCGATCCAGTTGCGCTGCATGTTCAGGACCCGATCGGTCCAGCCGGTGAGAAGCTCCATGTCGTCGAGCAGGGCCTGGGCGTAGTCGGTGATCCTGAAGAACCACTGGGTCAGGTCCTTCCGAACCACCGGCGTCCCGCACCGCTCGCATGCCCCCGCCACGACCTGCTCGTTAGCCAGCACGGTCTGGTCCTTTGGACACCAGTTGGCCGGGGCCAGCTTCCGATAGGCCAGTCCCCTCTCGAACAGCTTCAGGAACAGCCACTGGGTCCACTTGTAGTACTCGGGGTCCGAGGTGTGGAGCCGCGTGGACCAGTCGAAAGAGACGCCGTACCGCCTGAACGAAGAAGCCTGCTTCTCGATGTTCGCGTACGTCCATTCCTTGGGGTGGACCCGCCGCTGGATGGCCGCGTTCTCGGCCGGCAGACCGAACGAGTCCCACCCGATCGGGTGTAGGACGTTGTGCCCCCGCATCGCCTTGAACCGAGGGATCACGTCGCCAAGGGCGAACGCCTCGGCGTGGCCCATGTGCAGGTCCCCGGATGGATAGGGGAACATGTCCAGGGCGTAGAACCGGGGCCTGGGGTCGTCCGGGCCTCCGGCGGCGTAAAGGCCCTCACGTTCCCACGCCGCCATCCATTTCGGCTCGATCTCGGCCGGGTCGTAAGGTCTGACCATTCCCGAAGGGTATCAAGCGTTCGAACGGCCGGAAGGGAAGGGTTGGAGTCCGAGGGTGTCCGGGGTATCGTACGGAGGTTCCCGACGCCCTTCACGAGCGCCCAGGGGGAAGGACATCGACAACCCGCACGAGACCGAACCGCGCCTCAAGCCGGGCTCGGGCAACGGCTCGGAGTCTCAGATCGAGGCCGAGACGACCAGACCCTCGGGTCCGGCCGTCCGCGTCGACCAGCGCCGGAGGGCCTGGCAGCCCGTCCTGAAGGTCCTTTTCTTCCTGGCCGCCCTGTTCCTGTTCATCCTGGCCATCCAGCTGATGAAGGAGGGTGCCCAGTCCATCGCCCCGCGTCTCCAGGGAACCTTCCCCGTGGACAACATGGTCAGCACCCTCGGCCTGGGATGGCTCGGCGCGTACTTCGTCCTGTCCGGGTCGCCGGTGGCCGCGGCGTCCCTGGCCCTGTTCGCCGCCGGGGCCACGAACGAGCTCCAGACGTTCACGATGCTCACCGGGTCACGCCTGGGAGCCTCGTTCATCGTCCTCCTGGTGGGCTTCCTGTACGCGATCCGCAGCAAGAACCGGCGGGAGTCGATCGGGATGGGCGTCCTCGCTCTTTCCATGACGGCGGTCGTGTACGTCCCGGGCATGTTGCTCGGCTACGGGATCCTGAAGGCGGGATGGCTGAGCGGCATCCAGTGGCAGGCCTCCTCCGAGGTAAACACGGTCATCGACGCGATCTGGGGCCCGATCGTCGACTTCGCGGGGTCGACCCTCCCGGGCCCGCTCCTGTTCCCGGTGGGCCTGGCGGTGATCCTGGCGTCGTTCAAGCTCCTGGACCAGGTCCTGCCCTCACTGGACGGGGAGCGCCAGGCCGAGCGCCGGCATCAATGGCTGAAGAAGCCCTGGCCGATGTTCTTCCTTGGATCCCTGGCCGCGCTGGTGACGCTGTCGGTCTCGGTGGCCCTCACCGTGCTGGTCCCCCTGGCCAGCAAGGGCTACATCAAGCGTGAGGAAGCGGTTCCCTACATCGCCGGAGCCAATATCACCACTCTGGCCGACACGTTGGTGGCCGCGATGATCCTGGGGAACCCCGTGGGCGTGCAGGTCGTTCTGGCCGAGGCGATCGGTGTGGCGGCCATCACCCTGCTGTTGCTGGCCGTCGCCTATCGGCCGCTTCAGCGGGGGATCGTGGCTTTGGACGACTGGATCGTGGCCACCACACCGCGGCTGGTCGGGTTCGTGGCCGGGCTCTTCGTGCTTCCGATCGGCCTTCTCTTCTCGGGACGGCTGCTGTAGCCACCCTAGCCTCGGCCTCGGCGGCCTCCGCGTCCGAGGTGCGTGCGTAGAGCCGCCAGGCGCTCGTCCCACTCGGATCCCACCGCGGCCATCCACGAGACCGCCTCGGCCAGGGGGGCAGGGGTGAGGCGGAACCGGACCTCTCGCCCGTGGCGCTCCCCGGAGACCAGGCCCGCCTCCTCCAGCGCGTTCAGGTGCTTGGACACGGCCTGGCGGCTCACCGGGAGCCCATCGGCCAGGCTCGTGGCCGAGCTGGGACCGTTCTCCGCCAGGAGCCGCATGACCCGACGCCGGGTGGGGTCGGCCAGGGCCTCGAAGATGGAGTCGGTGCTCAACCCAGCATGGCCTCCCTGACCGCGGTGACGCCCGGCCCCCGTTCCTCCAAGGTGAGAACGGTGCCTCCCTCTGCCGGCTCGAGCCGGAGCTCGACCCGGGTGGACGGGACCAGCCGGGCCTGCCCGTCGGCCGAGCGCTCGAACGGAAGCCATCGGAACGACAACCGTGACGGTGGCTCAACGTCCTCCAGCACCGCACCACGCTCGCGGCCGTCAGGCCAGCGGAACGTGGCTCGTCCGCCGGGGCGCGGCTCCAGGGTCACATGGGCCCCGACCCAGGCGGAGAGCTCTCGGGCCTCTGTCAGCGCGGACCACACCCGGGCCGGAGGGGCCGGCAGGACCACCCGGCGTTGGACTGGCTCGACCCGCCAAGGTGCCATGACATGCAACGTACCGGTTGCAGTTCCTCTCGTCAATGCATTAGGATGGTGCAACCAAGCAGTTGCAGCAGGAAGGAGAGCGCGGCATGTCAGAGACGCAGGTGCCTATGGTGGTGGAAGGAACGGACCGCGGAGAGCGGTCGTTCGACATCTACTCGAAACTGCTGAAGGACCGGATAGTGTTCCTGGGCGCGGCGGTGGACGATTTCCTGGCCAACCTGGTGGCCGCCCAGCTCCTGCACCTCGAATCCGAGGATCCCGAGAAGGACATCCACCTGTACATCAACTCGCCAGGAGGATCGGGCACGGCCCTCCTCAGCATCTACGACACCATGCAGCACGTCCGTGCCGATGTCTCAACGACGTGCGTCGGCCAGGCGGCCTCGGCGGCGGCCGTGATCCTGGCCGCGGGGGCGACGGGGAAGCGGTTCGCGCTCCCCCACTCGAGGATCCTCATACACCAGCCGCATGGGGAGCTCGGCGGGCAGGCGGCGGACATTCAGATCCACGCCAGGGAGATCCTGCGTCAGCGCCGGCTGATCGACGAGATCCTGGCCCGCCACACCGGCCAGCCCCTGGACAAGTTAGAGAAGGACACCGACAGGGATTTCATCCTCACGGCCGAGCAGGCCAAGGAGTACGGCTTGGTCGACGAGGTCCTGAGCGCCCGTCCTCCCCTGGGCGGGTTCGCGCCCGCCGGAGAGCCTTCGAGGAACGGCGGGTAGGGT
>JBKPBL010000039.1:0-8430 GCA_046726855.1 Actinomycetota bacterium | reverse complement strand
CCGGAACGCCCTGACCCGGCCCTCCGGATCGGTCTCGACAAGGCCGAACGGGCGGGCATCCTCGACAGGGGTCAGGGCGATCGTGGCCAGGGCTCCGCGCTCCCGGTGATAGGCCATCAGGGCTCCCATGTCGAGATCCGTGAGGACGTCCCCGTTGAGGACCAGGAAAGTCCCTTCGAGCAGGTGCCGAGCCCCCTTGATGGCCCCCGATGTACCCATCGGCTCGGGCTCGTTGACCCAGGTGACCTCCGGTCCCTGGTCGCGGCCCTCCAGGTAGGAACGGAACTGCTCCTCCAGATACGACGAGGACAGGATCACCTCCTCGACACCATGTCTGGCCAGATGGCCCAGGACGTGGTCCAGGAACGGCCGGTTCATGAAGTGGACCAGGGGCTTGGGGATGGTCTCCGTGAGCGGCCGCAGCCGGGTCCCCTCCCCGCCGACCAGCACCACCGCCTTCATCGGTGCCTCCCGGCCACCGCCGACATCAGCATCGCCCGGAGCCACAGGGCCACCCGGACCGGTGGCTTGAGGAGGACCCTGGCGCCGTCCGCCCGGAACTTCGAGAAGTACCGGTAGATGCTCCGTGAATGCTCGAAGGCCATCCTTCCGCGCTGGCCGCGCGTTGAGACGCCGATCTGGTGGACGACCTCGAGCTCGGGCGAGAAAAGCACGCGCCATCCGGCCGCCCTGAGCCGGGTGCACAGATCCACGTCCTCCACGTACATGAAGTAGCCCTCGTCGAATGCGCCCACCTCGTCTAGCGCTTCGCGGCGAAGCAGCATCGCCGAGCCGGCCACCCACTCGACCTCCCGCTCCGAGGCCCGATCCCAGTCGGCCAGGGTGTAGGACCGGGTCCACCGGTTGCCGGGAGCGATCGGGCCGAGGAAAGCGTGCCCCAGAGCCTCGCCCAGCCGGGGGACGCGCCTGGCCGACGGCTGGATCGAGCCGTCGGGGTTGCGAACCAGGGCCCCCACCGCTCCCGCGTCGGGCCGTTCCCGGGCCACCTTCACCAGGGCGGCCAGGGTTCCCCCGACGATGCGAGCGTCCGGGTTGAGGAGGAGCAGGAAGGGGGCTGAGGATGCCGCGATCCCCTGGTTGGCCGCCGCCCCGAACCCCCGGTTCTCGGGGTTTCGCACCAGGACGTGCCCATCGTCGCCGCCCACTGCTTCGACGCTGCCATCCGCGGAGGCGTTGTCCACGATCACGACCTGGGTCCGGAGGTCACCGGCCGCGCCGTGGACGGACTCCAGGCACCGGCCCAGGTACGGGCCGGCATTGTGGTTGACGACGATCACGGCCAGGTCGGGGTCCGCACCCATGTGCCTGCTAGGCGTGCGGCGTCCGGGATATCAGGAAGATGCCGGAGACGATGAGGAGCACCCCGGCCCACCGGAGCCCGGGGACGTCGACCTTGAGGATCAGGCGGTCGAACACCAGGATGATCACGTAGGTCAGCGCGGCGAACGGATAGGCGAACGAGAGCGACACCCTGGACAGGACCACGATCCACACGGCCGCGGAGATCGCGAAGAGGACCAGGCCCAGCCACACGTAGGGCTCCTTGGCCACGCGGAGCAAGGAGTTGACGGGCTCGCTGAGAACGATCCCCGAGTGTCCGTGCTTGGTGACCCGGTCGACCCCGTACTTCAGCGTCAGCTGGGCCGTGGCCGCGAGGCCCACGGATAGCAGGATGAACAGGATCAGCACCGGTTTCCTCCTCTTCTTCTCCCCGTTCGGAGCCGGGGGCTCGTAGTCGATGTCCAGCGCACTGTCGTGCTGGCGCGATGGCTCTTCTCGGCGGAACAGCGTCACGGTCCGGTCCTGGCCCCGAGGCGGGCCGCCGAGATCCGGACCAGCGCCGCGGCCATCTCTGCATCGTCGTCGACGACCACATCGGAAGGGGAGGCCTGCTCCCCCAGGCCGCCCACGTCGGTCACCACCCCGGGGGTGCCTATGGCCTGGGCCCGGGCCAGGGCCCCCGAAGACCACGAAAGCCGGTACGGCAGGACCACCGCGTCCGCGGCGGCGATCCACATGTCCAGCTCCTCGTCGTCCACATATCGCTCGACCGTCTCCACGCCCTGCACCTCCGACGCCAGGGACCGGAGCCGCTCAGCGTACGCCACGTTCGGGGCCGTCCGGTCCTTCACCGAGCCGACCACGTACAGGCGTCCCGCGGCCGTGACCCTGATGCACTCGATGGCCCGCTCCAGACCCTTGTCGGGATGGAGGAACCCGGGCGACACGAACACCGCCTCGTCCGTGGGCAGGCCAAGACGGGCCCGGGCCTCGTCCCGGCCGGGGCGGGCGTAGACCCGAACGCCGTCGCTGTGGGAAACCAGCCGGGAGCGAACCCGGATCCCGGCTTCGTCCTCCAGGCGCTTTCGCTCAGCCTCCGTGTGGAACAGGAGCACCGGCGCGGTCTTGAAGGCGACGGTCAGGATGACTTCGTCCGGCCGCCACCACCGGGGGCGGTCGGCCTCGTGCACCAGGATCTCGGTCTGCCGCCGCCGGATGCAAAGCCACAGGAGACCCACGGCGGCCCCGAGCTTCGACAGCGGGGCCCGGGGACGGAAGTACAGGGCGGGCTGGAAGTGCACCATGATGCGACCGGCATCACCGCCCAGGCGGGCCGCCGCGCGGAAGGGACGGCCCCCGAAGAAATCCACCTTCACGTCGCCATCACCGTCGGGCGGGGAGATCACGGTGACGTGGTGCCCGGCGCCCCTAAGCCGCTCGGCCTGAGCCGCCGCGTACGAACCGATGCCGCAGGGCCGGGGCGGGTACGAGGAGACGATCACGACCCGCATGTCAGAGGCGCTCCACCCGGACCTCGACGGGAATGGCCAGACCGCCACGGACGTGGCGGATCACGTCGAACTGGTAACGGTGCCCGTGCCAGTCGTAGACGGTGGTCTCGTCCCGGTCCCGGACGCTCACCGTGACGAAGTACTGGCCTTCGAGCAGAGGGATGGCCTTGAGGTCGAACGCCACTCTGAGCTTGCCGTCGACCGCGCCCAGCCCGACCCCCAGCCTCCCGGTGTCGGTGGTGTACACCCACTCGTCCCGGGCGTTGTGGATGCCCACCTCGATGACCGGGTCCTCCACCGGCCGGTTGGCCCGGACGACCACCTGCACCGTGAGGGCCTCGCCGGGGGCGACCATCGCTCCGGGGCGGCCCCGGGCATCGAGGAGCTCGACCTCGGTGATCTCCATCTCCCGGGTGGCCTGCTCGAAAGTGAGCCCACCACCCCGGCGCTCCATCATGGCGGTTCGGAACTCCTTGACCACCTGATCCACCTCTCCGGCCTTTCTCACCCGGCCCCGGTCGAGGAGCACCGCGGCGTCGCAGATCTGGTGCACGAGCTGCATGGCGTGCGTGACGAACACGATGGTCAGTCCCCCCCGCTGGAGCTCTCCCACCCGATCCAGGCACTTGCGCTGGAAGGCCTCGTCGCCCACGGCCAGGACCTCGTCGATCAACAGGATCTCGGGGTTCACGTGCACGGCCACCGCGAAGCCGAGCCGCACGAACATCCCCGACGAGTAGTGCTTGACCTGGTTGTCGATGAAGTCCTCCAGCTCCGCGAAGCCGACGATGTCGTCGAAGTACCGATCGGTCTCGCGCTTGGACAGGCCCAGGATCGAGGCGTTGAGATACACGTTCTCCCGGCCGGTGAGCTCGGGATGGAACCCCGCTCCCAGCTCGAGCAGCGCGGCGATCCTCCCACGGGCCGTCACAATCCCGTCGGTGGGGCGGAGGATCCCGCCGATGATCTTAAGGAGGGTGGTCTTGCCGGACCCGTTGGCCCCCACCAACCCCCAGGTCTTCCCGGCCGGGACCTCGAAGGTGATCTCACGCAGCGCCCAGAAGTCCTCGGCCCTCGGTCGCCGGAACCGCAGCAGCCGCTCCTTCAGGCTCGTGGGCCGCTCGTGGTACAGGCGGAACCGCTTGGCGATCCCCTGCACCGAGATGGCCGGCTCGGCCACCTACAGCTCCTCCGCGAAGTCCCCGGAACGCCGGAAGAAGGTTCGCCAGGAGAGCAGGAGGATCCCCAGGGACACCGCGCCCACGACCAGCAGCCGCAGCCCGTACCAGCGGAGGCCCGGCGCGGGAAGGCTGGCCAGGGCGTCCTCCGAGACGCCCCCGTAGATCCCCCGCTGGAACGCCAGCACCACGTTGGTCATGGGGTTCAGGAGGTACAGGGCGTCGCCCAGCGGGCCGAATCGATCCAGGACGGTCGAGGCGGGATAGACGATCGGGGTGCTCCAGAACCACGCCAGCAGGGCCAGGTCGACCAGGTAACCCGTGTCCCGGTACCTGACGTTCCACGCCGCTGTGGCGAATCCGAGGGCCGCGATGAAAAAGAGCAGCACGCCCAGGGCCAACGGCAGGAGGACCAGTCCCCTGTGGAACACCGGGTATCCGAAGGCCACCAGGAAGGCCAGCAGCACCAGCGACTGATAGAAGAAGTTGACCGTCTGGGCCCGGATCACGGCCAGGGGGAGCATCTCGTGGGGGAAGGCGACCTTGGGGACCAGGTTGGAACCTCCCACCACGGATGCGGTGGTTCCTCCCAGGCCGGTGGTGAACAAGTACCAGGGGAGCAGGCCCGAGAGCAGGTAGACGGGGAAGTCCGAGACGTTGTTGGGCAGGAAGTAGGTGAACACCACGTAGAACACGACCAGGTAAAGGAGCGGGTTCAACATCGACCAGACCACGCCCAGGACGGTCGACTTGTATTTGACCTTCAGCTCCTTGCGGGCCAGGTTGGCCAGGATCTCCCGGTGCCGCCACAGCTCCCCGAGCCGGGCCAGCGGGCGGAACCGTGGCGCTTCGTTGGTGCGGACCAGGACTTCAGACGACACGGTCCAGCACCTCCCCGATGGCCCGGTCCAACGGGGGCATCGCCGGGATACCAGCGTCCACGAGGCGGACGCTCGCCAGCGCCGAGTTGGCGGGGCGAAGGGCGGGGCGGGCCAGCTCGTCGGCCTTCTGCTCGAGGACGTCGCCCGGAAGGTTGCCCAGCTGTGCTGCCCTGGAGAGGACCTGGTGCCACGTCAGGGCCTCGGGGCCGGCCAGGTGCACCAGGCCGCGAAGGCCGGAGCGGACCAGCGGGAGCAATCGCTCGGCGAGATGTCCCACGTACGTGGGGCTGCCGGTCTGGTCCACGATGACCCCGACCTCCCGGCCCTTGGCCAGCCTCCGGATGGCCCGAGAGACGAAATCATCCCCTCCTCCGAACATCCACGCGGTCCGGACGAACAGGGCGTCCGGCATCACCGCCTCCGCGGCCCGCTCCCCCGCCAGCTTGGTCACGCCGTAGAAGGACAGCGGGTTGGGGTCATCTCTCTCGTCGTACGGCCCGGCCTTCTCACCGTCGAACACGTAGTCGGTGGACATGGCCACCAGCATGGCTCCGGCCTCTCGCGCCGCAGCGGCCACGTTGAACGAGCCGAGCACGTTCGTCTCTGCGGCTCGGCGGGGCTCCAGCTCACACCCGTCCACCGAGGTCATCGCGGCGAAGTGGAGGATCAGGTCAGGCCCCACCCGGTCCATGACGGCCAGGACCGCGTCGAGGTCGCGGACGTCGAGATCTCGGCGGGTCAGGGCATGGACTTGGTGACCGTCCGCCCCCCGCTCCTGGAACGCTCGCCCCAGGCCCCCGCCGGCGCCGGTGACCGCGATCCTCATGCCCTGGCCTCTCGGGGCGCGGTGACGATGGCCCCCTGGTGGGCCCGTCCCAGCCACTCGAGGTGGTCCCGGTACCAGGCCACGGTCTCCGCCAGGCCCACGTCGAACGGGATCTGGGGTCGCCATCCCAGTGCGAGAACACGCTCAGCCGATACCCCGTACCGAAAGTCGTGCCCCGGCCGGTCGGGGACGAAGGTGATCAGCGATTCGGGGGCCCCGGCCAGCGCGCAGATCCGTCGGGCCAGCTCGACGTTCTCGAGCTCGTGCCCGGCCCCGATGTTGTAGACCACGCCGGGGTCGCCGCGCTCCAGCACCGCCAGAGCCGCTCGGGACCAGTCGCGAACGTGGAGGAACTCCCGACGGTGCCGACCCTCGCCGTACACGGGGATGGGCCGGCCCTCCAGGGCGGCGATGGTGTAGGTGGGCACGACCCTTTCGATCTGGCGAGGACCGTAGGCGTTGGTCCCCCTGACCACCGTGACGTTCGCCTCGTAAGTGGTCACGTAGGCCTGGCACAGGAGATCCGCTGCTGCCTTGCTTGCCGCGTACGGGCTCCGCGGCCACAGCGCCCGGTCCTCGCCGAACTGGCCCCCGGAGGGATCGCCGGCTCCGTACACCTCGTCCGTCGAGATCATCAGCATCCGCCGGTCCGAGACCCGGCACGCCTCCAGCACGGTCTGGGTGCCCAAGACGTTCGAGGAGATGAACTCCCGGGGGGCGTCGATGCTCCGGTCGACGTGCGCCTCCGCGGCCGCGTGGATCACCGCGTCGGCCTCACGGACCAGGTCGTGGATCCGGTCCTCCTCGATCACGTCACCCTCTACGAACCGGAACCGTGGGTCGGCCTCGTGTTGCTCCAGGTTGGCCCTGGTCCCCCCGGTCGACAGACGATCGATGACCGTCACCCGCGCCTCCCGCGACTCGAGGAGCAGGTCGACCAGATGAGAGCCTATGAACCCGGCTCCGCCGGTAACAAGGACGTTCACCGCGCGTGCAGGCCGTGGAGGAACGGCTCGGTCTGGGGCGTCATGGTCTCCTCGGGTCGCTGACCTGCGGGTTCACGGCAGTCTAGCAGGGCATCCAGAACCCGGACCCCGGTTCAGGCTCCGGCCGCGCGGTGGAGGACCTCGGCCGTGCGCCGGGCGGACTCCTCCCAGGTGAACGACGACAGCCTGGCTCTTCCCAAAGCCCGGAGCCGGTCTCGGAGCTTCCGGTCCTGGACGAGCCGGAGCATCCCCCCGGCGATCGCCCCCGTGTCCCTCGGGTCGACCAGAACCGCTGCATCCCCAGCGACCTCGGGCAGCGACGACACGTCCGAGGCGAGCACCGGCGTGTCTGAGGCCATGGCCTCGATGACCGGGAACCCGAAGCCCTCGTACAGGGAGGGCAGAACCAGGGCCTCGGCGCCGCCGAGGAGCGCGACCTTGTCTCGCTCGCTCACGTATCCGGTGAACGAGATCCCGCCCCGGACCCGAGACGGGAGCATCCCGAGGGCCCGGTCCAGCTCGATCCGTCCCTCGGGGTTCCAGGGCACCGAGGAGCCCGCGACCACCAACCGTGGCCGAGCGTCGTCGGGCAGCGAGGCGTAAGCCTCGATCAGCCGGGGCAGGTTCTTCCGGGGCTCGATGCCACCTACGAACAGCAGGTAGGCGCCGTGGATCCCGAACCGTTTGCGAGCCCGCTCGACCTCCTCGATCGGCGGAGGGCGGTACAGCTCCCGGTCTACCCCGTGATAGACCACGGTGACCTTTCCGGGGTCCACACGGTACAGGTCGACCAGGTCTCGCCTGGTGGCCTCCGAGGGCACTATCACCGCCGCGGCCTGGCGGAGGGCCCGGTCCAGACGGCGGAGCCATCGCCTCGTGGCCAGCGGGGCGGTCTCCGGGAACAGGCGGTACGCCAGATCGTGCACGGTCAGCACCAGACGGCTGGTGCCGGTCGGCGGGGGGACGAAGTTCGGCGCGAAGAGGACGTCGAAGCGAGTAAACCACTCCACGCGGGGCGCCTCGGCCCGCAGCGACAGGCGCTCGAAGGCCTGAGCCGGGAACGGGGTCCATCGCTCCACAAGGTTCGGGTGGACGGGGAACCGGGTCCGGTCCCACCGCCATGGGCGGAGGGCCCGCCGGGCGTTCAGGTACCACGCCACGTAGGTCGTCCCCGGATCGACCCCGGGCAGGAGGTCGAGCATGGTTCGGGTGTAGTGGCCCACCCCGGTCATCCCCGCGGAGACGGCCGGCCGCGCATCGACCGCTACGCGCACTGGCGGCTAGAACACCTCGACCTGGCTCTGGTCGCCGAGCATCAGGCGGTACATGGCCGGGCGGGTCTTGCCCCGCCGGACCTCCACGTCCTTGCCCACCAGGGACTCGGCCATCCCCCGGACGTCCTCGATCCGGCACCGCTCCATCACGATCGAGTCCTCGATCTCGCTCCCCTTGACGGCGCAGCCGTAGTAGACCGACGCGTACGGGCCGACCAGGGAGTCCTCCACGATGGTGTCCTCGCCAACGATGGCCGGACCACGGATCACCGACCGAGTGACCTTGGCTCCCCGCTCGACCACGACCATCCCCTCCAGCCGGGAGGCCCCGTCG
Source organism: Actinomycetota bacterium (assembly GCA_046726855.1). GTDB lineage: Bacteria > Actinomycetota > UBA4738 > UBA4738 > CALAEC01 > JBKPBL01. The sequence goes on along the minus strand of JBKPBL010000039.1, from coordinate 138 downwards.
ACCTCGCCCTCGACCTTGGGGGCCATGTGGGAGAGCATCATCCGGTTGGCCTCGAGGAGGTCCTCGATCTTGCCGGTGTCCTTCCACCACCCGCTCACCATCTCGGCCCGAACTATCCGGCCGGCATCGAGCATGGCC
>JBKPBL010000038.1:0-16198 GCA_046726855.1 Actinomycetota bacterium | reverse complement strand
GGGTGATGGTGTCCATCCCCAGATCAGCCAGGATGTGGGCCACGCCCAGAGGATGCTCGATGAAAGGCTCCCCGGATTTCCGGACCTGGCCCCGGTGGGAGGCCTCGGCCGACTCATAGGCCCTCTGGACCTCCCTGACGTCGGCCTTCGGGTTGTAGGACCGGACCTTCTTCAGGAGACCGTCCAAGCTCTGGGGCTCAGACGGACCGGAGACGAACGGGAGGCGCGAGAGGAGGCCCCGTCGCTCGGGTGCTTTGACCTCCTCCATGCGCGCGCTCCCCTCCTTTCACCCATTGTACGGGGGCGGCCCGGCGCCGATCAGTCGTAGCTGAGCAAAGAGAAGAGCTCGTAGCCCGGGAGCTTCTCCCTTCCCTTCAGGAACCTCAGCTCGATCAGGCAGGCGATCCCCACCACCTTGCCGCCCAGACGCTCCACCAGCCGCGCCGTGGCCTTGGCAGTGCCTCCGGTGGCCAGGACGTCGTCCACGATCAGCACTCGCTCGCCGGGGACGAAGGCGTCTCTGTGCAACTCGAGAGTCTCGGAGCCGTACTCCAGCTCGTAGGTCTCCGACTCGCTCACCCACGGGAGCTTGCCAGACTTCCGGACCGGGACGAACCCCGCCCCGAAGTGGTACGCGACGGGCGAGGCCAGGATGAATCCGCGGGCCTCGATCCCCACGACCTTGTCCACGTTCCCCCGGCCGAAGTGGGCCACGATCAGGTCGATCGCCATGGAGAACCCCGCCTCGTCGCCGAGGAGCGGAGTGATGTCCTTGAACACGATCCCCTTGTGTGGGAAGTCGGGGACGTCCCGGATGAGCGCTCTCAGCCGGTCGAGTTGGTTCACCTATCGCCTCCGGCGCTTGGACCGGGGCTTCTTCTTGGGGCGTCGCCGGAGGTCGGCGGGGCGGCTCGAGCCGGCAGGACGGGCCGCCGTCGCCACCGGCTCCCGCTCCTTCCCACCGTCGCCGGCGTCGGCTGGGCTGGGAACCGGTCGGAGGGCCGGGCGGGCCTCCCGACGGACCGCGCGCTGGCGGATCTCCGCGAACTTGGGCTCCCGTTCCTTGAGCACGGCCACCAGGGGGGCTCCCAGGAAGATGGACGAGTAGGCGCCCGCCAGCATCCCGATGAATAGGGCGAAGGCGAAGCTCTGGAGCGTCTCCCCTCCAAACAGCATCAGGGCGCCGATGGGTAGTAGGGCCACAATGGTCGTGTTGACCGACCGCATGAACACCTGGTTCAGCGAGAGGTTGACCGTTCCCGCGTAAGTCTCGCGCGACACCAGAGCGACGGACTCGGTGTTCTCCTTGATCTTGTCGAAGATGACCACGGTGTCGTAGAGGGAGTAGCCCAGGATGGTCAGGATGGCGATGACCGTCTCCGGCGTGACCTCCAGGCCGACAAGGGCGTAGATGCCGGCGGTGACCACCAGGTCGTGCAGCATGGCCACCAAGGCGCTGACCGCCATCTTCCACTCGAACCGGAAAGAGATGTAGATCGACACGGCCACCAGGAAGATGAGCAGGCCCTGAAGTGCCTTGGTGGAGATCTGCTGGCCCCACTTGGGACCGATGTCCTGCACACTGATGGCGGACGGCTCGATCCCGGCCTGCGCGGCCAGGGCATCCAGCACCTCGGCCCGATCCTCCCCCAGCGATTCTGTGCGCACCCGCACCTCTCCCTCGCCGGTCTGCTGGACCACGCCCTCCGGATGACCCGCCTGGGCCAGGACGTCACGGATCTCCTCCACGGAGGCTCCGGCATCGTTCGGGTAGTCGAGCAGGGCTCCACCCTGGAAGTCGATCCCCAGGTTCAATCCACGGACCAACAAACTGACCACGGACACCGCCACCAGGGCACCCGAGATCAGGAACCAGATGCGACGCTTGCCCACCAGGTCGAGGTGGAACTCCCGCTGGCCTCGGAACAGGGCAACGGCCTGTCGGACCTTCACCTGGATCCTCCCCGGACGGGCTCCGGTGCGGCGACGGCGACGCCCGAGCGCAGGCCCATCCCGGGCAGCTCAGAGAGCCTCCGGCTGCGGGCGATCAGGAACACCGTGGGGCGTTTGAAGAAGTAGACCACGAACATGTCGAGCAGCGTGGCGATCCCCAACGTCAACGCGAAGCCCCGGACGGAGCCGATCGCCAGCAGGTACAGGATGACCGCGGCCGTGATCGTGACGATGTCGGCCGCCACGATCGTGGTCCAGGCGCGCTTGAAGGCGGGCTGGACCGCCGCGCGGACGGTTTTTCCCTTCCGCACCTCGTCCTTGAGCCGTTCGTAGAAGACGATGTACGAGTCCGCGGTGATGCCCAGCGAGACCACCAGGCCGGCCACGCCGGCCAGCGTCAGGCTGTACCCGACGCCCTCACCGAGAAGCGCCACGATGGAGAGGGAGAGCACGGCCCAGACCGCCATCCCCAGCCAGGTGACCACGCCGAGGAGCCGGTAGTAGAACGCCAGGTACAGCGCCACCAGGACCAATCCGGCGATCCCGGCCAGCAGCCCCTGGTTCAGGGCCTCCCTCCCCAGGGTGGGGCTGACCGTCTCGACCTGGGACTGCTCCAGCTCCACGGGGAGGGCACCGGTCTGCAGGACCAGGGCCAGGTCGCGGGCTTCCTGCTCCGAGAAACCTCCGGTGATCTGGCCGGTACCCCCCGGGATGGCCTCGTTCACGTTGGGGGCGGACTCGACCCGTTTGTCAAGGATGATGGCCAGCTGCTTGCCCGTGAGGTCCCCGGTTATCTGGGCGAAGGTATCCGCTCCCTCGCTGTTCAGCTCGAAGTCAACCTGCCACCCGGTTTGGGTGGGATCGTCGGTCTGCCCGGCCGGTATGAACTGGGCCCGGGCCTCCTCGATGGTGTCCCCGGTCATCAGGGTCGAGCCCAGGCGGTAAAGCAAGGGGTCCTCACCCTCGGCTACGTCGGCAGCGGGATAGACCACCTCGGCGTTCGGCTTGTCGGCTGTCGTTATCTCGGTCCCCTCGTAGTTCTGGCTGCCGGGGGCGATCGTCTCCAGCACCTCGCGGAACTCCAGGCGAGCCGTGGTGCCGATCAGCTCAAGGAGGCGCTCCTGGCTCCGGCCGCCGAACTCGGGGATCTGGACCTGGATGTTCACGTCGCCCTGGAGGGTGATGTCCGGCTCGGCTACCCCGAAGGCGTCGACGCGGTCCCGGATGGTCTCCACGCTCCTCTCCATCACGTCCGGGCGGGTGCCGGGCGGGGCGGTGAGGATCACCGAGACCCCACCGACCAGGTCCAGGCCGAGGAGCGGACGGAGGCCCCAGAACAGGAACCCTGACAGGCACAGCCCCACCAGGGACAGGACGAACAGGATCGAGACCACGTGCCGGCGTCCCCTCACAGCAGGGAGGCCCCGTTGATGTCCAGATGGAAGGAGCAGTTAAGCTGCTCGGCCGCCCGCCGGCACATCACCATGCGGCCCAGGAAGATCTCGAAGTACTCCATGACGTGAGAGATGGACGTGTCGATGGTGAGCTCGAGGGTCACGGTCTTCGCGGAGGAGTCCACCCGGAGGAAGGACTGCTCGGCCGCGTAGTTCACCCGGTCGTGGATGTCGAAGTCGATCTGGGCCGTCTTGCGCACACGTGACCGGTGGACGTCGGACTTGTCGGCCAGGATGACCGCCGCCGCGATCGGCCCGGCGCCCATCCCGTCGTCTTCCTCGTGGTTCCCGACGGCGGCCATGATGGCCCCCAGCTCCGAGGGGTCCAGGCGGTCGGACAGGACCTGATGGACCAGGACCGCCCCGGTCTGGCCGTGTCCCCACCTGGAGATGGCGTTACCGATGTCGTGGAGGTAGCCGCCGATGGCGGAGAGGGTCGCGTCCTGCTCGTCGAAGCCCAGGCGGGTCATGACGTTGTACGCGATCTTGGCGGTCAGGTTGGCGTGGCGGAATCCGTGCTCGGTGAAGCCGAGTCCGTCCATGACCCGGTCGGCCTGGGCGATGTAGGCCGAGAGGACGGGATCCTCCTGTATGTCTTCAAGTGTGAGCGAGGCCGCCGGGGACTGCGGGGCTGCCTCCTTCTTCACGGCTCCTCGTCCGCCTCTTCCTCCCCGGTGTCCGCAGGCTCCTCGACGAACTTGCGGGCCACGGCCTGCTTCAGGAACCGAAGGCGGGTCCCGGCTCCGGCGTCGAGGGTCACGGACTCCTCATCCATCTCCATGATGCGCCCGTACAGCCCCCCGATGGTCACCACCTCGTCCCCGATATCGAGGCTGCTCACGAGCTCGCGCTGCTGGCGGGCCCGGCGTTGCTGGGGCCTGATGAGCAGGAAGTAGAAGATGGCTACCATCAGCACCAGGGATATCAGGAAGGTGAGGTTCCCCGCGCCGCCTTGCTGGGCCAGGATTGGTCCAATCATCGTTCCTCCAAGAAAAACGGCGGCTCCGCCGCCGGTCGGCTGACCATATTATGGCCCGCTGGTGAGCATGACAAAGGACGGCCCTGCGTAGAGATGGTACCGCCAAGGCGGGGTGACGACCCCCAGGGGTCCATGCTAGGTTACCGGACGGTAGGTTCATGGAAGACATCGCGATCTCGCCCAAACCCGCCTGGCGGGGCCGGCTGCACCAGGTAGCCTTCCTGGTCTCGGTGCCGGCCGGAGTCTCCCTCGTGATGACGGCGGGAACCGCCCTGGCCCGGATCGGAGCGCTTGTCTACGCGGTCTCGCTCAGCGGCATGTACGCGGCCAGCGCCGCCTTCCACCGGATCGACTGGCGACCCAGGGCGTGGCGATGGATGCGGCGCCTGGACCATTCCATGATCTACGTGCTCATAGCGGGCACGTACACGCCGTTCAGCCTCCTGGTGCTGGAGGGAGCGTGGACGATCGTCGTGCTCTCCGTGGTGTGGACGGGGGCCCTGTTCGGGGTGGTGTGGAAGCTGTCGACCAGCAGGCTCCCGGCCCTGGGGGCGGCGTTGTACCTGGTCTTGGGCTGGGTGGCCGTCGTGGCCATCCCCGCGATCGTGGGGCGCCTGAGCATCGTGGAGATCGTTCTCCTTGGCGCCGGAGGGATCCTGTACACGGCCGGGTCCGTCATCCTCCTGCGAAGACGACCCGATCCGAACCCAACCGTCTTCGGCTACCACGAGGTGTGGCACTCGATGGTGATCGCGGCCAGCGCGTGCCACTACGCGTTGATCCTGATGATCGTCCTCTAGGGGGAGCCGCCACCACTTTCCCTCTCCCCGGTCAAACGGAACCGGCACGACTAGCGCCGGAGGAGGAGGTTCAGCACAACGGTGAGGACGATGGAGACCAGGATCGACGTCCCCAGAGGGAGGTAGAGCCTGAAGCTGTCTCGCTGGATGGCGATGTCCCCGGGCAACCGGGGGAGCAGCCCACGGCCGGCCAGGATCAGGATCAACCCAAGGACCGCGATGACCGCCCCGGCGATAAGCAGGACCCGGCCGACGGAGGAGAGGTCCATCCGGCCCAGCGTATCGCGCCGAAGCGCTACTGCTCGCTCTGGACTCCGGCGGTTCCCGGCTCCTCCCGGATGATCGTCGGCGGCGTGTCCACGATGGCGTCGCGGATCGTCCCGACGGTCAGGGTGATCGCCAGGCCCACCAGGTAGAGCACGACGACCCAGAACAGGATGATCCACCGGCGGCGCCACAACCCGCTCAGGGCAGTCTTCAGGTCGACGTCAGTCCCCCGCGGAGTGCGTGGCAGTGCCGTCCGAGTTCACCCGCAGGCGGAACCACGGCTGGACCCGAGTGGTGATCGCGGGCCAGGGCGGGTTGAAGATGAAGCTTCCCTTCCTGTACCGGGACACGAAGCCGCAGCCGCGAAAGCATCCTCCGTTGCTCGCGTTGACGATCCCTTCGTAGAACCAGAAGCAGCAGCTGTCGATCGCTGTCCAGAAGTCGCCTCCGGCCATGCGTCCGCGCTGGAAGCACCCCCTCAGGTACCCGACGAACTGGATGATCTTCAGGCCGAAACCGTTGAGGTAGATCCGGCCGTCCGCGATGGTTCGACAGGCTGTGCCCGTCAGGCTGGCCGCCCGCCGACGGGTCTGGAAGCGCCCGAGGTTGCTGCCAAGGTCCCGTGAGTACGCGATCGTGCTGCAGCGACGGGCCAGCTGCTCGGCCTCGCCATCCGGCTGCCGCCCCCGTTCGTACGCCTGACTCGTCTCGCTGATCGCTCGCTCGCAGTCCTCCTCGGTTACCGCTTCCTCGCCGGACGCCTGTCCCGGCACGAACCCCACCAGACCGACGATAACCAGTAGCACGACTCGTCTCATTTCCGTCCTCCCCCTCGCGGTCCTGCAACCGCACCTGTCCGCCGCATTCACGGAGGGGGAGGGATCCGTGAGGATCACCCTCGTTCGAGCGCGCTACCTCATCCGACCACCTCCTTGCGGGCCGCAAGATAACCGGGTCCCGGTGCGCGGAACATCCCCCTGATGGGGGATTCCCTCGTCAAACCGGCGGAGATTCGACGCTCAGACCAGACGGCCCTCGGGGGCCACACCGAGATGGCGATAAGCCGCCTCGGTGGCCGTCCGGCCTCGAGGCGTTCGCTGGAGAAACCCGATCTGGAGAAGGTACGGCTCGTAGACCTCCTCGATCGTTCCGGTCTCCTCCCCGACGGCCGCGGCCAGCGTGGACAGGCCCACCGGCCCCCCGGAGAACCGTTCCACCAACGCCGAGAGGATCGACTGGTCGACCCGGTCCAGCCCCCGCTCGTCCACCTCGAACAGCGCCAGCGCGTCCGTGGCCGCCTCGAGGTTGACCCGGCCGTCCCGGCGAACCTGGGCGTAGTCCCGGACTCGACGGAGCAGGCGGTTGGCGATCCTCGGCGTCCCCCGGGCCCGGCGGGCGATCTCGGCGGCGCCCTCCTCGTCCACCTCAACCTCCAGGATGCCCGAGGAGCGCTTCACCACCAGCGCCAGCTCGTCCTCGGCGTAGTAATCGAGCCGGGGGGTGAAGCCGAAGCGCTCTCGCAGCGGCAGGGTGATCAGTCCCAGCCGAGTGGTGGCCCCGGCCAGGGTGAACCGAGGGAGGTCGAGGCGGATCGTCCGCGCCGAGGGCCCCTTGCCGATGACCACGTCCAGCTTGAAGTCCTCCAGCGCCGGGTACAGCACCTCCTCCACCGGCCGCGGCATCCGGTGGATCTCGTCGACGAACAGGACCTCGCCCTCCTCGAGATTGGTGAGGATGGCGGCCAGGTCGGCGGTCCGCTCCAGCGCCGGGCCGGAGGTTTGCCGGAGCCCGACCCCCATCTCGTTGGCCACGATCCCGGCCAGCGTGGTCTTCCCCAGCCCCGGCGGGCCCGAGAAGAGGAGGTGGTCGAGCGGCTCCCCGCGCTCCTTGGCCCCCTGGATCAACAGCGCGAGCTGCTCCTTGACCCGGGCCTGGCCCACGAACTCCTCGATCCAGCGGGGCCGCAGGGCCGCGTCGAACTCTCCGTCGACCACCAGCTCCTGTGCCGCCACCACGCGCTCCTCCACGCTCACCTGGACCCCACCTGCTGCAGGGCCCTGCGGAGCAGGTCCTCCACCGGGTCATCGTCACCGTCCACCGCGGCCAGGGCGTCCCGGACCTCCGGCAAGGACAGGCCCATGCCCATGAGCGCCTCCCGGACCTCTGCCAGCGGTCCGGCCCCGGGAACCTCCACCTCGCCACCGACCTTCTCCTTGAGATCGAGCACGATCCGGGCCGCAACCCTCTTCCCCACGCCGGGGACCACCGTGATGGCGTCGGCGTCGCCGGCCAGAACGGCCCGGCGAACCGCGTCGGGGGTGAGGACCGACAGGATGGCCAGGGCCGCCTTGGGGCCGATCCCATTGACTCCCAGCAGGAGCAGGAACAGGTCCCGCTCCGCCGCTGTGGCGAAACCGAACAGCGTCATGGCGTCGTCGCGAACGTGGAGGTGGGTCAGGAGCCGGGTCGTCCGTCCGGCGGGTGGAAGAGCCGACATCGTCGAGGCGGGCACCAGCACCTCGTACCCCACCCCCCCGGTCATGATCACGGCCCGGTCCCCGGCACGCTCCGCGACCTTCCCTTCGACCAGCGCGATCACCGGACCGAGACCTTCCTCAGGGCCCGCGACTGGTGGAGATGGCAGACCGCCACCGCCACGGCGTCCGCGGCGTCGGGCGCCCGGGGAACTTCTGCGACGCCGTGGATCCTCGCCAGGGCCCGGCGCACGACCGACTTGGCCGCACTCCCGTCACCGGCGATGGCCAGCTTGACCTCGAGAGGGGCGTACTCGAAGACGGGGACTCCGGCCTCGGCCGCAGCCAGAAGGACCACTCCCGTCGCTCGGGCCACGCTCATGGCGCTCCCCACGTTCCGCCCCCACAGCAGGCGCTCCACGGCTACACCCTCGGGCTTGTGCTCCCGAAGGGCCGCGGCCACTTCCCGATGGAGGTCGAGGAGGCGCCCGGTCTCGGGGATGTTGGCTCCGGTCCGGATCGTGGCCGCCTCGACCACGCCGGCCGCTCCCCCCTGGCCCCCGGCGACCACGGCCAGACCGGTGGCCGCCGTGCCCGGGTCGACCCCGATCACAACGCGGTCGAACATACGTTCAGTCTAGGGCCGGCTACCCCCCGGCTCAAGGACGACACGGGTGTAATTTAGCGTGCCTAGCCGACGTCGGCGAGGATCTGGTCGGGGATGTCGAAGTTGGCGTGTACGGCTTGCACGTCCTCCAGATCGTCCAGGGCGTCGATCAGCCCCAGCACCTGCCTGGCTTTCCCCCCCTCGACCGGCACCGAGGCCTGAGGGATCATCGAGAGCTCGGCGGAGGCGACCTCGATACCGGCCCCGTCGAGCACAGTCCGGACCACCTGGAGTGCCGCCGGTGCCGTGGTGATCCGCCACTGGTCCCCCTCCTCAGCGAGGTCTTCAGCCCCGGCGTCGAGGATCAGCTCGAGGAGGCGCTCCTCGTCGGGGGCCCGGTCCCTGTCGATCAGGATCACGCCCTTCCTATCGAACTGCCAGGCCACGCTGCCGGGATCGCCCAGGTTCCCCCCGAGCCGGGTGAACGTGTGGCGGACCTCCTGTCCGGTTCGGTTCCGGTTGTCGGTCATGGCCTCGACCAGGATGGCCACGCCGCCCGGCCCGTACCCCTCGTACGTGGCCGGCTCGTACCGCACGCCCTCTATCTCCCCGGTTCCCCGCTTGATGGCGCGCTCGATAGTGTCCATCGGGACCGAGAAGTCCCGGGCCTTCTGCACCGCCGAGGCCAGGGTGGCGTTCCCCTCGACGCTTCCCCCGCCCTCCCGAGCCGCAACCTCAACGGCCCGGATCAGCTTGGAGAACATCTTCCCCCGACGCTGATCCGTGACGGACTTCTTGTGCTTGATCGAGGACCATTTGGAGTGACCCGACACGTCAGCCCACCCGCTCGAGCATCCGGCGATGGAGGCGCCCGTCACCGGCCAGCTCCGGGTGGAAGGCCGCCGCCATGAGGTGGCCCTGCTCCACGACCACGGGGCGGCCGTCCAGCTCCGCCAGGACATCGACGTCCTCACCAACCCTCTGCACTACCGGGGCCCGGATGAATACCCCTCGGACCGGCTCGACGGAGTCCGCCAGGGAAACGTCGGCCTCGAAGGAGTCCACCTGCCGGCCGTAGGCGTTCCGCGAGACGGTCACGTCCATCAAAGAGAGCAGCGGTTCACCGCCCTCCACCTCCGTGGCCAGCACGATCATCCCGGCGCACGTGCCGAACACCGGCATGCCGGCCCGGGCCCGCTCCCGGATGGGGTCCACAAGGCCGTGGATCCGGGCCAGCCGAGCCATCGTGGTGCTCTCGCCGCCGGGAATGGCCAGGCAGTCAACCTCGGCCATCTCCTCGGGGGTCCGCACCAGGACCGGGGTGGCCCGCAGCTCACCGAGGACGGTGGCGTGCTCCCTGAAGTCGCCCTGGAGGGCCAGAACTCCTGCCTTCATGCTCCATGAATGATAGCGAGGCGGGCTCCCGGCTCACCGGCCCGGTAACCTGTGTGGACCATGCGGATCTTCTCGGGCATCCAGCCGACCGGGCGGAAGCATCTCGGTAACTACCTCGGAGCGATCCGCCAGTACGTCGAGGGGCAGGACCGCGGTGAGGCCATCTACTGCATCGTGGACCTCCATGCGATCACGGTCGCCTACGACCCCGCCGACCTGCGGGTGCGGCTCTACGACACCGCGGCGATCCTCCTGGCCGCGGGACTGGACCCCGACCGCTGCATCCTGTTCCGGCAGTCCGACGTCGTCGAGCACGCCGAGCTCTGTTGGCTGCTGGCGGGAGCCACGGCCTACGGCGACCTCACGCGGATGCACCAGTTCAAGGAGAAGTCCGCCGAGCAGAAGGAGTTCGTCTCAGCGGGCCTTTTTTTCTACCCGGTCCTACAGGCCGCCGACGTGCTGGCCTACCGGACCGACGAGGTCCCGGTGGGCGAGGACCAGAAGCAACACGTCGAGCTGATGAGGGACATCGCCGAGCGGTTCAACGCCCGGTTCGGCCAGACCTTCGTGGTCCCCACGCATCGGATCCCCGAGGTGGGGGCCAGGATCATGGACCTCCAGAGCCCGGAGAAGAAGATGTCTACCACGGGGGCCACCGAGCTCGGGACCGTGTACGTCTTGGACCAGCCCGACCAGATCCACCGGAAGTTCAAGAGCGCGGTCACCGACTCGGGCACGGACGTCGTCCGGGCTCCCGACAAGGCCGGGATCTCCAACATGATCGAGATCATGGCCGTGGTTCGTGGAGAGGCCCCGGAGGCCGTGGAGAAGGAGTACGCGGAGGCCGGCGGCTACGCGCAGTTCAAGGAGGACGTGGGCCGGGTGGTGGCCGAGTACCTGGCGCCCACCCGCGAGCGGTACGCGGAGATCCGCTCGGACGAGGCGGGGCTGGAACGCGTCTTGGCCGAGGGTGCGGAGCGGGCCCGGGCGATATGCTCGCCGACGGTAGCCCTTGCCCGCGAGCGGATGGGCGTGGGTCCGCCCCCGGGGTGAGGTCCGTGGCCGAACGGCGGGTCTCAGCGGAGCGGGGGCACCGGTGGTTCGCGGCTTGCTACGATCGACGCACCCGCGGGGGCCGATCCGAGTACGTGCGCGAGCTTCGCGGCCGGATCGCCGGTGAGGCGGTCGGCAGGGTCCTGGAGATCGGCGCGGGCACCGGGCTCAACTTCCCCCACTTCCCCGAGGACGCCGCAGTCGTGGCCACAGAGCCCGACCCCCACATGCTGCGGCGGGCCCGAGCCCGGGCCGAGGAGCACGGGATCGACCTCCGAGCGGCGCCCGCGGAGCGGCTTCCGTTCCCCGACGAGTCCTTCGACACCGTGGTGTCCACCGGCGTGCTGTGCGCCGTGGACGACCCGGGACGGGCCCTGGACGAGGTTCACCGGGTCCTGCGTCCCGGCGGGACCCTCCGGTTCAGCGAGCACGTCCGAGGCCGGCGGCCGGCTCGCCGGATCATGCAGCGGACTCTTGATCCCATCCACTATCGAGTCTTCCGGTGCCACATCGGCAGGGACACGCTAGGACTGATGCGCGAGGCGGGGTTCGAGATCGAGGACCTGGAGCGTCTGCAGCACGCCGACGTGATCGGCGTGGGCCGGAAGCCCTAGCCGGTCACGCCTCCATCTCGAGGCGGTGGACGCCTGGATACAGGCACAGGAGCGGAGGCCTGCCCCTGAGACGCCTTACCAGCCCCGGGTCTGGAGGAGGCCCTCCTCGCCGAGCTCGGCGATGTCCAGGCCCCGCATCGGCTCGCCGAGCCCCCGGCTGACCTTGGCCAGGACCTCGGCGTCGTTGTAGTAGGTCGTGGCCTCCACGATGGCCCGGGCTCGCCCGGCCGGGTCATCCGACTTGAAGATCCCCGAGCCCACGAATACGCCGTCCACGCCGAGCTGCATCATCAGTGCCGCGTCGGCCGGCGTGGCCAGCCCCCCGGCGGCGAAGTTCACCACCGGGAGCTTCCCGGATGAGGCCACCTGGCGGATCAGCTCAAGGGGCGCACCGAGCTCCTTGGACCCGGCGACCAGCTCGTCTCCCCGCATCCCGTGGAGCCGGGCCATCTGCGAGTTGATCGTCCGGACGTGACGGACAGCCTCGACCACGTTGCCGGTGCCGGCCTCGCCCTTCGTCCTGATCATGGCGGCGCCCTCGGCGATCCGCCTGAACGCTTCTCCGAGGTCCCGAGCCCCGCACACGAAGGGGACCGTGAACTGCCACTTGTCGATGTGGTGGGACTCGTCGGCGGGGGTCAGGACCTCGGACTCGTCCACGTAGTCTGCCCCGAGGGACTGGAGGATCTGGGCCTCCACGAAGTGGCCGATACGGCACTTGGCCATCACCGGGATGGTCACGGTGTCCATGATCTCCTGGACCTTGGTCGGGTCGGCCATCCGAGCCACCCCGCCCTCGGCCCGGATGTCCGCGGGGACCCGTTCCAGGGCCATCACCGCCACCGCGCCCGCCTCCTCGGCGATCCTGGCCTGGTCCGCGGTGGTGACGTCCATGATCACACCGCCCTTGAGCATCTCGGCCAGGCCGGCCTTGACTCGGAAGGTGCCGGTCTCCTTGTCCATCACTCCCCCTGCCGCACGCCGCACCCATCAGGATACGGCGCGCGGCGGCGGAGCGTCCGAGCCGCCGGGGGCGTCTAGAACTCGACCGGGGAGGGGGCGTCCGTGGGGAACAGCTCCACCCAGGTCCGGCCCGGGGCCAGAGGAATCTCGTCCCCCTGGCGGTCCAGGAGCCGGGTGGGCTCATCCTCGGAGTCCCGCTCCCAGGTCCCCTGGATGACCCGGCCGTTCCGGAACACGAACAGGTCACCTCGGCCGACCAGCTCGAAGTTGGGGACGGGATTGCCGGCCGAATCGGTGATCCGGGTGTCCACGCGCTCGACCACCATCACCACCACGTTCGTCGCCGAGACCTGGGTCCCGTCCTCGAGCTCGTGGGAATCCTCGCCGTGGAACCGCATGTACTCCCCGGCGTTCCCCCGGTACCGCCAGAAGACGTCGGCCCAGGGCGAGAAGGTGAGGTGGACCTCGCGGCCCTTCCTGGACCCCTCGGGCTCGTCCTCCTCGAACGTGAATACCGCCTCCGGGGCAACCCCTCCGTTAGCGCCGGCGTCGCGCAGGGCGTCGGTCGAGGTGAAGACGTCGTGCGGAGCCTCGCGACTCTCGTCCCGAGGGCACACCTCCTCCTTGAAGTTGCAGTTGATGTCCTCGATCCCGGCCTGCTTGATGTCCTCGATCACCGCGTCGACGCTTCCCGCGTGCACGAACAGCGGCTTGCCGTACTGCGCCAGGATCGAGGGGTCGACCGGCCGGGCGCTGCGGATGGGGCCGATGCGGTCGGCGTCGCCGCAGTGGTACAGCACGTTGAATCGGGTGATGCCTCCCTCAGCCTCCTGCTCGTATACGACGTCGGCCTCCTGCAGTCCTATCTGGGGTCGAGCGTCAGGCGCGTTCTCGATCTTCACAGCCAGCACCCGGCGCTCCAGCACCGAGCCGGACTCGGGCTCCAGGCCGGTGAGCGGGCAGGCCACCGGGGCCTCGTCCAGAATGGGGACCCCGGGGATGATCGGATCTCCCTCCTCCTTCGTGAGCAGCCGGTAGCCCACGAAGGCGGCGCCGGCGGCGACCACGAAGGCCAGCACCCCTATCACCGTCTTTGCACGGGTCGATAGAGCCAATTGAATTAACCTCCTTGGGGGATCGCTTCAGGGGAAGGCGGGCGTCTGCATCCTACCGACACCGGGCTGCCACATCAACGACGGAGCTACATCTCCTCCAGGGCTCGGATCCGGTCCTCAATGGGCGGGTGGGTGGAGAGCAGCCTCTCCACCCTGCTGTATCCCTCGCCCACCGCTCTGGAGGGCTGGGAGAACCACAGGTGGGCGGTGGCTTCGTTGGCCACCCGCATGGTGTTGGTCGAGGCGGCGATCTTCCGCAGCGCCGCGGCCAGCCCCGGCGGGTATCTGGTCAGGAGGGCTCCGTCCGCGTCGGCCAGGTACTCCCGGCGCCGGGACACCCCGAAGCGGATCAGCTGCGCCGCCAGCGGGGCCAGGATCAGGGCCACCAGCGCCAGGATGAGGACGATCGGGTTGCCCCCACCGCGGCCCCGGTCCCGCCCCCCGCCAAAGACCAGCCCCCACCGCATCCAGCCGGCGATCAGCACCACCACCCCCACCAATGTTGCGGCGATGGTCCCCACCAGCATGTCCCGGTTCTTGACGTGGGAGAGCTCGTGGGCCAGGACCCCCTCGAGCTCCACCCTGTTCAGCGAGTCAAGGAGGCCTTGGGTGACCGCGATCGAGGCGTGCTCGGGGTCGCGCCCGGTGGCGAAGGCGTTGGGTGCCTGCTCCGGAACCACGTAGATGGCCGGCTTGGGCATCCCCGCGGCGATGCACAGCCCCTCGACCAGGTTGTGGAGCTTGGCGTGCTGCTGCGGGTCGGCGGGCACTGCCCGGCTGACCCGGAGCACAACCCGGTCCCCGTACATGTACGAGGCGAACGAGCCGATCGCCGCGATGACCAGGGCGATCACCAGCCCGATCAGGCCGCCGTCGAAGAGGTACCCGAACAGATAGCCGATCCCTCCGGCCAGCACGATGGCCGCCAGGATGAGCAAGATGGAACGGACCCTGTTCCGGGTGATCTGCTCGTACACCGGCTACAGGTCTACGGCCACGGCCCCCCGGGAGTCCTCCTCCGCCTCGAAGAAGTCCCTCTCGGTGAACCGGCCGACCCTGGCCACGATGAGCGAGGGGAACTGCTGGATGATCGTGTTGTACTTCATGACCTGGTCGTTGTAGAACTGCCTCGCGAAGGCGATCTTGCTCTCTGTCGCCGTCAGCTCCTCCTGAAGGGCCAGGAAGTTCTCGTTCGCCCGGAGCTGGGGGTAGGCCTCGGCCACGGCCATCAGACGCCCCAGGCTTCGAGTGATCTCGGTCTCGGCTTGGGCCTGATCCCGCACGCCGGAGGCCGAGATGGCCTGGGTACGGGCTCGGGTGACCTCCTCGAACAGCTCCCGCTCGTGCGCCGCATAGCCCTTGACGGCCTCGATGAGGTTGGGGATCAGGTCGTACCGCCGCTTCAGCTGGACGTCGATGCCCGACCAGGCGTTCTCCACGCGATTTCGGTGCCGGACCAGGCCGTTGAACGCGAAGACCGCGTACAGGAGCAGGACCCCGACAACCCCCAGGGCGATCCACAGGCCAAGCATCGCGCCGCATCGTAGCAGGCCTCGCGAACGACCTCTCCGGGCCGCTTGCATCTCAATATGAGAATGATTATCATTCCCACCCGTGATAGGACGACGCCGCTTCCCGACCCTCACGGCAGCCGTGACCGCCATCTTTCTGGCGGGCGCGTGCTCCTCCAGCGAGGCCGGTGGTGAGCGAAGCGCGGTGGCCTCCTTCTATCCGCTGGCCTTCGCCGCCCAGCGTGTGGCCGGTCCGGGTTGGGAGGTGGTCGACCTGACCCCTCCGGGAGCCGAAGCCCACGACGTGGAGCTGTCGATCGAGAGCCGGGCGGCCATCGAGGACGCCGAGGTGGTCGTGTACCTGGGCGATCTGGGCTTCCAGCCCCAGGTCGAGGCGGCCATCGAGGAGGTGGACGGCGAGATCGTGGCCGCCGCTGACGGCCTGGAGCTGATGGCAGGCCACGCCGAGGAGGGGGAGCCCGCTGAAGAGGAGCCCGCTCTGGACCCGCACGTGTGGCTGGACCCCATCGCTTTCGCCGAGATCGCCGACCGGGTGGCCGAGGGGTTCGCCGCCGCCCACCCCGAGGGTGCGGCGGGGTACCGGAACCGGGCCGAGGCCTTGAGGACCGACCTGCAGGGGATCGATGACCTTTACCGGTCGTCCTTAGAGGGGTGCCGTTTCGACACCCTCGTCACCTCCCACGAGGCGTTTGGCTACCTGGCCGCCAGGTACGGCATCGAGCAGGTCGGGCTGGCCGGGATCGAGCCTGAGGGCGAGGCGACCGCGGGCCGGTTGGGAGAAGCCGCAGACCTTCTGGCGGAGGGGCGGGCCGGCGCGGTGTTCTACGAGGCCGGCGGGGAGGCCCAGCGCGTCGCCGAGACGGTAGCGGACGACGCCGGGGTTCCCGCGCTTCCGCTGGCGACCCTGGAATCGGAGCCCGCCGACGGCGACTATCTGTCGGTGATGGAGTCGAACCTGGAGTCGCTACGACGGGGTATGGGATGCGGGTGAC
>JBKPBL010000037.1:0-3050 GCA_046726855.1 Actinomycetota bacterium | reverse complement strand
CTCTACTGGACCGGCCCGGGCGACGAGCAGGACTCCTCCAAGTGGCGGACCGAGGTCCAGTACCCGATCGGCTGACCTAAGAGGAGAACCTGCCGGCGAATCCCTCAGTCGCTCGGCTGATAGCGTTTCTGCTATCATCAGGTGCGTGGATGCCGCACGAGTCCTTAGGCAGGCCCGCCGGCGGGCGGGCCTGACCCAGCGCCGGCTGGCCGATCGGGCCGGCGTGGCCCAGTCCGTGGTCGGCCGTATCGAGTCGGGGGCCGTCGTCCCCCGGGTGGACACTCTCGACCGGCTCCTGGAGGCCTGCGGGGAGGGCCTGGAGTCGCTCAGCCGGCCCGGGATCGGGCTGGACCGTACGGGCTACCGCGCCAATCTGCAGAGGTCGCCTCGCGAACGCGGCGAGCAGGCCGCGCGCGACGCCCGTGGTCTGGCCGCGCTGCTGGAGCGCGCCGGGCGCGAATGACCGAGCGGTACCAGTTCCTGGACGCACTGGAGACTCTGAAGAAGCATGGCGTTCGCTTCGTCGTGATCGGCGGACTCGGCGGGCGCATTCGCGGCTCGACCACCGTTACCGACGACGTCGATGTCTGCTACGCACGAGACGACGAGAACCTCGAGCGGATGGCAAGGGCACTGAGAGAGCTCCGTTCGACCCTCCGTGGAGCCCCGAAGGACGTGCCCTTCCTCCTGGACGCCGAGACTCTCAAGATGGGAGATCACTTCACGTTCGACACGGACGTCGGCAAGCTCGACATATTGGGGCATCCGAGCGGGATCACGGGGGGCTACGAGGAGCTGGAGCGGGCCGCCGATGAGATCGACATGGGGTTCGGACTCAAACTGAAGGTGGCGTCGATAGATGACCTCATCCGGATGAAGCGAGCCGCCGGGCGGCCGAAGGATCTCATCGAGGTGGAGGTCCTCGGCGCGTTGCGAGACGAGATCGACGCCCGAGCCGCCGAGGAGCGGGCTCAGCGCCGGAAGCGCTAGCGTTCCAGGAGGGCCCGCACGTGGCGCAGCTGAGCGATAACCGTTGCCGTCCCTCCTCGTACTCCGTCAGGCCGGATCTCGAGTAGACCTCGGGCCTGACCACGAGCAGGACCGCCTCGTCAAACGGGATCGTTGACATCGAACACGCGTTCGGATAGTGTCACTGGCGGAATGGGCTTGACAGAGGTGTAATTCGAGGAGTGTGATTCATGTCGGCGATACGGAGTAACCTCGGCGCGACGCCGCACGAGGAGGTACCGGTGGTGGAACGGGACAAGATGCTGGACCTGGCTCTACAGCAGATCGAGAAGGCCCACGGCAAGGGGGCGGTGATGCGTCTCGGCGAGCACGCCGCGGTGAACGGGGTGGCCATGATCCCCACGGGCTCGCTGGCCCTCGACGTGGCCCTGGGGATCGGTGGGATCCCCCGGGGACGCATCGTGGAGGTCTACGGGCCGGAGGGCTCCGGCAAGACGACCGTCTGCCTCCACGTGATCGCCGAGGCCCAGGCCAAGGGCGGCATCACCGCGTTCATCGACGCCGAGCACGCCCTGGACCCCACGTACGCCCGGGCCCTGGGGGTGAACATCGACGAGCTGCTGGTGTCCCAGCCGGACTCCGGAGAGCAGGCCCTGGAGATCGCCGACCTCCTGGTGCGCTCGGGGGCCATCGACCTGGTGGTGATCGACTCGGTGGCCGCCCTGGTGCCCCGGGCTGAGATCGAGGGGGAGATGGGCGACTCCCACGTCGGGCTCCAGGCCCGGCTGATGTCTCAGGCCATGCGGAAGCTGGCCGGCTCGCTGTCCCGCTTCGACACCACGGCGATCTTCATCAACCAGCTCCGGGAGAAGATCGGCGTCATGTACGGAAACCCCGAAACAACGTCGGGGGGGCGAGCGCTGAAGTTCTACGCCAGCGTTCGCCTCGATGTGCGGAAGATCGACAACCTCAAGGACGGGACCGAGGTGGTGGGCTCCCGCGTCCGGGCCAAGGTCCTGAAGAACAAGGTGGCCCCGCCTTTCCGGCAGGCGGAGTTCGACATCATCTACGGCAAGGGCATCTCCAAGGAGGGGAGCCTGCTCGATGTCGGAGTGGACACCGAGATCGTCAAGAAGAGCGGGGCCTGGTTCACCTATGAGGGTGAGCAGCTCGGCCAGGGCCGGGAGAACGCCCGGCAGTTCCTTGTCGAGCACAAGGACATCGCCCAGGAGATCGAGCGGCGGATCCGGGAGGCCGTGGGCCTGACCTCCTTCGGCGAGGAGGAGGAAACCGTGGCCGTCCCCGAGGTCCCGGAAGAGGGGGACGCGGACGCCAAGACGGCAGCGAAATCGAAGGCCGGGATCGGAGCCGGCTGACCCGAACCGTCCTCGGGCTCCGGTCAAGGACCGGGCCCTGAGGCTCCTCGCCGTCCGCTCCCGCAGCCGCGAAGAGCTTCGCCGCCGCCTTCTTCGGGCCGGCTACGAGCCGGAGGAGATCGACGACGCTCTCCTCGATCTCGAAGCGGTCGGGCTGGTGGATGACGAGCGGTTCGCCCGAGAGCTCGCCGTGTCACGCCATCGGAGGGGCTTCGGCCGCCGGGCGGGGCTGGCCGCCCTCCGCGGCAAGGGCGTGGACCGAGACCTGGCCGAGCGGGTGGTCGACGAGCTTGCCCCGGAGGACGAGGAGGACCGAGCCCTGGAGGTGGCTCGGGCCAGGTTGACTCGGCTCCGAGCGCTGGACCCGGCCACGGTGCGGCGTCGCCTCCTCGACTACCTCCTGCGCAGGGGCTTCGACGGAGAGGCGGCCCGGGCAGCCTGCCGCAGACTGTTCGAGGCCGAGGAGGCCTCGTGAACCCGTCCAGCGAGCGGTACCTCCGGGCACTGGCGGAGCGGTGGCGGCGGTCGGCGCAGGAGCCTCGCAGCGAGATCGTCGACACGTTGTTCCGCGACGTCCTGGTGGGGCTGGGCCCATTCACCAGGGAGGAGATCGAGGTGTTCTGCCGAGGTGTGGCGGTCTCGGCCCTGGCCACGGTCATGGCCGCCTTGAGCAGACCCTTCGACGACCCCGAGGAAGCCGTGACC
>JBKPBL010000036.1:0-11754 GCA_046726855.1 Actinomycetota bacterium | reverse complement strand
GAAGCACGTCTCGGTAGTAGCTGGCCTGGAACTCG
Source organism: Actinomycetota bacterium (assembly GCA_046726855.1). GTDB lineage: Bacteria > Actinomycetota > UBA4738 > UBA4738 > CALAEC01 > JBKPBL01. Next base: position 11,719 of record JBKPBL010000036.1, on the reverse strand, counting down.
GGGAACACCTGGACCTCGATCCCCTCGGCCTCCAGGCGCCCGGCCAGCAGCCTGGCCTCTTCCTCCCTGGAGAAGGACGCCACCTCGACCCACCGGACCTCGGGCCCCGCCGGCCGGTCGGTCATTTGGAGTCGCCGCGGCCCTGGAGGGAGGGCGTGCCCCGCCGGGCGAACGGCACGGCCCCCCTGGATCTCCAGCTCGGTGCGGCGTGACGTCGAGCCTGGAGCGACCCGAGGCCGAGCGCCTCGACCCGACCTGCCATGGCCCAGGGTGAGGGCCTGGCGCCGGTGCTCCCCAGGGTCCGTTCCAGCGCCTGGAGCACCGCTCGCTCGTCCTCCGGGGAGAGGTCCGGGGGGAGCTCGTACCGGGGCATCGGCTACAGGGGGATGTTGCCGTGCTTGCGGGGAGGAACGGCCTCACGTTTGGAGATCAGCATTCGGAGCGCCTGGATCAGCCGGCGGCGGGTGTCGGCCGGCTCGATCACCTGATCGACGTAGCCCCGCTCGGCGGCGATGTACGGGTTGTTGAACCGATCCTCGTATTCGGCTATCAGCTCCCGCCTCCTGGCCTCGGGTTCCTCGGCCCTCTGTATCTCCTTCCGGGCCACGATGTTGACCGCGCCCTCGGCCCCCATCACCGCGATCTCCGCGGTGGGCCAGGCGAACGAGACGTCGGAGCGGATGTGCTTGGAGCTCATGACCACGTACGCGCCTCCGTAGGCCTTCCGGGTGATCACCGTCATCCGGGGCACGGTGGCCTCGGTGAACGCGTACAGGAGCTTGGCGCCGCGGCGGATGATCCCGCCGTATTCCTGGGCGGTTCCGGGGAGGAATCCGGGCACGTCCACGAAGGTGACCAGCGGGACGTTGAACGCGTCACAGAACCGCACGAACCGGGCTCCCTTCTCCGAGGACTCGATGTCCAGCGTCCCGGCCAGGACCTTCGGCTGGTTCGCCACGACCCCCACGGTGCGGCCGTCCAGCCGGGCGAACCCGATCACTATGTTCATGGCCCACAGCGGGAATACCTCGAAGAACTCGCCTCCGTCGACGGTCGCGCGGATCACGTCCTTCATGTCGTACGGCTCCCGGGGCGAGTCGGGCACCAGCCGGTTCAGCTCCTCGGCGCGTCGCTCGGGATCATCGGACGGCGCATAGACGGGCGGATCCTCCATGTTGTTGGCCGGGAGGAACGACAGCAGGTATCGGACCTGGTGGAGGCAATCGTCCTCGTCCTCGGCGATGAACGAGGCCAGGCCGGACCTGCTGGCATGGGTCTGGGCCCCGCCGAGCTCCTCGAAAGTGATCTCCTCCCCGGTCACCGTCTTGATGACGTCCGGACCGGTGATGAACATGTGCGAGGTCTCCTTGACCATGAAGATGAAGTCGGTGATGGCGGGGGAGTACACGGCGCCGCCGGCACATGGCCCCATGATCACGCTGATCTGGGGGATCACCCCGGAAGCCCGGACGTTCCGATCGAAGATGTAGCCGTAGCCGGCCAGGGAGGCGGCGCCCTCCTGGATCCTGGCCCCTCCCGAGTCGTTCAGCCCGACCAGGGGAGCCCCCGTGGCCACGGCCAGGTCCATCACCTTGCAGATCTTCTCGGCCATCACCTCGCCGAGGGATCCCCCGAAGATGGTGAAGTCCTGGGAGAACACGAACACCTTCCGCCCGTCGATGGTCCCCCATCCGGTGACCACGGCATCCGTGTAGGCCCGATTCTTGTCCATCCCGAAGGCGTGGACCCGATGACGGGCCAGCATGTCGGTCTCCACGAACGATCCGGGATCGAGGAGGAGGTCTATCCGCTCCCTGGCCGTCAGCTTGCCCCGGGCATGCTGGCGCTCGATGGCCTCCTTGCCTCCGGCGAGGAGGGCCTCCTCGGTGCGCCCGTGAAGCTGCTCGATCTTCCGGTCGACGGCGCGCTTCTCTTCGGCCTTGGCCATCCTGGCGGAGTGTAGCCGACCGCCGGGCGGCGAATGCCGGCCCAAACGGCGGATCGTGTCACCGGCGGGGGCTACGCTTCCCACCATGAGCCTGACCCCGACGCAGGAACGGACCCTCGTCGAGCTCATGGGGAGCCGCGAGGAGCGCCCGGTGTTCCGCCGGGATCTCTCCGAGGAGCTCAGGGCCGAGCTGGACCGGCTCCTGGCTCCGGCCGTCGATGCCCTGCCCGAGGGCCGCCAGCTGTGGCTCACCAAGGCCCGCCTGGTGAACCTCCACAGCCGGTGCGAGGGCTTCTACCTGGCCGACGAGCTCGGGGAGGCCGTGTTCGAGTACGGGCCCCAGCTGGCCGTGGGCAAGGTGGTCCACAAGGCGGTCGAGATCGGGGTGTACGCCGGGACGATGGCCGAGGCCGACGTGTGCGAGCGGGCCCTGGAGCGCCTGCGGGAGCAGGACTCATCCTTCGATCAGTACGCGGGGCTGTTGGACGAGGCGGAGAGGGCCGAGCTCCTGGGAGAGGCGGTTCGCCAGGTCTCGTGGTTCCGGAGCGCCTTCCCGCCCCTGGAGCGGTCGTGGAACCCGGTGGTGGAATGGCCAGTGCGCGTCGAGCTGGGAGGGGGGTCGGTCGTCCTCTCGGCCCGGCCGGACCTGGTCCTGGGAGGGATCGACCCACAGGAGCCCATGCGGGCTCGCCGTCTGGTGCTGGAGCTGAAGGGCGGCCACGACCGACCCGAGCAGGACGACGACGTGCGTTTCTACGCCTTGGTGATGGCCATCCACCATGGGGTCCCGCCGTTCCGCGTGGTCACGGTGAACCTCAACGGGGGGACCTGGCGGTCCCATGACGTCACCGAGGATGTCCTCCGTTCCGCACTGCGCCGGGTGGCCGACGGGGCCGGACGAGCCGCACGGCTGCTCTCGGGACGGGAGCCGACACTCCGTCCCGGGAAGTGGTGCGAGTGGTGCCCCCGCAGCGAGACCTGTCCGCAGTCCTCGGTCCGCGCGCCCGCCGAGGCGTAGTCTCGGGGCGTGTTCGAGCGGTTCACGGAAAGAGCTCGCCGCGTCGTGGTCCTCGCCCAGGCAGAGGCCAGGATGCTCAACCACGACTACATCGGCACCGAGCACGTGCTCCTCGGCCTTATCCACGAGGGGGAGGGAGTGGCCGCCAAGGCTCTGGAGTCGCTGGGCATCTCACTGGAGACGGTCCGGTCCGGGGTCGAGGAGATGATCGGCCGTGGGAACGACGCGCCCACTGGAGCCCACATCCCGTTCACCCCCCGGGCCAAGAAGGTCCTGGAGCTGTCGCTCCGGGAGGCCCTCCAGCTCGGCCACAATTACATCGGCACCGAGCACATCCTCCTGGGGCTGATCCGCGAAGGTGAGGGTGTGGCCGCCCAAGTGCTCCAGAGGCTCGGGGCGGACCTGACCCGGGTGCGTCGGAGGGTGATCGAGCTGCTTGGCGGACCCGCTGGCGTCGAAGCCACTGCCGTGCCGGCCCCGAACCCCGAGGCCATGCCCTGCTGCCCCAAGTGCGGGGCATCGTTGTCGGAGAACATAGCGTTCCGGGTCCTGGACGTTCCTCCCGCAGACCAGGGGGATGCCCGCGCCGGGGCGTTCGCTTTCTGCCGCAGCTGTGGCACCGCCCTCGGCATGCTTGCTTGAGTCAGGGCCCGTATAGGTCGAAACTACCGACTCGCATGGTCAGAAGGCTCCTTCTCTTATTACTGGCGCTGGCCGCCGTCCTGGCCCCGATGGCCCCAGCCGAGCCGAGCGTAGCCGGGGCGCCGAAGCTGGAGTCGTATCGGGGGCTGGGGGCGTGGGTGGACCTGTTCGAGAACAGGGCCTGGCGCCGCCCCGGGAAGGCCGTGGCCAATATGAAAGCGCACGGGGTCCGGACGCTCTTCCTGGAGACCTCTAACTACAGGCAGCGCCGGGCCATCGCCCGGGGAGTGGGGCGGTTCATAGAGGCCGCGCACAACAGGGACATGGACGTCGTGGCGTGGTACCTGCCGGGGCTCAAGGACCTGAAGCGGGACCTCCGCCGCTCGATGAAGGCGATCCGGTTCCGGACCGACTCCGGGCAGCGGTTCGACTCCTTCGGCCTCGACATCGAGGCCAGCATCGTGGATCCCCCCTCGAAGCGCAGCCGGCGACTGGTGACGCTGTCCCGGCAGATCCGCTCCCGGGCCGGGACCGGCTATCCTCTCGGGGCCATCATCCCCTCGCCCCGGGGCATCGAGCTGGCCGGCAACTATTGGCCCGGGTTTCCGTACGCACAGCTCGCCGAGATCTACGACGTGTTCGTGCCGATGGGCTACTTCACCTTCCACGGGAACGGCGCTGAGATGACCCACTTCGACACCCTTCGGAACATCGAGATCCTCCGGGAAGCGGTGGGCGACCCCACGATCCCGGTCCACCTGATCGGCGGCATAGCCGACGACGCCAGCGGCGCGGAGGTCAGGGCCTTCGTGCAGGCGGTGCGGGAGCACGGTCTGCTGGGAGCCAGCCTGTACAACTGGTCGCTGACCCGGGACCACGACTGGGCGGAGCTGGAGCAGGTCCCGACCAACCCCCGGCAAACCCCGGCCCTGCCGGTGCCGATCGGCTACGTCGAGCCGCTGGGGAACCTGCCCGGCGGTGACGACACACACCCCAAGGAGGTCTTCTTCGCCGGAGGTGGGATCGCCGGCCCCCGGGTGCTCCACTTCGAGGCCTTCGACGCACAGCCCGGCGAGGTGGCCATCTGGGTGAACTGGGTGCCGGTCGGCGAGGTGGAGGCCACCGCCCCGGGGGCCTGGAGCGGGCCCCGGACCATGCCCATACCGGACGGGGTCCTGAACGACGCCGGCCGGAACGTGCTCGCCTTCACCGCCGCCGGGGATCATCCGAACTGGAGCGTGTGGGGCGTCCGCGGCGTCCAGCTCGTCTGACCGGCAGGACTTGCCCGACCTCCCGCGAATAACCTACCCTTGAGTAGCCTGAAGCTTCCGGAGGTTCGTACCAGTGGCCGAGGACGCGTACCGGATCGGAGAGATCCCGCCCGTGGGCGAGACGCCCACGCGGATGCGCGCCCTGGTGATCAGGCCGGAACGTTTCGGGGACCCCCGGGAAGCCTTCCAGGTCGAGGAGATCGAGGTTCCGGACGTGGGACCGGACGATGCCCTGGTCCTGGTGATGGCGGCCGGCATCAACTACAACAATGTTTGGGCCGCTCGAGGGGTCCCGGTAGACGTCTGCAAGGTCCACGGACGGTACGGCGAGCCCACCGAGTTCCACATCGGGGGCTCCGACGCCTCCGGGGTCGTTTACGCGATCGGGGAGCGGGTCACCAACGTGAAGGTGGGCGACCACGTCGTCATCCACTCAGGCCAGTGGGACCGTGAGGCGGACGCGCTGGAGGACCCCATGTTCGACCCCTCGTTCCGGATCTGGGGGTACGAGTCCAACTGGGGTTCCTTCGCCCAGTTCACAAAGGTGCAGGCCCACCAGTGCCTCCCCAAGGCGCCCCAGTTGACGTGGGAGGCCGCGGCGGCCCCGACCTTGGTAGGGGCCACGGCGTACCGGATGCTGCGGGGCTGGCCTCCCCACACCGTTCGCGAGGGCGATGCCGTACTGATCTGGGGAGGGGCGGGCGGCCTCGGCTCGATGGCCATCCAGATCGCTCGCGAGTTCGCGGGGAGGCCGGTGGCCGTGGTGTCCTCGGATGACAAGGCCGAGTTCTGCCGGAAGCTCGGCGCCGTGGGTGTGATCAACCGCAAGGAGTTCGACCACTGGGGGATGCCTCCTCACTGGAGGGACGGCGAGGCGTACGCCCGGTGGATGGAAGGGGCCAAGGCCTTCGGCAAGGCGTTCTGGGAGGCGCTGGGGGAGAAGCGCTCGCCCCGGATCGTGTTCGAGCACCCGGGCGAGGACACCGCTCCCACATCGATCTTCATGTGTGACACCGGGGGGATGGTCGTGATCTGCGCCGGGACCTCCGGGTACAGCGCCGTGGCCGATCTCCGGTACCTGTGGATGCGGCAGAAGCGGTTCCAGGGTTCCCACTTCGCCAACGACCAGCAAGCCGAGGCGTTCAACCGGCTGGTGGTGGACGGCCGGGTGGATCCGTGCCTGTCCCGGACGTTCTCCTTCGAGGAGATCCCCACCGCCCACCAGCTCATGTTCGAGAACACCCATCCCCAGGGGAACATGGCGGCGCTGGTCTCCTCGCCGCGCGAAGGCCTCACGGGACTGCCCGAGTAGCGCGACGGCCGAGGAGCTATGGCTCCTGGACCAGCTCGATCAGGACGCCCCCGAACCCTTTGGGGTGGGCGAAGGCCACGGAGGTCCCCCGAGATCCCCGCCGAGGCTCCGGGTCGACCAGCGGGACGCCCCGTTCCCTGAGCCGGGCCAGGACCGCGCGAAGGTCATCGACCCGGTAACCGACGTGGTGGAGGCCGGGACCCCGGCGGGACAGGAACCTCCCCACCTGCGTCTCGGGACCCAGGGCTCCCAGGAGCTGGATGTACGAGGTGCCCACCCTGAACAGCACCTCCTCCACGCCCTGCTCCTCCACGACCTCTCTATGTGACGGCTCTATCCCGAACGTGAGCCGGTAGTGCTCCACCGCCGCCTCGAGATCCTCGGTGGCGATCCCCACGTGGTCGATGTCGTCGATCACCCTCGGGCCTCCTGGGGAGTGCGGCGGCCTGGTGCCGGAGGCGGCTGGAGGCGCCGGATCAGTCCTCCTCGGCGGCGCCCTCGTCCGCCTGGACAACCGGGCGATCCGGGTGCCAGGGGCGGTCGGGGAGGATCATGGCCGTGCCCGCGGCAACGGCCACTGGCTTGTCATCGGCATCCGTCAGCTCCGCGCGGCCCACGGCCATAGTCCGGCCCCGGTGGATCAGGGTGCCCCGGCCGGTGAGGTCCCGCCCATCGGGGTTGACCGGCCGGAGGAAGTTCACCTTCAGGTCGAGGGGGGCGTACGACGTCCGTGGCGGGACCGTCGACTGCACGGCGCAGGCGATCACCGTGTCGGCGAGGAGGGCTATGAACCCTCCCTCGACCTTTGCCAGCGGGCTGCACAGCCACTCCGAGGCGGGGAGCACGAAAGTCGAGGACCCTTCCCCCGCTTCCGTGACCCGTAGCCCGGTCAGGTGGCTGATCGGCGGCGCCGGGAGGTCGCCGAGGATCAGCCCTCGCATGATCTCCAGCCCGCTCATCCGGTCCCACACCTCCTGGGGCAGGGAGTCTCCGGAGACTGGGCGGAGGTAGGGGTCCGGCGTCTCGTACGCCGGGTGCTCGACCGCGGGGAGAGCGGGCGGTTCGGCGGGAGGGGGGCCCATCGACGGGAACACCACGCACCGCGAGGTGGCGTGGGCCACCAGGCGGCCCCTGCCGTCCTCGACCACGCACTCGGAGAGCCCCAGCGACCGGCCGGCCAGGATCAGTCGGCCCCTGCATACAAGCGTGCCGCTCTCCGCGGTGACCGGCCGGAGGTAGTTCATCGACAGCTCGGCCGTGGTGTACGCGGTCAGCGGAGGGAGGGTCGACTGGACCGCGCTCCCCAGGGGTCCGTCGGCCAGGATCGCCAGCGCGCCGAGCTGGACGTATCCCGGCGGGGAGAGCAGCCATGCCGTGGCCGGCATGGTGAACGTGGCCGTCCCGGGGCCGGCCTCGGTCGCCTTCATCCCGGTCAGGTGGTGGATCGGCGGCTTCGGCGCCCGTCCCCGGAGGTAGGCTCGCATCTGCTCGATCCCGGATAGCCCCAGGATCCGAGGATCCGGGTAGCCGCCCCGGGGAGGCTCCTGCCAGATCGCCGGCTCGATCGACGCTCGAGCCCCGGTCGTCACGCCGCCGAGGATAGCCCGGCCGCGCCGGCCGCCGTCAGTCGGGGTCCACCGAGTCGAGGAACCTCCACCAGCCGTCCAGCGCCTCTCTCGTCGAGGCCAGGGCCGGCTCAGGGTCCGCGGCGGTCAGGTCCGCCAGGACCGCCCGCTCGGCGCCGGCATGCTCCTCATCCAGAGACCGGTGGACCTCCCAGAACTCCAGGGTCCGGGGGTCCGAGACCCCGTAGTGACGCCGGAGCCCGTCGATCTTGGCCCCGGCAACCGCGGGGACCTGCCGCTCGTAGGCGTGGATCGCGGCGACGCCTGCGGCGACGGGTGCCTCGGTGGCGCTCCGACGGTACGTGTCGACCAGAGCCTCGGTGGCCTCGGTACGGGCCGCCCCGACCACGTCCCGGCGGTCGACGCCCATCCCTTCGGCGAACCTGAGCCAGAGCTCTGAGTGGTTCTCATCACCGTGCTCCTCGTCCCAAAGATTCACCAGGAGGGTCTGGCGGACATCGGCCTCCTCGGTCCTGGAGTGGATCGCTGAGAGGAAGCGAGGGAAGGACGACTCGAAAGCGTAGTACTGGCGGGCGTAGTCCTGGATGGACCGCTTGGGAAGGGTTCCCGCCACCCACTTGGTGTAGAAGGGGTGGGTCAGAAGGTGACGCTCCTGGATGGCGGCGTCGATCAGGTAGAGCGCGTCCATGCTTCCTCCTCGGTCCGGTTGCGGCGCAGTGTACACGGGCGGGCACAACCTCCGCGCGTACAATGGGAGCGAACCTTCGAAAGGAGCGATTCGTGACTCGATCCGTGATCGTGGCCGGGGCCCGCACGCCGATCGGCAAGTTCGGCGGTGGATTCCGAGGGGTCCCCGCGGTCGACCTGGGAGCGGCGGCCATCGGGGAGGCCTTGAAGCGAGCGGGCATCCCCGGCGACCAGGTCGACTACGTGATCATGGGCCAGGTGCTCCAGGCGGGTGCCGGGCAGATCACCGCCCGCCAGGCCGCCGTTGGCGCGGGGATCCCCAAGGAGGTCCCCGCGATCACCATCAACAAGGTGTGCCTGTCTGGCCTGAATGCCGTGGCCCTGGCCGACCAGCTCATCCGGGCCGGGGAGATCGAGATCGCCGTGGCCGGCGGTATGGAGTCCATGAGCGAGGCACCGTACCTGCTCCCAAAGGCGCGGTGGGGCGTGCGGATGGGCGACGCCGAGCTGGTCGACTCGATGATCTACGACGGTCTCTGGTCGACGTTCACCGACGCGCACATGGGCGAATCCTCGGACGAGGTCAACACCGAGCTGGGGATCGGGCGCGAGGAGCAGGATGCCTGGGCGGCCCGAAGCCACCAGCGAGCCGCGGCGGCCTGGGATCAGGGACGGATGGCCGAGGAGGTCGTCTCAGTCGAGATACCCCAGCGCAAGGGCGACCCCCTGGTGGTCGACCGCGACGAGGGCATCAGGAGCGAGACCACGGCCGAGTCTCTGGCCGGCCTCAAGCCTGCGTTCAATCGGGACGGGACGATCACCGCCGGCAACGCCTCGCAGATCTCCGACGCGGGGGCCGCGCTGATCGTGATGAGCGAGGAGCGGGCCGGGGGCTTGGGCCTGCAGCCACTGGCAGAGGTGGTCGCCCATGGTATGAGCGCCGAGCGGTTCCCGTACCTCCACACCGTGCCCGCGCTGGCCATGGAGGCCGCCTTGAAGAAGGCCGGGCTCTCTGCCGCCGACCTCGGCGTCGTGGAGATCAACGAGGCCTTCGCCTCGGTGGCTCTGAACGCCACCCGAATGCTCGGCGTGGACGAGGATGTTGTCAATCCGAACGGAGGCGCTGTGGCCCTGGGGCATCCCATCGGCATGAGCGGAGCGCGGCTGGTCCTCACTGCGATCTACGAGATGCGGCGGCGCGGCGCCCAGCATGCCGGTGCGGCCCTCTGCGGCGGCGGCGGCCAAGGCGACGCCCTAATCGTCCGCCGCAGGTAGCCCGGCGAGAGGCCACGACCACGTGACAGGGCCTTTCTCGCTGCCCGAGGAGCTGGAGACCTTCCGCAAGGCGGTCCGTGCCATCTGCGAGGACCGGATCGCCCCTCGAGCCGCGGAGATCGACGAGTCCGACGAGTTCCCCCACGACGTCCACCGGGTCCTGGTGGAGAACGAGCTGATGGCGGTGGGTTATCCCGAGGAGGTGGGCGGCGCGGGGGCCGACTCGCTGGCCTTCGCCGTGCTGATCGAGGAGGTGGCCAGGACCTCCGCCTCCGTTTCCCTGATCCCGTTGGTCAGCCGGCTGGGGGCCATCCCGGTGATGCTGGCCGGGTCGGCCGAGCAGCGGCTCGACCTTCTGGGCGGGATCGTCCGAGGCGAGCATCAGATGTCCTACGCACTTACCGAGCCCGGCTCCGGGTCGGACGCCGCGGCCATGCGATCCACGTACGAACGGGATGACGACGGGTTTCGGCTCTCCGGCACCAAGCGGTTCATAACCAACGCGGGGGTCTCCGATCGGTACACGGTGTTCGCCACCAGGGACCCGGCCCTGCGGTCGGAAGGCATCTCGGCGTTCGTGGTTCATGCCGACGACGCCGGCTTCTCAGTGGGGAAGTCCGAGAAGAAGATGGGGATCAGGGGATCGCCTACCCGCGAGGTGTACCTCGACGGCGTCGGGCTCCCGGCCGACCGACTCGTCGGCGAGGAGGGTGAGGGATTCACGTACGCCATGCGCACCCTGGACCACTCGCGCCCCTCGATCGCCTCGCAGGCACTGGGGATCGCCCAGGGTGCCTTCGAGGCAGCCGCTCGATACGCGGCCGATCGCGAGCAGTTCGGCCAGAAGATCGCGGAGTTTCAGGGGATCCGGTTCCTGCTGGCCGACATGGCCATGCAGATAGAGGCGGCTCGCTTGCTCACGTATCGGGCCGCCGCGGCGATCGACGCCAGGGATCCTCGGGTCACGTACCTGGCCTCGATCGCCAAGGCCCACGCCTCGGACACCGCCATGCAGGTGACCACCGACGCCGTCCAGGTCCTGGGTGGCTACGGGTACATGCGGGAGTACGGTGTGGAGCGGATGATGCGGGACGCCAAGATCACCCAGATCTACGAGGGAACCAACCAGATCCAGCGCCTGGTGATCGCCCGGGAGGTGCTGTCGGCCCTGGCTCCGTGAGCGAGGTCCTCGAGCCCAAGCCGGCGTCGGCCTCGGCCGTGGTTCTGGCCCGGCAGATGGAGATCCAAGACGCCAACGTGGCCGGGAACGTGCACGGCGGGACGATCATGAAGATGGTCGACACCGCGGCGGGACTGGCCGCGGCCAAGCACTGCGGCGGGCTCGCCGTCACCGCGGCCATGGACGAGATGTCCTTCATGGAGCCCGTGTACGTGGGGAACGTGGTCACGGTCAAGGCCATGGTCAACGAGGCCTTCCACACCTCTGTGGAGGTAGGGGTCAGGGTAGAGGCCGAGATCATCCTCAGCGGACGCCGCATCCATACCTCCAGCGCCTACCTCGTGTACGTGGCCCTCGACGGCCAGGGGAAGCCCCGGCCCGTGCCGCCGGTCCTGGCCGAGGACGACGAGCAGCGCCAGCGGCAGCAGGAGGCCAGGCTCAGGCGACAGGGCCGGCTGGCTCGGAAGCGAGCGATCGAGGAAGCTCGCGCGGCCACGGGCGAGGACTAGCGGCTCGCAGCGATGCGGCCGGGCCTGTCCGGCAATCTGGTTTCCCGTCCCCGCGGCAGGGTATCGATACGTGCGTATTGGTGCCCGCTCGGCTTGCCCGCCGGAGCGGAAGGAGCACATCGATGGAACCCCTCGTATGGGTCCTGATCGGTCTGGGAGTCCTGATCCTCGTGGCTATGGCGGCGTTCGTGCTCAGCCGGCGCCGGTCACAGCGCCTCCGGGAGCGGTTCGGCCCGGAGTACGACCGGATGGCCGAGCAGGCGGACACTCGCCGAGCGGCAGAGTCCGACC
>JBKPBL010000035.1:0-3862 GCA_046726855.1 Actinomycetota bacterium | reverse complement strand
GCTCCAGGCGGGCCCCGAACCTCGAGGTGGTGCGGCGGATCCCCTTGGCCACCGCTCGAACCTTTCCGGAGCCCTGGGTGAGGATGGTGACGATCTTGTCGGCCTCGGCCAGCTTCACCGAGCCGAGGACGATCCCCTGCTCCTTGTAGAGCGGCATCGCCGGAATCGTACCAACCGGACCGGGCCGGTGAGTTCAGAAGGGTTGGGGGCCGGATCGGACCCGGCCCCCGACACCTCCGTAGGTCACGCCTGTCCGGCCGCCAGGGCGTCGACCAGGCCACTCCCGTAAAAGTTCGTGAGCCCCTGACCGCCGGTGCATTCCTTAGGTGGATCGGTGAGCGGGTCCTGCACCTCCTCGCACGTCATGGACATGGCGGTGCTCTGGAGCCCAGAGCCGCCTCTCGCTCAGCGGAGGGCGAACCACAGGACCACGGCCGTCACCCCGGCCAGCGTGGCCGTCACCGAGAGGGCGATCCGCAGGGGCGACGCCGTGGCCTGCTCGACGACGACCTTGCCGCCTCGCTTGGCCCGGTCCAGCATCACCTCGGCCCAGGCGTATTCGGTGGCCAGGATGGCCAGCCCGGCGATGATGGCGATGACTCCGGGTCCCGGGGTGACCATCATGATCAGGCCGGCGATCAGCACCACGAAGCCAACTATCGTTACCGCGACCCGCTTGCCGCTCCGCCCGATGAACCGGACGATCTGCGCCAGCGGATTGAGTCCCCGGGTGTCGTCGCTCACGCGCCCATGGGGTGCCAGACCGTCTTCATCTCCATGAAAGCGGTCACGGCGTAGGGACTCTGAGCCTCCTCCGAGAGCCAGCCGCTCTCGGGAGGGGTCGGGCGTATCACCCGCTTGACGTTCTCGGCTCCCATGCGCTCCAGCTCGGAACGGGCGTCTTCGGGAACCCCGGCGAGGTCGATCGCGTTCACGTCCATGTGGCCGGCCAGCGTCCGGGCAAGCTCGGCGGTGTGGCCGGTGAGGACGTTGATCACGCCCCCGGGGACGTCCGAGGTACCCAGGACCTCGCACAGGGTGATCGCCGGGAGGGGCCACCGCTCCGAGGCTAAGACCACAGCGGAGTTGCCGGAGACCACCGCAGGTGCCAGCCGTGAGACCAGGCCCAGCAGGGGGTCCTCGGGAGCCACGAGCCCGACCACGCCCGTGGGCTCCGGGATGGTGAAGTTGAAGTAGGGGGCGGCCACGGGGTTCACCGAGCCCAGAACGTGGTGGATCTTGTCCGACCAACCCGTGTACCACACCCACCGGTCGATGGCCGCCTCCACCTCTCGGTCGGGGTCACGGGCGCCGGAGCGGCCCACCTCGTCGACGAACTGAGCACGACGGCCCTCCATCAGCTCGGCCGTTCGGTACAGCACCTGCCCGCGGTTGTAGGGGGTCGTCCCCGACCAGCCCGGAACCGCGGCCCGAGCGGCTCTCACGGCGTCGCGGACGTCCTTCTTGGTGGCCCGGGCCGCCCGGGCGACCACCTCGCCGGCGGGGTCCTTGACCGGGTACGAGCGGTTCGACTCGGACCGGGGGAAGGCCCCATCGATGAAGAGCTTGTAGGTCTTGCGGACGGACAGCCGGTCAGCCATCGGCGCCGTCCTCGTCGAACTCCAAGTAGGACTCGAGCCCGTGGAGCCCGCCCTCGCGGCCGAACCCGCTCTCCTTGTACCCGCCGAACGGCGACGAGGGATCGAACCGGTTGAAGGTGTTCGCCCAGATCACCCCGGCCCGGAGTCGCGAGGTCATCCACAGGATCCGCGAGCCCTTCTCGGTCCACACCCCCGCCGACAGCCCGTAGGGGGTGTTGTTGGCCTTCTCCAGGGCCTCCTCCGGCGTCCGGAAGGTGAGGATGGACAGCACCGGGCCGAAGATCTCCTCGCGGGCGATCCGGTGGGACTGACTGACCCCCGTGAACAGCGTGGGGCGGAACCAGTAGCCTCGCTCCGGGAGATCGCAGGCGGGTTGATAGATCTCCGCCCCCTCCTCCACACCCGATGCGACTAGCTCCTCGATCTTGCTCAGCTGCTGCTTGGAGTTGATCGCCCCGATGTCGGTGTTCTTGTCGAGTGGATGACCAACGCGAAGCGTGGCCAGACGCTCCTTCAGCCTCTCCAGGAGCGGATCGAACACGGATTCCTGGACCAGCAGCCGGGAGCCCGCGCAGCACACGTGGCCCTGGTTGAAGTAGATCCCGTTGACGATCCCCTCGACCGCCTGGTCGATGGCGGCATCCTCGAAGACGATGTTGGCCGCCTTCCCACCGAGCTCCAGCGTCAGGCGCTTGTTGGTCCCGGCGAGGGCTCGCTGGATGATCTTTCCCACCTCGGTTGAGCCGGTGAACGCCACCTTGTCCACGCCGTCGTGTTCGACGACGTTCGCGCCCGTCTCGCCCGCCCCGGTGACCACGTTGACCACGCCCGGCGGGAGGTCCGCCTCCTGGATGACATCGGCCAGCAGGAGCGCGGTCAGCGGGGTGGTCTCGGCCGGCTTGAGCACGGCCACGTTCCCGGTCGCGAGGGCGGGGGCCAGCTTCCACGCCGCCATCAGCAGGGGAAAGTTCCACGGGATCACCTGGCCGGCCACGCCCAGGGCTCGGGGGATCCTGCCGGGAAAGGCGTACTCCAGCTTGTCGGCCCACCCCGCGTAGTAGAAGAAGTGCGCCGCGGCGAGCGGAAGGTCCACGTCTCGGGACTCCTTGATCGGCTTCCCGCCGTCCATCGACTCGAGGACGGCGAACTCCCGAGACCTCTCCTGGAGCTGCCGGGCGATCCGGTACAGGTACTTGGCCCTCTCGCGGCCCGGAAGATCACGCCAGTAGCGCTCCCACCCGTCCCGACCGGCCGTCACCGCGACGTCGACGTCTTCAGGGCCTGCCTCGGCCACCTCGGCCAGGGCCTCCTCCGTGGCCGGGTCGATGGTCTCGAACCACTTCCCCGACTTCGGGTCGACGAACTCGCCCCCGATGAACAGGCCGTAGCGGTCCTGGAGGGTGACGATCTCCGAGGACTCGGGGGCCGGGGCGTACTCGAACGGCGTGGACTCGGCCAGGGCCGAAGGATGGCGGCTCTCCAGGTCCTTCTTCTCGGCCATCAGTCGATCGTGAAGTACTCGGGGCCCTGGTACCGGCCGGTGCGCTCCTTGTCGATCTGCATCAGCAGGTCGTTGAGGAGCGTGGAGGCCCCCAGGCGGAACCGGTCCGGGGTGAGCCACTCGGGCCCCAGGGTCTCGTGGAGGATCACCAGGTAAATCCAGGCCTCCTTGGCCTTCCGGATCCCGCCGGCCACCTTGATCCCCACCAAGTTCCCGGTCTGGTGGTGGTAGTCGCGGATCGCTTCCATCATGCACAGGGCCGCGGGGAACGTCGCGCTGGTCCCGATCTTGCCCGTGGAGGTCTTGATGAAGTCGGCGCCAGCCGCCATGGCCAGCATCGAGGCCTTGCGGACCTGGTCGTATGAGCCGAGCTCGCCGGTCTCCAGGATCACCTTGAGGTGGGCGTTCCCGCACGCCTCCTTCGACAGGGCCACCTCCTCGTACGCCTGGGCGTACCGGCCCGCCAGGAAGGCCGAGCGGTTCAGGACGACGTCGATCTCGTGGGCTCCCCAGGCCACTGCCCGGCGGATCTCGTCCAGACGCTCCTCCAGCGGGGCCAGCCCGCTGGGGAACCCGCCGGCGACGCTGGCCACCTTGACCTCCGTCCCCCTGAGCCGCTCGGCGGCCACCGGGACCAGCGCGGGGTAGACGCACACCGCGGCCACGCTGGGGATGGTCGGGTCGGTGGGGGCCGGACGAAGCGCCTTGGAGCAGATCGCCGTGACCTTCCCGGGGGTGTCCGCACCCTCCAGTGTGGTCA
>JBKPBL010000034.1:0-3505 GCA_046726855.1 Actinomycetota bacterium | reverse complement strand
CTACTTCACCATCTGGTTCGCGCGATGACGGAGCGGCCCACCAAGACGGGCGGGCCGTCCCTCGACGATGTCCTCGCCGACTCCGAGGGGGAGGCCGCCCCGGAGGAGAGACACGACCTCTACCTGATGCTCCCCTCGAGGGAGCGCGTGTTCTGGGCCCTCTTCTCCGCAGGAGGAATGGTGGCGGCGTTCCTGATCCCCATCAATGTGGCGATCCTGGGGATCGCCTTTGCCGCCGGGTGGCTCCCCGAGGGGGCCCTGGCCTACGAACGGGTGCTGGAACTCGTACGCCATCCCCTTGCCAGGCTGTACCTGGGGATCCTTGTGGTCATGCCGCTCTACCACTGGGCTCACCGGTTTCGCTTCACGGTCCACCACCAGCTGGGGGTCCACCGGTGGAAGCGGCTGGTGGCGTTTCTCTGTTACGGCACGGCGGTCGTGGGCACGGCGCTGACGGTGTGGATACTGCTCCGGATCTGATGGAGCTAACGCTTCGTATCCGCCGGTATAACCCCGAGGTACGGGAGGACCCCTGGTGGGACGAGTTCACCGTGGACATGGAGCCCTGGGACCATGTCCTGGAAGCCCTCCACGAGGTCAAGTGGCGCCATGACGGCACCCTGGCTCTCCGCCGTTCCTGCGCCCACGGGATCTGCGGCTCCGATGCAATGGTGATCAACGGCCAGAACGCCCTGGCCTGCAGGGTCTTGGTCAAGGATGTGGCCCCGAGCGTCACGGTGGAGCCGATCAGGGGGCTTCAGCCACTGAAGGACCTCATCGTCGACATGGAGCCGTTCTTCCGGGGGTACGAGAAGATGCTCCCCTACCTGATCAACGAGGACCCGCCCCCCGACCGGGAGCGGCTCCAGACGCCGGAGGAGCGGGAGCGGTTCGACGACACCACGAAGTGCATCCTGTGCGCGGCCTGCACCACGGCCTGTCCGATCTTCTGGGGCGACGAGGGATACGTGGGGCCCGCGGCCATCGTCAACGCCCACCGCTTCATCTTCGACTCCCGCGACCGCGGAGCCCAGGAGCGCCTGGACATCCTGGAGGAGCGGACCGGGGTGTTCAGGTGCCGGACCACGTTCAACTGCACCGAGGCCTGCCCCAGGGGCATCAAGGTGACCAGGGCGATCCAGGAGGTCAAACGGGCCATCATGTTCGGGCGCCTGACCTGAACGACGGCTCCCGGGCTCACCGGCCCTGACCGTGTTTTCGCCCCAACCAGCCGGGAAGAAAACCAAGGAAGGAGGGAAACGATGCCTCGAGACGAGTGGACACGCAAACAGGAGCGGAAGTACGAGCACATCAAGCGCAGCCAGAAGAAGCGCGGTTCCAGCGATCGTCGAGCCAAGGAGATCGCTGCGAGGACCGTCCAGAAGGAGCGGGCCCGGACCGGGCAGGCCCGGACTCGATCTCGGACGTCGGTACGGGACATCTCGTCGAGCCGCCGCGGCGGCATCCGGTCGGGAACCCGCGGGCCGCGGGGCCGGACCCGCGAGCAGCTCTACAACGAGGCCCGGCAGCTGGGGATCAAGGGCCGCTCCAGGATGAACAAGGCCCAGCTCCAGCGAGCGGTGGACCGCAAGAAGGCCTCCTGACGCCACCCGGCGTGATCCCGGCTAGCCTGACCGGGTGCGACATCGGGTCACGCTGATCCCCGGCGACGGTATCGGCCCCGAGGTCACGGCGGCGGCACGGAGGGTTATCGACGCCACCGGCGTGGAGGTCGACTGGGACGTCCATGAGGCCGGGGCCGCCGTGATGGAGCGAGAGGGGACACCGCTTCCAGATCGGGTCCTCCGGGCCATCACCGACTCACGCACGGCGCTGAAAGGCCCCATCACAACGCCGGTGGGAACCGGATTCAGAAGCGTCAACGTGACCCTTCGGCAGGAGCTGGATCTGTTCGCCGCGGTTCGCCCTTCCCGCCATTTCCCCGGCGTCCCCACGCGCCATCCCGGGGTCGATCTCGTGGTGATCCGGGAGAACACCGAGGACCTCTACCAGGGGGTTGAGTTCGAGCGCGGATCTCCCCAGACCGCCCGGCTGCGCGAGGAGCTGGCCCGCCTGGGCGGGTACGCGCTCCCCGCGGATGCGGGGGTCACGGTCAAGCCCATCTCGGCCACCGGGACCCGGCGTGTTGTGCGCTTCGGTCTGGAGTTCGCGCGGCGCCACGGCCGCAAGCACGCCACCGTGGGGCACAAGGCGAACATCATGAAGTTCTCCGACGGCCTGTTCCTGGCCACCGCGCTCGAGGTGGCGCCGGAGTACCCGGATGTCGAGCTCCGGGAGATGCAGGTCGACGAGCTGGCCATGTGGCTGGCCTGGGAGCCCGAGACCCTGGACGTGCTCCTACTGCCCAACCTTTACGGCGACATCATCTCCGACCTGTGTGCCGGCCTGGTCGGCGGCCTCGGACTGGCCCCGGGAGCCAACCTGGGCTGGGAGTACGCGGTGTTCGAGCCGGTTCATGGGAGCGCCCCCGACATCGCCGGGAAGGGCGTGGCCAACCCGATCGCCATGATCCTCTCGGCCGGGATGCTCCTCCGGCATCTGGCGGAGGACGAGGAGGCCGCCCGGGTGGAAGGGGCCGTGGCCGAGGTGCTCCGGAACGGCGAGACCCTCACGCCCGACATGGGGGGGAGGGCCGGGACCGACGAGGTGGCCGACGCGGTGATCAGTCGGTTCCGTTGACGGGGACGGATTCCTCAGCGGGCCGTGCCGGCCGAGGGAACGAAGGCCTAGTGCTCTCCCCGCTCACCGGAAGCCCGACCGGGCTTCCCCCGAGGTGGCATTCAACAGCCCGGCTCTCCGGGATGGTCACAGCAGCCCAGGAACAACCTCGCCCTGTACCGGTTGCGAGCCACCCGCCGGAGCCATCGACCGTACGGTTCATCGGACCTGAGGTTCCGGAAGAAGTCCCGAACGTAGTCGGACTGACCTCGGGGCACGCTCAACCTCCCTTCGATCCGATTCTAGGCGGGAACGGTGGGGGCAGCGGAGGCTGAACCCCTCTGCTCATCGGTCGAGCTTGGCCAGGTCCGCACACTTGGTGCGGATCCCCTCCGCCGCCTCGCGGAGCGCCGCCGCCTCCGAGTCGGAGAGCTCCAGCTCCACGATCTCCTGCACTCCGCCCCGCCCGAGTCGGACCGGGACGCCGACGTAGACATCGGAGACGCCGTACTGGCCCGAGCACCAGGCACACGCCGGAAGCACGTCCTTGGTGTCGCCGACGATGGCGTCCACCATCTGGGCCACGGCGGCCGAGGGCGCGTAGTAGGCGCTGCCCTTCTTCAGGTACCCGACGATCTCCGCGCCCGCCTCCCGGGTGCGGGTGTACAGGCGCTCCAGCGTCTCCTCGTCGACGAGCTCGCGGAGCGGCTTGCCGTCCACCGTGGCCCGCCCCGGAAGGGGGACCATGGCCTCGCCGTGGGAGCCCAGGGTCATGGCCTCCACCTTCGAGGGCGACACGCCCAGCTCCTCGGCGATGAAGTACCGG
>JBKPBL010000033.1:0-4844 GCA_046726855.1 Actinomycetota bacterium | reverse complement strand
GTACATCAGGAGCGCCTCGGCCGCCTCCCGCGGGCTCTCAACCCCGTGGCGCTCGAGGTACTCGGTGGACCTGGCCACGACCTGGGCCGGTCTCACGAGGAGGGCCACGCTCCGCTCATCCCGAGGCGCGAAGCTGCTCCGAGCGTTCCCGGGCGGTGAGGGCCTCCACGAACTGGTCCAGGTCTCCCTGGAGGATCTCGCCCAGCCGGTGTGAGGTCAGCCCGATCCGGTGATCGGTGACCCGGTTCTGGGGGTAGTTGTACGTCCGGATCTTCTCGGATCGCTCCCCCGTCCCCACCTGGGCCCTCCTGGCCTCCGCCTCCTCCTGCTGCTGACGCTCGTGCTCCAGCTTCAGCAGCCTGGCCCGGAGGTACCGCATGGCCTTCTCTCGGTTCTGGAGCTGTGACCGCTCCTCCTGCACCGCGATCACGATCCCGGTGGGTTCGTGGGTGACCCGAACCGCGGAGTCGGTCGTGTTCACAGACTGGCCTCCGGGCCCGCTCGAGCGGAACACGTCGACCTGGACGTCCTCGGGCCGGATGGCCACCTCGACGTCCTCGGCCTCGGGAAGCACCGCGACGGTCGCGGTCGAAGTGTGGATCCGACCCCCCGACTCGGTCTCGGGGATCCGCTGGACCCGGTGGACCCCTGACTCGTGCTTGAGGCGGCTGTACGCTCGGTCGCCCTTGACCTCCAGCACGATCTCCTTGAACCCGCCCAGGTCCGATGGGCTCGAGGAGAGGACGTCGCTCTTCCAGCGATGCCTCTCGGCGTACCGCCGGTACATCATCGTGAGGTCAGAGGCGAACAGGGCGGCCTCCTGGCCACCGGCTCCGGCCCGGATCTCCAGGATCACGTTCTTTTCGTCGTTGGGGTCCTTGGGAAGGAGCAGGACCTCCAGCCGCTCCTCCAGCTTCCGGGCCCGCTCCGCGGCCTCGGCCGCCTCCTGCCGGTAGAAGGCCTGGCTCTCCGGGTCGCTCTCGTCGCGGGCCAGGGCCCGGGCGTCCTCCGTGTCGGCCAGCGCCTTCCGGTACTCGCGGTCGGTGCCGACGATCTCATCCAGCTCGCGATGTCGCTTCCCCAGCTCGCGCAGGCGCGAAGGATCGGAGGCGACCCCAGGGCTGGATAGCTCCCGGGTCAGGTCCTCGTAGGTCCTCTTGATCTCGTCGAGCCGTTCGCGCATGGCCGATTCATTATCCGCGCTGGGAGCGCGGTTACTCGGGTTCGGGGATCGGTGGTGCCGGGGACTCCGCGGCGCCGCCGGCGGCCGCGGCACCCTCCATCCGCCGGACCTCCTCGAACGCCGCGATGGCCACCTCGATCTGGTCCGGGGCCGGAGGCTTCGTGGTGATCTTCTGGAGCCACAACCCCGGGGCCATCAGCACCCGCATTATCGGCGTGCCGTGGAAACGAGCCCCCAGCCGGAGGAGCTCGAAGGCCAGCCCCGCGATGATGGGTATGGCCAGGAGCCGCGACCCGATCCTCCAGGGCAACGCGGGGGTTCCGAAGAACGCGTACACGAAGATCGTGAGGATCATCACGATCAACAGGAAGTTCGTTCCGCAACGGACGTGGAGAGTGGAGAACCGGTCCACGGACGCCGGCTCGAGAGGAGCGCTGTTCTCGTACGCGGCGATGGTCTTGTGCTCCGCCCCGTGGTACTCGAACACACGGCGGATCTCCTTCATCCGGCTGATCAGCCACAGGTAGCCCAGGAACAGAAGCACCCGGAACAACCCCTCCGATACATTGAGGAGGATCCCCGACCCCACTTGATTTCGAGCGAAGTTCGACACCACGGCCGGTACGACCACGAACACGCCGATGAAGATCACAAGGGCGATGACCAACGAGAAGGCCATCTGCCGGGGCGTGAGCTTCTCCTGCTCCTCGGCCGACTGGTTGGCCGAGATCGTGAGTGCCTTCACGCCTATCGCCAGGGCCTGTCCAAGGGCGATAACCCCCCGAAGACCGGGCCACCGGAATGCTCGGAACCGCTTGGCGATCGAGTCGATCTCGTGACCCTCGAGGTGGAGGTCGCCGGCCGGGCGCCGGACCGCGATGGCCCACTGGTCGCGGCCCCGCATCATCACCCCTTCGAGGACGGCCTGACCCCCGTAGTAGTGCTCCCGAGACACGCCAGCCATTGTACGGAGGGCTCCAGGGACTTGGGTTCCCGGAGCCTTCGTCCAGCTTGACCCAGTGACTTAGTGCCCTCCGCCCATCGCATCCACAGGCGGCGCCAGGTGAACCAGCACGGCGGTCACACCCAGAACCACGGCTACGAGGATCACTTCCACGAGCACCAGCCGGCCCAGAATCCGAATCCCCCTGGCACCGGACCCGGTCAGGGCGGCGTCCTCCGCGGCCCGGCGGATCCTGGGTCGGGTCCACCGGTTGTTGACCACTCCCAGGGCAATCAGCGGGACGACCACGGCCAGCTTCGTGAGCAGCGCGATGCCGTACGACTCACCGGTCAAGGCGGCCCACGTGCGGATCTCCAGCCACCCACGCACGGCTCCCGTCACCACGAGCGCGGTCACGGAGATCAGGGCCGCGTTGGAGAAGCGGGACACGATCGGCGCCAGCATCTCGACGCGAGGTCGCTGGCCGACGAGTCGAGTGGCCGGCATGGCCAGGAAGACCAGGCCGAACAGGCCCCCGATCCAGAGTGAACCGGCGAGGAGGTGGGCCACGTCCAGAGTCACCGCCAATACGACGGTTGAGCCGCTCGCGGCGTGTCCGGCCAGGCTAACCGTAGCCAGGACGCCCACACCCAGGACGGCCCAGATCACGACGGAGGACGGAGGGACGGGGGCCGGGGTAGCGGCAGCACCGACGCTTCGTGTAACTCCCGCAGGCACGAGGACACCCCGCGGCATGCCGGCCCGGGCTCGCAGGAACAGGCCGCCCACGAGAACCAGCACGCCGATGCGGATCACCGTGGCCGCGCCGAACCGTGTTCCCAGCACGGCGACGATGATGTCCATCGAAATCGCTTCCCCGATCGGGACGTCGGCGGCCACGGCCCCCTCCATCACCAGCGACACCGCCGACGCGATCAGCGCCACGCCCCAGGCCCCCAGCATGACCCGACGCCAGCGGGGCCAGAAGGCCTCCTCGACCTCGGGTGGCCTGGCGAGCCGCGCGGCCGGCCACCAGGCGAACAGCGCGAAGCCCCCCATCCCCACAAGCAGTAGCAGCGAGGCGAAGAGGAACCATTGCGTGACGCCGAGGAGGAATCCAGGGAGGGTGCCGGCGCCCTCGTGGGCCTCGGTCATGGTCCCCGTGCCACCGGGAGCCGGCGGCTGCATCGGAGGCGCGGGGGAGGGAGTGCCCTCCATCGAGGACGGCTTGGGCTGCTTGAGGCGGAAGAGGAAGCGACCCTCCCGCGGATGTCCGTCTTCGGCGACGACACGCCACTCCACCACATACCACCCGTTCGGAAGCTCGTCGCTCAGCCCGACCCGGATTGCGGTGTCCTCTCCCTCGATGTACTCGGTCTCCCCGACGTCGACCCGCTCGCCTTCTGGTGCGAACACCTCGATGCCCCCGAACCCCACCTCCACCGGCTCTGTGAAGCGCATGACCACGTAGCGGGGCGCCTTGGTCTCGGTCGAGCCGGCCTTCGGATCCGTCGAGTCGACGAACGTATGAGCGGCAGCCGGGGAAGCCAACGGACCGGCGAGCACAACCGCGGTCACCAGAAGGACCCAAGAGAACGTCCGTCTTCGCGCTCGGGGCAGGCTGATCACCCACCCCACAGGGGCGCCAAGCCGGTCGGGGGACACAGTCGGCCCGTGCCGAAGGGGGCGCTCGGTACCGGGCCCGCCAACAAGCGGAGCCGGTTCACGCGGTCATCCTACGTCCACCCAGGTCACACCGCCAGGTCCGCTCGCCAACCTGCACGTCCCGCTCGAGCCCGGTTCACCCCCGGAGGGCCGTGTAAGGCGGAAAAACGAGGCCCGCACTACAATCCACCAAGATGGCCCGAAGCGTGGGCGCACGAGACCGCCTGCTGCTGGGCGGCATGGCCGCCGTGGCCGTGGTTCTCGCCCACTCGGCCGCGTTCTTCCTGGCCGAGCCGAACCCTCATCACCGCCAGGCGCTGCTGGCTGCGACCGGGCACCGGTACTGGACCCTGGTCGCCTCGCTGGCGATGGCGCTGCTGGTGGCCGGCCTCGCCAGCCTGGTCTGGAAGGGCGTCAGGGGCTCCGGGGGATCCTCCACCGCAGAAACCTTCGTGGGGCTGGCGCGCCGGCTCGCCCTCGTCCAGGTGCTGGGGTTCGTCCTGCTGGAGGGTGCCGAGCGGCTGACCGTCGGCGGTTCGCTGGTCGAGCTGGCCGGCGAGCCCGTCCTGGGGATCGGCATCATCGCCCAGATCCTCACGGCGTTCGTCGGGGCGGCGCTCGTTGCCCTCCTGGCTCGAGTTGTGGAGGCTATCGTGGCCTCGCGGAGTCGCGGCGGGGCTCGGGCTCCACGAGCCATCCGGCCGGTCGGAACGTCGAACTCCACCTGGTCGCCGGCTCACCTGGCCGTCGGCGGCCTGACCCTGCGGGGTCCTCCGATCTCCCGGTAGCCCAACTCAATCCGTACGCCGAGTTGCTCGGCGTTCGTGCTCGTTCCGAAACCGGAAGGAGGATTCATGCGAACTGCAGCTCGTCGGTTGCTCGTGCTGACGGCGGGAGCGCTAGTGCTACTCCCTGCAGCACCCGCGTCGGCACATGAAGAGCGACGGGTCGGTGACTACGAGTTCGTGGTGGGCTGGTACGACGAGCCCGCCTTCGCCAACGCGAAGAACGGCCCGGAGGTGACCATCACCGACCAGAAGGGTGACCCGGTGG
>JBKPBL010000032.1:0-5017 GCA_046726855.1 Actinomycetota bacterium | reverse complement strand
TCACCGGACGGATCCGGAGCCACGTGGTCCGGAAGCTGGCCAGGCTGGGCCGCCTCGACCCGCGCCTGGGCCGGGTCGAGGTCGAGGTGATCCGGGAGGCTCGAGGCCGGATCGGGGGAGGCCATCGCGTGGAGGCCTCCTGCCGCTCGGGGCGTCGGACGTTCAGGGCCTCCGCCACCGCAGGGGACGTGGATACCGCGGTCGACAGGGTCGTGGAGCGGCTGGAGCGTCAGATCACAAAGGACCGCGACCGGCGCCGGGCCCGCATGCTTGGCGGGGCCCATCGGCTAAAATCGCTCGGAATGTCCGCACCGCGGGGAGACACCCCCCAGCCGTCCGCCCCCGAGCAGGAGTAGGCCGTGAGCCAGAAGACCCCCTCCGGGGGTAGCCCCCCGGAGACCCTCCGGGTCATGATCGCCGACGACCACGCTCTGTTCCGCCGAGGCCTGGAGATGGTCCTGGAGAAGGAGCAGGACATCGAGGTGGTCGGCGAGGCCCACGACGGCCAGCAGGCGGTGGATCGGGCCCAGGAGCTGATGCCCGACGTGGTGCTCATGGACGTCCGGATGCCACGTCGCTCGGGCATCGAGGCCACCCACAGGATCAAGGAGCTTCTGCCTCACGTCCAGATCATTGTCCTGACGAACAGCGACGAGGAAGTGGACCTGTACGAGTCGATCAAGGCGGGAGCCTCCGGTTATCTCCTGAAGGAGATCTCCTCCGATGAGGTAGCCGAGGCTGTCCGCTCGGTGCACGAGGGGCACTCCCGGATCTCGCCGGCGATGGCCTCGAAGCTCCTGGCGGAGTTCCAGGCCATGACCAAGCGGGCCGACGACCGCCAGCCCCTTGCACCGCCCAGGCTGACGGATCGCGAGCTCCAGGTCCTCAAGTTGGTGGCCAAGGGATTGGGCAACCGGGACATCGCCAAGGACCTCTTCATCGCGGAGAACACGGTCAAGAACCACATCCGGAACATCCTGGAGAAGCTCCAGCTCCATTCCCGGATGGAGGCCGTGATCTACGCGGTCCGGGAGAAGCTGCTCGACATCAAGTAGTCCAGGCTCCGCTGGGGGGTGATCCTCATCGGGGTGGGCTGGCCGGCCGGGTACGTCGCTTCCACCGCGACACTGAGCGACCTGGCGAGCCCGGCCGAGCGAGCCGGGGCCCTCGGACTCTCGGACCTGATCGCCAGCCTGGCCGCGGCCGCGGGGGTATTCAGCGCGGCGGTGGTCTTCGAGATGGCGGGCCTGGGCGTCCTTGTGGTCGGGGCGATCGTCGTCCTGGCCGGCGCCGCGGTGTGCCTGGTCACGCTGGGGCGCCCACGGGTTGCCGAGGTGACCTCCCTCTCCGAGGGATAGGCCGCACCTGCCTGTACAATCGGATGTCGGACCCGACCCGACTGGATCCCTCTTGGTACTTGGCAAGATCACCGAGATCGGCGAGAGCCGTAAGCGTAAGCACTACGAGCACCTGGCCGGCCTGGTGGCCACGTTCGAGCCGGAGATCGAGGAGCTCTCCGACGCGGACCTGGCCGGCAGGACCGACGAGTTCAAGCGCCGGCTGAAGGAGGGGGAGACCCTGGACGACCTCCTCCCCGAGGCCTTCGCCTGCGTGCGCGAGGCGGCCCGCCGGACCCTCGGCCAGCGACACTTCGACGTCCAGGTCATGGGCGCGGCAGTGCTCCACGACGGGAGCATCGCCGAGATGAAGACCGGCGAGGGCAAGACCCTGGTCTCCACCATGCCGGCTTACCTGAACGCCCTCGAGGGCCAGGGGGTCCACATCGTCACGGTCAACGACTACCTGGCCAAGAGGGACTCCGAGTGGATGGGGCCGATCTTCCGTCTCCTGGGGCTCTCGGTCGGCCTGATCCAGGCCCAGATGACCCCGGAGCAGCGGCGTCCCGCGTACGCCGCCGACATCACGTACGGGACCAACAACGAGTTCGGCTTCGACTATCTCCGGGACAACATGGCCATGCGGATGCCCGACATGGTCCAGCGAGGCCACCACTACGCCATCGTCGACGAGGTCGACTCCATCCTGATCGACGAGGCCCGTACCCCGCTGATCATCAGCGGCCCGGTCCAGGACTCGGCCAAGTGGTACCAGACGTTCGCCAGGCTCGCTCCCCGGCTGAAGAGGGACGCCGACTACGAGGTCGATGAGCAGAAGCGCACCGTGGCCGTGACCGAGGACGGGGTCCGCCGGGTGGAGGAGCACCTGGGCATCGACAACCTCTACGAGCACGTCCACACCCCGCTGGTCCACCACCTCCAGAACTCCCTGAGGGCCAAGGAGCTGTACAAGCGGGACGTGGAGTACATCGTCAAGGACGGCGAGGTCCTGATCGTCGACGAGTTCACCGGCCGGATCCTCCACGGTCGGCGCTACTCCGAGGGTCTTCACCAGGCCATCGAGGCCAAGGAAGGGGTCCGGATCAAGGAGGAGAACCAGACCCTGGCCACCATCACCATCCAGAACTACTTCCGGATGTACGACAAGCTCGCGGGAATGACCGGCACCGCCAAGACCCAGGCCCGGGAGTTCGAGGAGGTCTACAAGCTGGGCGTGGTGGAGATCCCCACCAACATGCCCATGATCCGGCAGGACCAGCAGGATCTGATCTACAAGACAGAGGACGCCAAGTGGCGGGCCGTGGTCGAGGACGTGGCCGAGAGGCACGAACAGGGCCAGCCCATCCTCCTGGGCACCGTCTCGATCGAGAAGTCCGAGAAGCTGGCCGGCTACCTGAACCGCCGAGGCGTCCCCCACCACGTCCTGAACGCCAAGCACCACGAGAAGGAGGCCATGATCATCGCCCAGGCCGGAAGGAAGGGCGCGGTGACGGTGGCCACGAACATGGCCGGAAGAGGGGTGGACATCATGCTCGGTGGCAACCCCGAGTACCTGGCTCGCCAGGAGATGGCCGCCCAGGGTTGGGACAACGACAAGTATCTGCTGTTCGAGATGGACGAGGAGGAGCGGGCCCAGTACGAGCGGGAGTTCGAGCCGATCCTGGAGATGTTCAAGAAGCAGACGGGGGCCGAGCACGATGAGGTCGTGCAGGTGGGTGGCCTGTACGTCCTGGGCACCGAGCGGCACGAGTCCCGGCGGATCGACAACCAGCTCCGGGGCCGGTCCGGCCGACAGGGCGACCCCGGAGAGTCGAGGTTCTTCCTGTCGCTCCAGGACGACCTGATGCGCCTCTTCGCCGCCCAGCGGATCGAGTCAGTGATGAACCGCTTCAAGTGGCCGGAGGACGAGCCGATCACGGCGAAGATCGTCACCCGGGCCATCGAGAACGCCCAGAAGCAGGTGGAGGGGGTCAACTTCGAGCGCCGGAAGAACGTACTCAAGTACGACGAGGTCATGAACACCCAGCGGCACATCGTCTACGGGGACCGGCGCCGCATCCTGGAGGGGGAGGACCTCCGGGACCAGGCCGTGGACATGGTGGCGGAGGTCATCGATGGGACCGTCGCCCAGTACGTGAGCAAGGAGATCTACCCCGAGGAATGGGATCTGGAGGGCCTCCTCACCGCGATCCACGGGACATACCCGAGCACCCTGTCCAAGGCTGATCTCGAGGCGATCGATGACGCCGACCAGATCCGGGAGAAGGTCCTTCAGGAGGCCGTGGCCGCCTACGACCGCCGGGAGCAGGACCTCGGCGAGAACGTGATGCGGGAGCTCGAGCGGATGGTCCTGCTCTCGGTCACCGACAACAAGTGGCGCGAGCACTTGTACGAGATGGACTATCTGGAGGAGGGGATCCACCTCCGGGCCTACGGACAGCGTGACCCACTGGTCGAGTACCAGCGCGAGGCCCACGAGATGTTCGAGTCGATGAAGGGCACGATCGTGGAGGAGTTCGTCCGGTACATCTACCGGGTCGAGCTGGTCCGCCCCGACGAGCCGGCCCGCCCCCGGCCGCAGCGACTGGTGGCCTCCGGCCCCGGAAAGCAGGCCCAGGCTCCCGCGCAGGGGGCCGGGGCGGTCTCGGGGAAGATCCCCCGTAACGCGCCCTGTCCCTGCGGCTCGGGCCGGAAGTACAAGAAATGCCACGGGGCCAGCACCGCCTAGCCCGATGACCGATCACACCGAGCGGATCGAGGACCTCGCCGGTCGGCTGGCCAGCGCGAAGGAGTACCTTTGACCTCGACCGCAAGCGCCGGGAGGCGGAGGCCCTGGAGAAGCAGCTCTCCGAGCCCGGCGTGTGGGAGGACCCGGCCCGCGGCCAGGAGCTGACCACATCGCTGGCCCGGCTTCGCCAGGACCTGGACCGATACGACCGGCTGGCCGAGCGACTCGAGGAGGCCGAGGTCCTGGACCAGCTCCTCGACGAGACCCCCGACCCCGAGACCGAGAGGGAGCTGCTCTCCGGCCTGGACCGCCTCGAGGCCGAGATGGCCAGGCTCGAGCTGGCCTCGCTCCTGTCCGGTGAGTACGACGCCAGCGACGCAATCGCCAGCCTCCACGCGGGCGCGGGGGGGACCGAGTCCCAGGACTGGGCCGAGATGCTGCTCCGGATGTACCTGCGGTGGGCCGAGCGCGAGGGTTTGGAGACGGAGCTGGACGAGGTCAGCCCGGGCGAGGAGGCGGGGATCAAGAGCGCCACGTTCATCGTCCGGGGCTCGAACGCGTACGGGCTCCTCTCCGCCGAGCGAGGGGTTCATCGCCTGGTTCGGCTCTCGCCGTTCGACGCCCAGCAGCGGCGGCACACCTCGTTTGCCAGCCTGGACGTGATCCCCCTGCTCCCCGAGGACGAGGAGGTTGAGATCGACCCCAAGGACCTCCGGATCGAGACGTACAGGTCCAGCGGCGCGGGAGGACAGCACGTGAACGTGACCGACTCCGCGGTGCGGATCACTCATGTCCCCACCGGCGTGTCCGCCGCGTGTCAGAACGAGAGGAGCCAGATGCAGAACCGGGCGGTGGCCATGCGGATCCTCAAAGCACGGCTGGCCGACCTGGCCAGGCGGGAGCGGGCCCAGAAGATCGAGGACCTCCGCGG
>JBKPBL010000031.1:0-6525 GCA_046726855.1 Actinomycetota bacterium | reverse complement strand
GAACAGGAGACCCACGATGATCCCCATCCGGACCACGAAGCCGCCCAGGGCAACCCCCTGGAGAGCGGGGATCGAGATCCCGGCCGCCCAGGCCAGCGACAGGCCGTGCGCGGCGAAGTTGACGACCACCACGACGACCGCGATCAGGGCCGAGAGGCCGCCCTCCCAGCCCGCCAGAGCGCCGCCGAGGGCGAACGCCAGGGGCGCCGCAAGAGCGCCGCCGGCCACGGCCCGCCGGACCATGATGTGCTCGGGCCGCCGTTCTTCAGGATCCACCCTGATCCTTCCCGTACTTGACGTAGACGAGGTAGATGCCAGCGCCGGCGCCGACGATCATCCCGATCGCCAGGAACCACCGCTCGGTCCCGGCCAGCCGGTCGATCAGCCAGCCGATGCCACCCCACACGAGGATGCCGGCCAGAAGCGTCCCTGTGGCCGCCCACCCGGTCCCGAATCCGCTCCAGGAGTCGTTCGGGCGAGGGGCCATGCTTCGGGCGATTCTATCGGCCCCCCCAGGAGCCAAGCGACCCGCGGCCGGGTCCTTCCGAGGTGCTTCCGGACCGCCGGGGACGCTTGTGAAACTTTTCACAATCTCAACTATACAGAGCGGCCCAAAGAGCCGCCAATCGATTTGGCGGCCCGGCCAAGCGCTGTTGACCTTCTCTGGTTAGGCTTCTGAACCATGGGGTTCCCTTCGGGGGCGGGCGCCCCGGACCAGGCGGATGTCCGCCTTCTCGGCGTGACCAAACGCTTCGGCGACGTGGTCGCCGTCGACAACATCTCCCTGGACGTCAACCGGGGCGAGTTCTTCAGCCTGCTGGGCCCGTCGGGATGCGGCAAGACCACCACGCTCAGGATGATCGGGGGGTTCGAGCTGCCCGACTCGGGCACCATCGAGCTTGCTGGGGTGAACGTGGCCGGGCTGCCGCCCTACCGGCGAGACGTGAACACGGTGTTCCAGTCGTACGCGCTGTTCCCCCACCTCAACGTGTTCGATAACGTGGCCTACGGCCTCCGCAGGAAAGGCGTCCCCGCTGACGAGATCGGCGGCCGGGTGGGCCGGATCCTGGAGCTGGTCCGCCTTCCGGGCTTCGAGCGGCGCCGCACCACCCAGGTCTCCGGGGGCCAGCAGCAGCGCGTGGCCCTGGCCCGGGCCCTTGTCAACGAGCCCCAGGTCCTCCTCCTCGACGAGCCGCTGGGAGCCCTCGACCTGAAGCTGCGCAAGCAGATGCAGCTCGAGCTGAAGGCCATCCAGCACGAGATCGGGATCACCTTCATTTACGTGACGCACGACCAGGAGGAGGCCATGACCATGTCCGACCGCCTCGCGGTGATGCGCGACGGAAAGGTCGACCAGGTGGGGCCGCCCCAGGACGTGTACGAGCGCCCCGCCACCGAGTTCGTGGCGGGCTTCCTGGGGGCCTCGAACCTCCTGGAGGGGACGGTGGGTCCGCCGGACGGTGAGCTCCGCACGGTGGTGCTGACCTCTGGCGAGAAGATCCGGGTCCCCACCGGCTCTCTCCACGGGATGGACGGGGCCATCAAGCTCGGTGTCCGGCCGGAGAAGATCCACGTCCGCCAGTCGGGCGCCGGGCCGGATGGTGGCGACAACGAGATCGAGGGAACGGTGAAGGTGGCCACGTTCGTGGGGGTGAGCAACGTGTACACGGTCGAGACCCGGGCCGGGAAGACACTCACCGTGTACGCGCAGAACCTGGGAACGTCGACGGACCGGCCCCCCACGGCCGGGGAGGAGGTCGTGCTGACGTGGCACCCGGAGCACACTTTCGTGTTGGAGGCGTCGAGGGAAGGAGATGATGGTGACTGACTTGGACCGGTTGTTCGACGGACTGCAGACCCCGGTGTCCCGGCGGGAGCTGCTGCGAAGGGCGGGGAGAGGGTCCGTGTACCTGGGCGCCATGGCCCTGCTGGCCGCGTGCGGGGTGGAGGCTCAGCGGGGAACGGGGGGAGGCCTGGAGCCGCTCCCACCGGAGGCCGGTGAGCTGGTCATGGCCAACTGGCCCCTGTATATCGACAAGAAGGGGCCGATCAGCCCCACCATCGAATCGTTCTCGGACCAGTTCGGCGTGGACATGAGCTACAACGTGGTCATCAACGACAACGAGGAATTCTTCGGGACCATCCGCGAGCCCCTGGCCGCCGGCCAGTCCACCGGCTACGACATCATCGTGGTCTCGGACTGGTTGATCGAGAAGATGGCCCGGCTCGGGTACCTAGAGCGGCTCCACCTGGACCGGCTCCCCAACTTCCAGGCTAACGCGCGGGAGAAGTTCAAGGACCCGGGATACGACCCCGGCAACTCCTACAGCATCCCCTGGGCGGCAGGCATCACCGGGATCGGCTACGACATCTCTCTCACCGAACGGGAGCTCACCAGCATCAATGATCTGTTCGATCCCAAGTTCGCCGGTCGTGTGGGGATGTTCCTGGAGATGCGGGACACGTTCAATTTCGCCATGCTCGTTCAGGGGATCGACCCGACTGAGCCTTCGATCGCGGACGCCGAGAAGGCCCAGCAGCTCCTCCTGGAGCACCGAGACAACTTCCGCGGCTTCTACGGCAACGACTACGCCGACCAGCTGGCGCTGGGTAGCCTGGCCGTCTCGATGGCGTGGTCCGGAGACGTGTTCGCCCTCCAGCTCGACAACCCTAACCTCCGGTTCATCCTCCCCGAGGAGGGCGGGACCCGGTGGACCGACAACATGGCCATCCCCGCGGGCGCCGAGCACCCGACCGACGCCCACAACTTCATGAACTTCGTGTACGAGCCCCGGATCGCCGCGAACATCTGTGAGTGGGTCTGGTACGAGTCCCCGGCCGAAGTCCAATCAATCATCGAGGAGGACGCCGCCGACGGGAAACCGAAGTACCTGGTGAAGCTGACCGATAGCGAGCTCGTCTTCCCAAGCGAGGAGATCTACCAGAGGACGCACCCGTATCCGCTTCTGGACCCGGAGGAGGAGCAGGTCTGGAACGACCTGTTCCAGGAGGTGACACAGGGATAGCCACCTCCGCTGTCCCCGAGCCGCGGTCCCGGGGGCGATGGAACGTCGCGTACTGGCTCCTGCTGCCGGGAGGCCTGTGGCTGCTGGTCTTCTACGTCATCCCCACCATCTCGATGTTGTCCATCTCCCTCCAGGAGGGCTCCCTGGAGCAGGGGTACCGCCTGACCTGGAACTTCGGGGTCTATCCGGATGTGCTTCTACGCAACGACACCCAGATAATTCGATCGGTGATCTACGGGTTGATAGTCACCCTGGCCTGTCTGCTGATCTCCTATCCCCTGGCGTACACAATCGCTTTCCGGGGTGGGCGTTGGAAGAACACGCTGCTGTTCCTGGTGATCTTGCCGTTCTTCGTCTCGTTCGTGATCCGGACCCTGGAGTGGAAGTTCCTGCTGGCTGACGAGGGCATCGTCATTGGCACTCTCAAGGACTCTGGCCTCGTCGGTGAGGGATTCCGCGTCCTGGCCACCCCGGCCGCGGTGATCGGGGGCCTGGTCTACAACTTCCTGCCTTTCATGGCCCTTCCGCTGTACGTGGCCCTGGAGAAGATGGATAAGAGCCTGCTTGACGCGGCCGGTGACCTGTACTCGAGCCGAGTCACAGCGTTCTTCAAGGTCACCTTCCCGCTGTCTCTCCCGGGCGTGTTCGCCGGCTCCCTGCTCACATTCATCCCCTCGGTCGGCGACTTCATCAACGCCGAGCTTCTGGGAGGCATCAACACGACCATGATCGGCAACGTTATCCAGACCGAGTACCTGACCAACAACGACTACCCCGAGGCCGCGGCGCTCTCGTTCCTCCTGATGGCCGGGATCCTGATAGCGGTGGCGATCTACGCCCGGATCCTGGGGACCGAGGAGCTCACGGGATGAGCACCGAGGTCCTGGAGCGAGCTCCGACTGTGCCGGAAGCCGTGCCGCCACCGGTGCGGAAGCGGCGGAAAGGGTGGTTCCTGCCCGTCTACACCGGCGTCGTGATCGTTTACCTCTTCCTGCCCATCGGGGTGATGATCTTGTTCGGGTTCAACGACCTCCGGGGCAGGTTCAACTTCACGTGGCAGGGCTTCACCCTGGACCACTACCGCACCTTGCTGGAGTTCCCCGACCTGACCATGGCCATCAGGAACTCGCTGATCATCGCGTCGATCAGCACTGTGATCGCCACCAGCCTGGGGACCATGATCGCCCTGGCCCTGACCCGGCATCGGTTCCGAGGACGCTCCGGCACCAACCTGTTCATCTTCCTGCCCATGGCCACCCCCGAGGTGGTGCTGGGCGCCTCGCTCCTGTCGCTGTTCGTGGCCTCGACGGTCCCCCGGGGGTTCCTGACCATCCTGGTCGCCCACATCATGTTCAACATCTCGTACGTGGTGGTCACGGTGAAGGCCCGGACCCAGGGGTTCAACAACGAGTGGGAGGAGGCGGCCAAGGACCTCGGAGCCACGCCGTGGACCGCGTTCCGGACGGTCACGTTTCCCTTGATATTCCCGGGGATCCTGGCGGCCGCCGTCCTGGCATTCGCCCTCTCGGTAGATGACTACGTGATCACGTTGTTCAACGCGGGACAGACCTTGACGTTCCCCCTGTGGGTGGTGGGGGCCTCGCGGTTCGGGGTGCCCCCCCAGGTCAACGTGATGGGAACCCTCATCTTCGTGGTGGGCGTGACGCTGGCCCTGTTGGCGGTCCCCCTCCAACGGAGGAGATACAGGTGAGCGACGAGACTCTCACCGCGCGAGCCAGGGAGATCGCCGAGCAGGAGACGGCCGCCCTCCTCGACCGGACCCCCGCCTCGGCCCGGCTGTTCAACCGGGCCGCTCGAGCCATGCCCCTGGGTGTGGCCTCCTCGTTCCAGGCCAACGACCCTTACCCCATCTACCTGCGGGAGGGGAAGGGCTCCAGGGTCTGGGACGTGGACGGGAACGAGTACGTCGACTTCCACGGCGGCTTCGGGACAATGGCCGTCGGACACACTCACCCCAAGGTCGTCGAGGCGGTCGAGCGCGCCGCCCGGACCGGAACTCACTTCGCGGTGACCACCGAGACCACGGTGGCCCTGGCCGAGGAGCTGTGCCGGCGGTTCCGGCTCGACCAGGTCCGGTTCGCCAACTCCGGCACCGAGGCCACCATGGAGGCCATCCGCCTGGCCCGCGCGGCCACGGGGCGGGACTCGCTGCTGAAGATCGAGGGCTCGTACCACGGCCACCACGACGCCGTGATGTTCTCGGTCGTCCCCAACAGCGACGTGATGGGGGGGCGCGACCGTCCCGCTTCAACGCCGCTGTCCCGGGGGATCCCTTCGGACACCTCGAAGCACACCCTGGTCGCCCCGTTCAACGACGCGGACGCGCTGTCCCGGCTCCTCGACGAGCGAGGGGAAGAGATCGCCTGCCTGATCATGGAGCCGATCATGATGAATGTGGGCATCGTGCTCCCCCAGCCCGGCTACCTCGAGGCGGTCAAGGACCTCTGCACCAAGCACGGCGTGGTGCTGATCTTCGACGAGGTGAAGTCCGGGGCCACGGTTGCCGAGGGGGGCGCCGCGGAACGGTTCGGGGTCCAACCGGACCTGTCGTGCCTGGCCAAGGCGGTGGGCGGGGGGGCCGCGATGGCCGCCTTCGGTGGCCGGGCCGACCTGATGGCCCAGATAGGGGAGGGCGTGGCCCACATGGGCACGTTCAACGGCAACCCGCTGTCGGTTGCCGCCGGGCTGGCCGCGCTCACCGAGGTGCTGACCGCGGACGCCTATGAGTACCTGGCCAAGCTGGGCACCCTCCTGGCCGAGGGATGCCAGCGGGCCATCGACGAGCACGGCATACCGGCTCACGCCGTCGACCTGGGAGCCAAGGGGTGCGTCTCGTACCGCCGGCAGCCTCTCCGCAACTACCGGGACTTCCTGGAGTGCAACGTGGACCTGTTCGCCGCCTCATGGCCCTGGATGGTCAACCGGGGCGTGTTCATGACTCCGGGCGACGAGGAGCAGTGGACGATCTCGGTCCAGCACTCGGAGGCGGACGTCAACCTGTACGTGGCGGCGTTCACGGAATTCTGCCAGGCGATCTCCCCGACCGAATAGGGGGACTCCCGGCGATTCGAAATCGAATTACGTCGGTCGCGTCGTCAGGTTCGGACCCGGCCGTTGGCCCGGCGCATCCGGGGCAGGGCCGTCCCGATCAGCACGGCGGCCACCCCACCCAACAGGACGATAGTGAGGGTCCGGCTCTGGATGAACGTGATGGCCAGCGCGGAGCTCGCCAGCAGGGCGCTCCACAGGTACATGAGGAGAACGGCCTGGCGGTGGGTGTGGCCGATCTCCAGGAGCCGATGGTGGATGTGCTGTTTGTCAGGTGCGTAGACGGGGCGGCCCCTGCGGACCCGCCGGAGGATGGCCCACAGCACGTCCACGATCGGCACGGCCAGCACTAGGAGCGGGATGGCGATCGGGATCGCCAGAGCGGCCAGCTCGGTGGTCGAGGGCGCCACGGTCCGACCCACGCCGGAGA
>JBKPBL010000030.1:0-13627 GCA_046726855.1 Actinomycetota bacterium | reverse complement strand
GAGCCCAGATCGGACCTGTACTCCCTGGGCGCAGTCCTGTACGAGCTGCTGACCGGCCATCCGCCGTTCACAGGCGACAGCGCGCTTCAGGTGGCATACCGGCACGTCGAGGAGAGCCCGGCGCCGCCCGACTCGGTGCGGCCGGAGATCCCCGCCGACCTGTCGGCGGTCGTCATGCGGTGCCTGGCGAAGCTCCCCGAAGACAGATACCGGCGGGCCGAGGACCTCGCCGCGGACCTCCGGAGCGTCCGGGCCGGGGAGCAGTCCCTCACGGCCCCGGTGCCGCGCCAACGGACCCGCATCCTTCGGTGGGACCGGGCCGAGCAGTCACCGGCCCCGCCGAGCCGTCGTTTCCGCTGGGGAGTCGGCCTGGCGATCGCGGCCATCGTGGCCATCGTGGCCCTGATCCTCCCGCTGGTATGGCCCACGTCGGAAGGGCGACCCGGGCCTCGCCGCCTCAGACCTCCCAGGAACCTCACCGCTGAGGGAGATTGCGCCGGCCTCCTGGACTCGCACGTGCTGCTAGAGTGGTCACCCACCAAGAGCAGGGCGGCCGACGGGTACGAGGTGTTCCGGGCGGACGAGACCGGCGGACCATACGAGCGGATCGCCGTGGTTCCCGGGAGCGAGACCACGACGTTCACGGACGAGAGGACGAGCCTGGGGGCCACCTACTTCTACTTCCTGAAGACCACTGCGAGCGACCGTTCCAGCAAGCCCACCGCGCGGGCCGAGGCCGAGACTCCCCTGGGCTGCCTGTTCTAGGCCGCCTCCGTCGCGAAGCCGGGAGGGTCCTCTGAGTCGGGGACACGGCAGCCCGGTTCCAACGGTCGAAGGATTTCGCCCTTCGGCCGCAGAGACCCCCTGGTGACGACTTCCGGATTCACCTCCACGAAGCCTTCCTCGACGCGTATCCCCACACGATTCATGTCCCGTGGGACCGATCCTGCGACGAGTGAACCTGTTCGAGCGAACATCACGCCACCGGGGGCCTGGAAGAGGCCCGACCGACGGCAGAACAGCGCTCGACCGTCTCCCTCGATCGTCGCGGACAGGGCCGCCGGGCCGTCCTCCGTGGAGACCACGAACACCCGGATGGCCGGCAGGTAGATGACGCTCTGGCGCTCCAACCCCTCGACGGAGATCACCGGGCGCCATCCCGGGCCGACGAGCGAAGAGATCACGAACGTCAGCGGAAGAGCGACCAGCAGAACCAGGAGCGTGATCAGCGATCGACGCCGGCCGGTCCCCGATCGGGGGAGGTCCCTGTGACCGTTCCCGTCGGCCCACTCCGACATCGGCTGCCGGGGTCAGCCGGCGTCGGGCACGACCGCCACCCCGACCAGCTCGACCTTGGCGGCGCGATCGAAGAGCCCGGTAGTGCCGAGCAAAGCCATGGCCGGGTAGTGCTTCCCGAAATGACGTCGGTACGCGTCGCCCAGGGCCCGTAGCGAGCGCCGGTACTCCTCGAGGTCGGTGGCGAAGATCGTGAGCTGGACGAGGTGCTCGGGCCGGCCCCCGGCCGCCTCCAGTGCGACCACCACGTTGGCACAGGCCTGGTCGAACTGGGCCACGACGTCGTCGCCGGCCAGGGTCCCGTCGGCTCGGTGCCCGACTTGCCCTCCCAGCCACACGGTCCTCCCCTCCGACGCCGCCACGGCGTGCGCGTAGCCGCTCGGCCGAGGCAGCGAGTCGGGGTTGACGATCCGATGGGGCGACGAGGTCACCGTCCGGTCCATCTCGGCTCCCGGCCCTCCTGGAAGGCCGCGTAGAACTCGGCGTGGTCTGCTGAGGTCATCAACAGGGCCTGGGCCATGGCCTCCAGCTCCAGCGAGCCCGCCAGATCCATGTCCTGCTCCCGGGCCAAGAGCATCTTGGTGGTGGCGTAGGCCAGGCCGGGTCCATCGGCCAGGCGGCGAGCCAGCGAGGCGGCCTCCTCGGCCAGGTCCCCGTCGTCGACCACCTTCCCGGCCAGCCCCACCTCCACGCACTCCTCCGCCTCGACCTCATCACCGAGGAGCAGTAGCTCGGTGGCCTTGCCCAGCCCAACCAGCCTGGGGAGCAGGTACGCCGATCCCATGTCCGCACCGGCCAGGCCCACCTTGGTGAACAGGAAGGCGAACCGGGCCGACCGGGCCAGGATCCGGAGGTCGGCGGCCATGGCGATCACCGCCCCGGCCCCCGCGGCCACGCCGTTCACCGCGGCCACGATGGGGAGGGGACACTCCCGCATCCTCTGGACCACCGACCCCGTCATCCGGGTGAAGTCGAGAAGGTCGCGAGCATCGGCCTTCTGGAGGGCGCCGATGATGTCCTGCACGTCCCCTCCCGAGCAGAAGCCCCGGCCGGTCCCGGTGATCACCAGGGTTCGGACGTCCTCCCGGTGGGGAAGCTCGGCCAGCAGGTCCCGGAGGTCCGCGTACGCCTCGAACGTCAGCGCGTTGAGGCGGTCAGGCCGGTCGATCGTCACTTTGGCCACCCTGTCGGCCACCTCGAAACGGAAGTGCTTCCACTCCTCGGTGAAACCGGGCGATGAGCGGTGAGGACTCACCTCAGGAGAACGCGTCCAGCCCGGTGAGGGCCTTGCCCAGGATGAGCGTGTGGATCTCGTTAGTGCCCTCGTATGTGTACACGGACTCGAGGTTGTTCATGTGCCGGACGATGGGGTACTCGAGCGTGATGCCGTTGGCGCCCAGGATCGACCTGGCCTCCCGGCAGATCTCCAGGGACTCTCGGACGTTGTTCAGCTTGCCCATGCTGATCTGCTCGGGCCTGGCCCGGCCCTGGTCCTTGAGCCTTCCGAGGTGTAGGGCCAGGAGCAGTCCCTTGTTCAGCTCGGCGGCCATGTCGACCAGCTTCCGCTGGGTGAGCTGGAACGCCCCGATCGGCTTGCCGAACTGCTGCCGCGATGTAGCGTAGTCCAGGGCCGTCTCGAAACAAGCCCTGGCGGCGCCCAACGATCCCCACACGATCCCGTACCGGGCCTCGCTCAGGCACGACAGCGGTCCGCGCATCCCGGTGACGCCCGGGAGCACTGCGTCACCGGGCAAGCGGACGTCGTCCAGCACCAGCTCCGAGGTCACCGAGGCCCGCAGCGACAGCTTCCGCTCGATGTCGTTCGCGGTAAACCCCTCTACGTCGGTGGGAACGATGAACCCCCGGATCCCCTGGTCACTTCGGGCCCACACCACCGCCAGGTCGGCGATCCCACCGTTGGTTATCCACATCTTTGTGCCGTTCAGGATCCAGTCGGCTCCGTCCCGACGCGCCGTAGTTCGCATCCCGGCCGGGTCGCTCCCGATGTCGGGCTCGGTGAGGCCGAAGCAGCCGATGGCCTCGGCCGTGGCCATCCGGGGCAGCCACTCCTTCTTCTGTTCCTCCGATCCGAACTTCCAGATTGGGAACATGGCCAGCGACCCCTGCACCGAGACCAGGCTGCGCACCCCGGAGTCGCCGGCCTCGAGCTCGAGACAAGCCAGCCCGTACATCACCGCGCTGGCGCCGGCGGTCCCGTAACCCTCCAGGTGCATGCCCAGAAGCCCCATGGCGCCGAGCTCCTTGGCCAGCTGGCGCGAGGGCAGCTCGCCCCGCTCGAACCACTCGGCGATCTCGGGAAGGACCCGGCCGCCCACCCAGTCCCGGACGGTGTCGCGCACCGCTCGCTCCTCGTCGCTGAGGAGCGCCTCGATGTCGAGGAGGTCGAGTGGATTGAGCGGTTCCGACGACGGCTCGGCCACGCCTCAACTCTAGTACGCACCGAAGCCGTTCCGCGGCCGGCGGACCGCCTCGGCCGCGACGGCCGCGGCAGGCTGAGCGGTATCCCCTACCCCGCCGGAGCCTCCAGCGGCACGCTCCTCAGGCCTTCCTCGAGCTGCTCGTCTCGGTACTCCACCTCGGGGAGCCGCCCGTTCAGGTAGTCGTCGTAGGCCTGCATGTCGAAGAAGCCGTGGCCCGAGAGGTTGAACAGGATCACCCTCTCGTCCCCGGCGTCCCTGGCCGCCTCGGCCTCCTCGATCACCGCCCGGATCGCGTGCGCCGGCTCCGGACCGGCGATGTACCCCTGCGTCTGGGCGAAGCGCGTGGCCGCCTCGAACACCTCGTTCTGGCTGAACGCCCGGGCCTCCATGTGACCCATCTTCACCAGGGCGGACAGCGAGGGAGCGTCACCGTGGTACCGGAGCCCGCCGGCGTGCACCGGTGCCGGGACGAAGGTGTGCCCCAGCGTATACATCGGCAGCAACGGGGTCCTCTGCCCGGTGTCGGCGAAGTCGTAGGCGTACTTCCCCTTGGTCAGGGTAGGGCAGGCGGCCGGCTCGCAGGCGATGAACCGGGCCTGTAACTTCCCGGCGAGGCGGTCGCCCATGAACGGATAGCAGAACCCGGCATAGTTCGAGCCGCCCCCCACGCAGCCGATGATCACGTCCGGCTCCTCGCCGGTCATCTTCATCTGCTTCTTGGTCTCCTGGCCGATCACGGTCTGGTGGAGGAGCACGTGGTTCAGCACGCTGCCGAGCGAATACTTGGTGTCGTCGTTCTGAGCGGCCACCTCGATTGCTTCGCTGATGGCGATGCCCAGGGAGCCGGGGGAATCCGGGTTCCCCTCCAGGATCCTCTTCCCCGCCTCGGTGGTCGAGGTTGGCGACGGCCGGACCTCGGCTCCGAACGTCTCCATGAACACTCGGCGGTACGGCTTCTGCTCGTACGAGGCCTTGACCATGAACACCAGGCACTCGATGTCGAAGAACTTCGTGGCCATGGCCAGGGCCGAGCCCCACTGGCCCGCCCCGGTCTCCGTGGTGATCTGCCGGGTGCCGGCCTCCTTGTTGTAGTAGGCCTGGGCCACAGCGGTGTTCGGCTTGTGGGAGCCGGCCGGCGAGTTCCCCTCGTACTTGAAGTAGATGTGAGCGGGCGTCTGAAGGGCCTGCTCCAATCGCCGGGCCCGGTACAGGGGGGTGGGCCTCCACAGCCTGTACACATCGAGGACCGGCCCCGGGATGTCGATCCACTGGTCGGTGGAGACCTCCTGCATTATCAGGGCCTCGGGGAACAGCGGGGCCAGGAGGTCGGGGGTGACGGGCTCGTGGGTCCCGGGATGGAGCGGCGGCAGAGGCTTGCCACCGGCGCCGACGATGGCTGGCATGATGTTGTACCAGGCCGACGGAAGGTCATCGGTCGAGAGGTTGAACTGGACGGGATCGGGCATCGCGCACTCCTTCCGATCGGGAACCAGCGAGTATAGTCACGCCGTGGAGGCGAGCAACACACGCGCCGCCCTCACCGGAGGCCGGCGGGCGCCCTCATGATCCAGCTCCTCTTGCGCGTGGGCGTCCCCATCCTGGCTCTGGCCCTGTTCGTCTACGCCCTGGTCGACGCGATCAGGGTCCCCGACGACTCCATGTATCGAGCCGGAAACAAGCTGATCTGGGTGCTTGTGATAGTGCTGGTTCCGTTCTTCGTCGGGCCGCTCGTGTACCTGTTCGTGGGAGCGCCTCGCTCGGCGCCCCGGCCGCCCAGGTCCCGACGGCCGCCCCCCGACGACATCATCTGAAACGGGCTGAGCCCTATCCGGAGAGGCGTTCGCGAAGGAGGCGCTGGGCCTCCTGTGGGTTGGCCGCCCCGCCTGTCTTCTTCATCACCTGGCCCACCAGGTACCCGATGACGCCCTCCTTTCCCCCTCGGAACTGTTCGACGGGGCCGGAGTTCTCCGCGATCACCTCGTCCACGATCCCGGCCAGGGCCGAGGCGTCGGAGATCTGGGCCAGCCCCTTCTCCTCGACGATCTGGCGCGCCGCCTTCCCCGAAGCGAACGCCTCGGCCAGAACCTGCTTGGCCCCCGCGGTGGAGATAGTTCCGTCGGAGACGAGCGCGACGATGTCGGTGACGTGCCGGGGGGTGACCTTGGCGTCCGGCAGGGCCTGTCCGTGCTCGTGTAATAGGGCGGTGAGATCGCCCGCCAACCAGTTGGCCGCGGCCCGGGGTTCCGCTCCCAGGCTCACGGTCTCCTCGAAGAACCTGGCCCAATCCTCGGACTGGGTGATGATCCGGGCCTGGCTCGGGTCGAGACCGTGCTCCTCGACGAACCGCCTCCGCCGGGCCGCCGGCAGCTCGGGCAGCCCGGCCCGGAGCTTCTCGATCCACTCGACATCCGGCTCGACCGGGGCCAGGTCCGGCTCCGGGAAGTACCGGTAGTCGAAGGCGTACTCCTTGGACCGGAGCGGCTTGGTGACGCCTTCTCTCTCGTCCCAGTGCCGAGTCTCCTGGACCAGGGTCTCGCCGCGTTCCAGGGCCCGGCGCTGGCGCTCCGCCTCGTGTCGCACGGCCCGCTCCACGCTGCGGATCGAGTTCATGTTCTTGATCTCCACCTTGACCCCGTACTCCGGGTGTCCCACGGGCCGGACCGAGACGTTAGCGTCGCACCGGAGCGAGCCCTCCTCCATCCGGACGTCGGATACGCCCAGTGCCTCCAGGAGAGCCCGCAGCTCGAGCAGGTAAGCCCGGGCCTCCTCGGGCGAGCGGATGTCCGGCTCGGACACCACCTCCACCAGCGGAACGCCAGCGCGGTTGTAGTCCTCCAGGGCGTACTCGGCCTCGGCGATCCGCCCGGTGGCCCCGGCGTGCGCGGTCTTGCCGGTGTCCTCCTCCAGGTGTACCCGGTTCATGCTGATCCCTCGGGCCTCGCCGTCCACCTCGATGTCGAGGCGGCCACCGGCACCGATCGGAAGGTCGTACTGGCTGATCTGGTAGTTCTTGGGCATGTCCGGATAGAAGTAGTTCTTCCGGTGGAACAGCGACCGGGGGGCCACCTCCGAGCCCAGGGCCAGGGCTATCTTGAGCGTGTACTCGATGGCCTCCCGGTTGGGGACCGGCAGGGTCCCCGGGTGCCCCAGGCACACCGCGCAGGTGCGGGTGTTCGGATTGCCTCCGAACGAGTTGGGGCAGCCGCAGAACATCTTGGTTCGGGTTGATAGCTCCACGTGGCACTCCAGCCCGACGACGGTCTCGTGGTTGTTCATCGCGCCCTGGTCCTCGGGAGGGCTCACGCGGCCGCCTCCCCGACCAGTGGTGGGCGCAGCTCCAGGGCCAGGTCCCGTTCGAGAGCGTGGGCCGTCCGGAGCACCGTGGCCTCGTCGAGGTGCTTCCCCATGAGCTGGAGCCCCACAGGGAGGCCCTCCTCGTCCAGCCCGCACGGGACTGAGATGGCCGGGTTCCCGGCCAGGTTCGAGGGGATCGTGAAGATGTCGTTCAGGTACATGGCCAGAGGGTTCTCGGTCTTCTCCCCCAGCCGGAAAGCGGTCGTGGGTGAGGTCGGGCCGAGGAGGAGGTCGTGGTCGGCGAACGCGGCCTCGAAGTCCCCGATCACCAGGGTGCGGACCTTCTGGGCCTGCCCGTAGTACGCCTCGTAGTAGCCCGCGGAGAGCGAGTAGGTGCCCAGCATTATCCGCCGCTTGACCTCGTCGCCGAACCCCTCGCCCCTGGTGCGCATGTTCATGTCCACGACGTCAACGGGGTCCGCGGCCCGGTGGCCGTACCGCACCCCGTCGTACCGGGCCAGATTCGAGGAGCACTCGGCGGGGGCGATGAGGTAGTAGGCGGAAAGCGCGTATTCGGCGTGGGGCAGGCCCACCGTGCCGATCTCGGCGCCGAGCCCGGCCAGCCGTTCGATCGCCGCACGAACGGCGTGCCGCACACCGTCCTCGACCCCCTCGCCGAACCAGTCCTCGACCACGCCGATCCGGAGACCCCGGACGTCGGCACCGTCCAGACCCTCCGCGTAATCGCGAGGCTCCGTGGGTAGCGATGTGGCGTCCCGCCGGTCCTTCCCGGCGATCGCCGAGAGGAGTGTGGCGGCGTCGCGCACGCTCCGGGTCAGCGTGCCCACAGTGTCGAGCGACGAGGCGAACGCGATCAGGCCGTACCTGGAGATGAGCCCGTAGGTCGGCTTGAACCCGACCACTCCGCTCAGCGAGGCGGGCTGGCGCACCGAGCCGCCGGTGTCGGTGCCCAGGCCCCACACGGCCTCGCCGGCGGCCACCGCTGCGGCCGAGCCTCCAGAGGAGCCTCCCGGGACCGTCTCGAGATCCCAAGGGTTCCGGGCCGGGAAGAATCCCGAGTTCTCGGTGGAGGAGCCCATGGCGAACTCGTCGCAGTTCGTCTTCCCGACCAGCACCGACCCAGCCTTTCGGAGCCGCTCCCATGGAGTGCAGTCGTAAGGAGGGACGTAGTTCTGGAGGATCTTCGAGCCGCACGTCGTGGTGATCCCCCGGGTGCACAGCACGTCCTTCAGCGCCAGGGGGATCCCCGCAGCGGGCGGAACGTCGTCGCCTGCTTCGACCCGCCGGTCCACGTCTCGGGCCTGCTCCCGGGCCATGTCTCCGGTGACCTTCAGGAAGGCCTTGACCCGGTCGTCGACCGCCTCGATCCTTCCGAGGCACGAGTCCGCGGCATCGAGCGCGGAGGCCTGGCGGGTCCGTAGTATCCGGGCGAGGTCGGACGCCGAGAGGTCGCAGAGTTCCGTCATGGGCTGGTCACTCCGCCTCGATGATCCGCGGAACCTTGAACCGGCCCTCCTCCGTCTCGGGCGCTCCGGCCAGGGCCTCCTCGGACGGCAGACACGGCTCCGGCTCGTCCTCGCGGAACACGTTGCTCTGTGGCACGGGGTGAGCGGTGGGCTCCACGTCCTCGGTGGCCACCTCGCGGACCCGCTCGGCGTGCTCCAGGATCAGGCCGAGCTGGGCGCGGAACCGCTCTCGCTCCTCGTCGGTGAGAGCCAGCCGGGCCAGGCGAGCCACGTGGTCGACGTCGATCTCGACCGGCATCGCGGCCAGTTTAGCGAAGGGTCCGGGTATGCTGGCGGGCGCCGTGGGCGAAGAGGAAGCCACTACCAGCATCACCGTAGGCCTCCCGGTGCGCGACCTGGACGTTGCCCGGGCCTGGTACGGGCGAGTGCTCGGAAAGGTTACCCACATCGAGCCGGCCCCGGGGATCCTCGAGTTCGAGGTCCATCCGGGCTCCTGGCTCCAGCTCCATGAAGGCGATCAGGCAGTATTCAGGATCGGCGTCAAGGATCTCGAGGCGATCAGGGACCGCCTCGTGACGATGGGCATCGAGGTGGGGCCGATCGAGCGGGTCGAAGGCGTGATCGCCTTCTGCGACTTCTCCGACCCCGACGGGAACCACCTCAGCCTCTACCAGGTCCTGGACTGACGAGTAAGCGGCCATTCATCTACTGCCCAGGCGCTTGAGGAAGTCCCGCTCGTCGATGATCTCCACGCCGAGGCTCACGGCCTTGTCGTACTTCGAGCCGGGGTCGGCGCCGGCGACAACGAAGTCGGTGCTCTTCGACACGCTGGAGGCGATCCGGGCCCCCGCGTCCTGGGCGGCCTTGGTGGCCTGGTCCCTGCTCATGGCCTTGAGCCCGCCGGTCAGCACGATGGTCTTCCCGGTCAGGGGGCCGTCCT
The DNA here is from genome assembly GCA_046726855.1 of Actinomycetota bacterium. Taxonomy (GTDB): domain Bacteria; phylum Actinomycetota; class UBA4738; order UBA4738; family CALAEC01; genus JBKPBL01. The sequence goes on along the minus strand of JBKPBL010000030.1, from coordinate 4,169 downwards.
CCTTCTTGGTCTTCGGGGGGTCCGCCATTCGGACCCCGGCCTTCCGGAGCTTCTCCAGCAGCCGGAGGTTGCCCTTGTCGTGGAACCACTTGTGCACCGCCCTGGCCACGATCGGCCCGATCTCCTCCACGGCCTCGAGGTCCTCGACCGAGGCCTCCTTCAGCTGGTCCATTGAGCCGAAGGCCTCCGCGAGCACCTGGGCGGTGTGCGAGCCGACGTGCGGAACGTTCAGAGCGACCAGGAGCCTCCACAGCTCCCGGTCTCTCGACGCCTCGATCCCAGAGAGCAGGTTCTGGATCTTCTTCTCCTTGAACCCCGGGAGCTGGGCCAGCTTCTCCTCGGTCAGCGCGTAGATGTCGGCCGGATCCTTCACCCACCCCATGTCCAGGACCAGGATGGCTGTCTTGTAGCCCAGTCCCTCGATGTCCATCGCTCCTCGCGAGGCGAACGCGAACAGCCACTCGATGTTCTGCGAGGGACAGCCCCGCCGGTTCGGACACCGCCAGTAGGCCCCCTCGCGAACGAGCGCCGTCCCGCAGGCCGGACACTTCTTCGGGAACCTCCAGGGACGGGCATTCTTGGGGCGCTTCGAGGGAACCGGCCCGACCACCTCGGGGATCACGTCGCCGGCCCGGCGGACGATGACGGTGTCCTTCGGACGGACGTCCTTCCGGGCCACCTCGTCCTCGTTGTGCAGCGTGGCCGTGGTCACGTTGACGCCGCCTACGAACACCGTCTCCAACTGGGCGAAGGGTGTGACCACGCCGGTCCGGCCCGTGTGGACGAAGATGTCTCGGAGCACCGTGGTCCGCTCCTCGGGCGGGAACTTGTAGGCGATGGCCCACCGGGGCGCCTTGCTGGTGGCGCCGAGCTCCTCCTGAAGACCGATCTGATCGACCTTGACCACAACACCGTCGATCTCGTAGTCGACGTCGTGGCGATGGTCCTGCCATCGCTCGCAGAACGCGAACACCGCTTCCAGCGTCTCGAGCTTCTCGGTGGTCGGCGGGACCGGGAGGCCGGACTCCTTCAGGTAATCGAGGGCCTCGGAATGGCGCTCGAAACGCTTCCCCTCGGCCACCACCCCGTGGCACCACAGGCGAAGCGGGCGGGAGGCCGTGACCGCGGGATCCTTCTGCCGGAGACTGCCGGCGGCGCCGTTCCGAGGGTTGGCGAAGGGACGGGTCCCCTGTTCGGTGAGCTCCTCGTTCAGCCGCTCGAACGCCTTGACCGGGAGGTAGATCTCGCCGCGGACCTCGAGCAGGGAGGGATGACCGCCGCCCCGGAGCCTCACCGGAACGGATCGGATCGTCCGGATGTTCGCCGTGATGTCGTCACCGGTGTATCCGTCGCCTCTCGTGGCCCCTCGCGTGTACGCGCCGTCCTCGTATGTGACGGCCACGGCCACCCCGTCGATCTTCAGCTCGCACACGAAGTCGGCCTGCCGGCCCAGGGCCCGCTCCACCCTCTTCCCCCAGGCGTTCAGCTCCTCCCACGAGAAGGCGTTGTCGAGCGAGAGCATGGGGGCGTGGTGCCGGGTCGGAGCGAACAGCTCGGTGGGCCGGCCCCCGACCCTCTGGGTGGGGCTCTCGGGGATGACCAGCTCGGGGAACTCCTCCTCCAGCGCCACCAGCTCGCGCATCAGCTCGTCGTACTCGACGTCGGAGATCTCCGGGTCGTCCAGGACGTGGTAGCGGTAGTTGTGGTGGTCGATCAGGTCGCGGAGCTCCTCGACCCGCCGCTTGGCCTCCGATAGACGACGTTCCTGGGCTATCGCCATCGCCGGCCAGCATACCGAAGCCCCCTGGCGGGTCCGCCGGGGGCTTCGTGTTGACCTGGGTAGCCGGAGTGGACCTCCTCGAGCGGGCGCTCGGGTCCTCACGATTTGACGCCTCGGGCCGGTCGATGTCAAACCGGGGGGAGCGCGGGGTCGGGCCCCTTACGCCGTTGTGAGGTAGCGGAGGTGAACCATGCCGCCGGCGAAACGGCGCTCGTCCAGCAGCTCGAGCTTCACCCGGACGTCGCTCGGGAGGGACTGCTTGCCGCCTCCCACCACGATGGGCGCGAGGAACAGGTGGCACTCGTCGACCAGCCCGGCCCTGAACGCTTGAGCGGCGAGCTCGGGACCGGCCACGGCGAGGTCAAGCGCTGCCCTGGCCTTGATCTGCCGGACCGTTTCCGGATCGAAGTCCCGCTCGATCCGCGTCCTGGCGGTGGATGCCGCCTCCAGCGTCCTGGAGTAGACGATCTTGTCGGCCGCCCCCCATATCTCCGCGAAGTCCCGAATGTGGGGCGGCTGGTCGGTGGGGTCGATGGTCTTCCAGGCCATCATCACCTCGTACATCCGGCGCCCGTAGAGGTAGGTGCCCACGTGGCGCTCGAGGTTGTTGACGAATGCGTGCACCTCCTTGTCCGGCGCGGCCCAGTCGAACTTGCCCTCCCGGTCCGCCACGTAGCCGTCGAGGGACTGGAGCGCCGTGTAGATCAGTCTGGCCATGGTGAAACCTCCATCCGGACGGTCTCAGCCGACGGGAGGCCTTTCCAGGTCTCGGAGGCGGCCGGCCATCTCTTTGAGGATGGCCGAGGCGGCGGTCGGCTCCCCATCCATCACCGCTCTGAAGCTCCTGGCGGAGAGGGTGAGGAAGGCCGACGGCGTCTCCGTGACGACGGAGGCCGTGCGGGGTCGCCCGTCCAGCAGCGACATCTCGCCGAAGAAGTCACCCTTGTTCAGCCGGGCCAGGGTGCGCCCGTTGCGGACCACGCGGGCCCGCCCCTCGAGTATCACGTAGAAGACGGATCCCGCGGCTCCCTCCTGGACCACGGTCGCTCCCTGATCGTAGGTGGCCACGCCGCTCTCCCTGGCGACCCGGCGGCGGTGCCGCTTGGAGAGCCCGGCGAACAGCGGGACCTTGGCCAGGACCCTCTCGCGCTCTCCGATACCGGCCTCGACCACGCGCCGGCCGCGTCGGTCGCTGGGGTGGAACTCCCACCGCACCCCGGTCTGGACCCACGACCCCTCGGCCATCACGCCTCCGCCTCCACCGGCTCGGCATCCAGGAGCTCCACCGAATCTCCGACCCGGATCACACCCGGCGCCTCCACGCGAGCCAGCATGCCCCGCCGTCCCCGAAGGGTCTGCCGGAAGGCCTCGACGTCATCCAGGCCGACATGCTCGCCGATGTGCGTGCAAGGCTCGCACGGGCCGGTCAGCTCCAACTCCACCTCACCGAGCCGGAGGCGGGTCCCGGGCGGGCGATGCATCAGGCCGGCCAGATCAACGGTCACCTGCTCCCGGAGGTCGCCCGGCCGGAGGCCGAGCTCCCGGAGATCGTTCGAGTCGGTCAGCAGGACCTGGCGCTTCCCCCACTCCCGCCCGGAGTGCACGTCGCCCTCCAGTCCGAGAGGGCTTGCCCGGACCTCTGAGACCGGCTCGGACGGCCCCTCGTGCCGGCGAAAGAGCTGCAGGGAGACAACGGCGCCCCGGTTCACCGGATGGCCTCGCTGATGGTCCCGCCCCCCAGGAGCTCTTCTCCCGAGTAGAACGCCACGGCCTGTCCGGGGGTAACCGCCTGCTGCGGGGCCCGGAACTCCACGTGAACCCCCTCCGGCCCGACCGGCTCGATGACCGCCTCTGCGTCCCGGCCTCGGTACCGGACCTTCACCTCGCCTTCGAACGGGCCGTCGGGGCGACCGGCCACCCAGGTCACCCGCTCGGCACGGAGGCCCCGGCGGCTCAGCAGCTCGGCGGGCCCCACAACTACCCGGTTGCGCGAGGCCTCCACGTCCACCACGTACGTTCGCTCCCCCGTCGAAACTCCGAGGCCCCGGCGCTGGCCGATGGTGTAGCGGAAGGCCCCTCGATGGGTGCCCAGGACCCGGTCGTCTGCGTCCACGACCTCGCCGGGTCGGGCCAGGTCCGGGGCCCGGCCTTCCACGAACGAGGCCGCGTCCCCCGACGGGGCGAAGCAGAGGTCCTGCGAATCGGGCTTCCCGGCCACGGGCAGCCCGAGCCGGTGGGCTTGGCTCCGGGTCTCCTCCTTGGCCATCTCCCCGACAGGGAACCTCGACCTGGCCAGCTGGCTCTGCCGCAGGCCGGCCAGCACGTAGGACTGGTCCTTGGCCCGGTCCAGGCCCCGGTACAGCCGCCACCTCCCGAGGCGGTCCTGTTT
>JBKPBL010000029.1:0-2255 GCA_046726855.1 Actinomycetota bacterium | reverse complement strand
GGCATGGGGCGCGGCCATCTCCATCTATATCTCGACGGGGTAATCCAGATGCCTACTCCGCCACCGGGGAGGTCACCTCAAACCGGGGATCCACGACATCACGGTGGAGTACGTGGACCCACGACATGTCTCGTTCGATCCGCCGATCCTGGCAACGGTCGAACTCGAGGCCGAAGGGAGGGCGGCGCCTTCAGTAGGGCGGTCGGCGTGCCACCACTCTCTGAGCGAGCGGCACAGCCCGGTGTCCGGGTCGAACTCGAGGTCGAACGCCCCGTCGAGGCGGAAGCGCAGCTCGTCCCTCGTCCGGACGTACGACGCCCACCAGTGGACGAAGGCCCGGTCGCCGTCGGCGTGCAGGACCTCGGACCCGAACCTGATGTCGTCCTGGGTATCGGGGATCTCCCGCCAGTAGGCCCGGATGGCGGCCCGGCCGGTCATCACCTCGTCGAAGGGGGTCTCCCGGTAGGTGGCGTCCTCAGTGAAGAGGCGGCCCTGCGGCCTCGGGGTCCTTCTCCTCCCAGGCTTTGCCGTAGTCGGCGAGCCAGCGTTCGAGGTCGGCGGGGCTCAGGAGCTCGGCTGGGCCTGGCCGTACCGGCGCCGGAAGCGGTCGACCCGCCCACCGGAGTCCACCAGCTTCTGCTTGCCCGTGTAGAACGGGTGGCAGACGTTGCAGATCTCCACGTGGATCTCCGGCTTGGTGGCCCGGGTCTCGAACGTGTTCCCGCACGAGCACCGGACCACGGCCTTCACGTAGTCGGGATGAATGCCCTGCTTCACGAGTACTCCAATCCGTAGTCTTCGATCAAACCTTCGACATATCTATGGAAATGCAGGTGATCGCTGCGGTATTCCCGCTGCTCGCCGTCCTTCTCCACGGTGACCACGTCGTAGGGGCCACCCGGCGTGTCCCGGTCCTCGGCGACCCGGACCGGCTTCCAGCCGTTCCCCACCGCCTCGATCAGCTCCTTGAGGACGGGGTCGTCCCCCCACCCCGCCATGGCTAGTCCCTCACCGGGGCCTTGGCGATCTCCTGGAGGAACTGCTCGTTCGACTTGGTGGCCCGGATCTTGTCGATCAGCATCTCGATGGCCGCCGCGCCCTGGAGCGCGTGCAGCACCCGGCGCAGCCGCCAGGTGAGCGCCAGCTCCTCGTTGGGCATGAGGCGCTCCTCCTTCCGAGTGCCCGAAGCCTCGATGTTGATGGCCGGGAAGATCCGCTTCTCCGACAGCTCCCGGTCGAGGCGGAGCTCCATGTTCCCGGTGCCCTTGAACTCCTCGAAGATCACCTCGTCCATCCGGGACCCCGTCTCCACCAGCGCCGAGGCGATGATGGTCAGCGACCCACCCTCCTCGATGTTCCGGGCGGCTCCGAAGAACCGCTTGGGCGGGTACAGGGCCGTGGAGTCCACGCCACCAGACAGGATCTTCCCCGAGGCCGGGGCGGCCAGGTTGTAGGCCCGAGCCAGCCGGGTGATCGAGTCGAGGAGTATGGCGACGTTCTGCCCCGACTCGACCAGCCGCTTGGCGCGCTCCAGGACCAGCTCGGTCACCTGGATGTGTTGGTCGGCCGGCTTGTCGAAGGTCGAGTACACGACCTCGGCGGCCTCGACGGTCCGCTGCCAGTCGGTGACCTCCTCGGGACGCTCGTCCACCAGCAGAACCATCACGTGGGTCTTCGGGTCCGCGTTGATGATCCCGTTGGCGATCTGCTTCAGGACGGTCGTCTTTCCTGCCTTGGGCGGCGAGACCACCATCCCCCGCTGCCCCTTTCCGATCGGGGCGACCAGATCGATGATCCGCTCGGTCACCGCGGCCGGGCCGCTCTCCAGGCGGTACCGCTCGTCGGGGAACAGCGGGGTCAGCTTCTGGAAGTCCCGCCGCTGGCGGGCCTCCTCCGGCGTGACCCCGTTGACCGTCTCGATCCGGAGAAGGGCCATGTACTTCTCGTTGTCCTTGGGCCGGCGGACGGCGCCCCTGACCTGATCCCCCTTCCGGAGCCCGAACCGGCGGATCTGCGACAGCGAGACGTAGATGTCCTGCTGGCTGGGGAGGTAGCCGGCGGTGCGGAGGAACCCGTAGCCCTCGGGGAGCACGTCGAGGATGCCGGTCTGCACTGGGGCCTCGGCCAGCTCTTCCTCGGTTGCTTCGCGCTCGCGGCCCCGGCCGCGGTCCCTGCCACGGTCCCGGCCTCGCCGTCCCCGGCCGCCGTCGCGGCCGTCGCGAGGCCCTCGCTCACGAGGAGACCCCTCGCCTCTC
>JBKPBL010000028.1:0-6863 GCA_046726855.1 Actinomycetota bacterium | reverse complement strand
CGTTTGAATAAACTCTCCGCGCCCCCCGGCCGACGGGCCCCGCCTGCACCCGAGGCCGGGCAGGCCGCCTCGCAAGACTCCGTACGGATGTACCTCAAGGAGATCGGGAAGGTGCCGCTCTTGACCGCGGCCCAGGAGGTCGATCTGGCCATGCGGATCGAGGGTGGCGAGCTGGCCGGTGAGCTGCTGTCCTCCACCTCAGATGGCGAGACCTTTGACGAGAGGCACTTCGGGCGAGTGGTCCGGGTCGTGACCCGCGTCCGGGACCACCAGCTCAACCCGAAGAAGAAGCTGCGGCGCGAGGGGATCGGACGGGAGACGGTCCCGCTCGGCCACCGGCCGGGGTCGCGGGCCGACGCCAGGTTCTTCCTGCGCCGCGTCGCCGCGGACGCGAACCTGGCCCGGAGGAGGCTGATCGAGTCGAATCTTCGGCTCGTCGTCTCGATAGCCAAGCGATACGCCTCTCGAGGGATGCTGTTCCTGGACCTGGCCCAGGAGGGGAACCTCGGCCTGATCCGAGCGGTCGAGAAGTTCGATTACCGCAAGGGCTACAAGTTCTCCACCTACGCGACGTGGTGGATCCGTCAGGCCATCACCCGGGCCATCGCCGATCAATCGCGCACCATCCGAGTCCCGGTGCACGTGACGGAGCAGGTGAACAAGATCGCCAGAGCCGTTCGGGAGCTGGTCCAGGCGCTCGGGCGAGACCCCACGCCGGAGGAGATCGGGGCTCGGGTGGGCCTTTCCGAAGAGCAGGTTCGAACGATCCTGGGGACCAGCCGGCCTGCCATCTCCCTGGAGACGCCCGTTGGCGACGAGGAAGACGCCAAGCTCGGCGACTTCCTAGAGGACCGCGAGGCGATCCCCCCGGCCGAGGCGGCCAGCCGGACCCTTCTCCATACGCAGGTCGAGGAGGTGCTCCGTACCCTGGACGAGAGGGAGAAGCACATCATCGAGATGCGGTTCGGCCTGCTTGGGGAAGAGCCCGGCACTCTGGAGGAGGTGGGCCGGGCCTTCGGGGTGACCAGGGAACGGATCCGCCAGATCGAGGTCAAGACGCTCTCCAAGCTGCGCCACCCATCAAGGGCTCAGCGGCTGCGGGAGTACCTCGATTAGCGTTGGTGGGGTTGAGACCCGGTTCGATATACTGATCCACGAGGGTTCGGCATCGTGCTTCTTTGCTTCGAGCAGTTCCCTCGCCGGCGCAACCGGCCGGCGGCCCACCGGGCAGCAATCAGGTCCGGCGAGGCCACGGAAGGAGGGGATTGCTTGTGGCAACCGGTATCGTGAAGTGGTTCAACCCCGACAAGGGGTACGGCTTCATCACCCAGGACAACGGCCCTGACGTGTTCGTGCACTTCAGCGCCATCGCGGGTGAGGGCTACAGAAACCTGGACGAAAACCAGAAGGTTGAGTTCGACGTCACCCAGGGCCCGAAGGGCCCTCAGGCGGCGAACGTGCGCCCCGTGGCGTAGCGACCCGACTGGTTTAGGCGAGGGACCCGTCGCGAACGCGACGGGTCCTTCGCGCTTCAGCCTTCGGCCTTCGCCTTGAGGTACCGCAGCAGTCCGCCCGCCAGGAGCTGCTCTCGTTCGTGCGGCTTCAGGTCGTTCTTCACCTGGACGGTCTGGCCGTCCATCTCCAGGGTGAACGTGGGGCTTCCCGTCTCCAGCTCCCCGCGGATCCCTGGCAGGCGCCACTCGTCACCGAGGACGGCCTTCCCGTAAACATGGTCCTCGATCAGGATCGGCACGATCCCGTTGTTGATCAGATTCCGGCGGTGGATCCGGTGGATCGCCTTGGCGAAGACCGCTCGCACACCGAGCTGCAGGGGGGCCAGGGCGGCGTGCTCCCGCGACGAGCCCTGTCCGTAGTTGTCGCCGGCGACTATGAATCCCCCGCCCCACTCCTTGGCTCGCGAGACGAATTCCGGGTCCTCCTTCCTGAAGCAGTACTCGGCGATGGCCTCGATGTTGGACCGCTCCTGGAACACCAGTACCCCATCGGGGGACATGGAGCCCGTCGAGATGTTGTCGGGCAGCACGATTAGGACCCGGCCGGTGAGCGAGTCAGGGAGGTCCGGCGGCACCGGCGGGGGCTTGATGTTGGGGCCGCGCCAGATCTCGACCTTGGCGGCCTCCTCGGCGGGCGAGGGCGGGATAAGCATCGAGTCGTCGACCGTGGGCCTGGGCGCTTCGATCCGGGGCGGCTCCATGTCCAGCTCGCGGGGGTCGGTGATGACGCCTCGAAGGGCAGTGGCTCCGGCGGTGGCCGGCGAGGAAAGGTACACGTAGTCGTCGTCGGTGCCCGACCGTCCCTGGAAGTTCCGGTTCATCGTCCGCACGCTGGGCTGACCGGACGGTGGAGCCATGCCCATCCCCACGCAGGGCCCGCAGGCCGGCTCGAGCAGCCGGGCCCCGGCCGCCACGTAGTCGCGCAGCACCCCGCTCTGTGTGATGGTGTCCAGGGCCTGCCGAGAGCCCGGGGAGACCGTCATGTCCAGCCACTCGTCGACCCCCCCACCCCTCGAGACGATGTACGCCGGGATGGCTAGGTCCTCGTAGGACGAGTTGACCGAGGATCCCACGCAGACCTGGGCCACCCGGGTCCCGGCCACCTCTCGCACGGGGACGACGTTGTCGGGGTTCCGGGGCTTGGCGATCAGCGGCTCGAGCGCGGCCAGGTCGATGACCATCTCGTCCTGGTACGTGCATCCCCCGTCGGGAAGCAGCTCCCGGAAGTCATCAGGACGTTCCTGAGTCTCCAGCCACTCCCTGGTCAGGTGGTCTGCCGGGAAGATCCCGGCAGTGGCTCCCAACTCCTGGATCATGTTGCAGATCGTGGCCCGCTCGGCCACGTCCAGGGTGTCCACCCCGGGGCCGTCGAAGGCGAACGCTTTGCCCAGCCCGCCCTTCACGGTGAGCCTTCGGAGCATCTCCAGGATGACGTCCTTGGCCGAAACCCATGGGGCCAACTCGTTCTCGAGGACCACCCGGACCACCGAGGGGTACTGGAGCTCGAAGGGGTGGCCGGCCATGACCACCGCGGCATCCATCCCCCCGATCCCCAGCGAGTACATCCCCACCGCTCCGGCCGTGGTGGTGTGCGAGTCGGAGCCGACCATGGTCTGCCACGGCACGTCGAACCGTTCCAGGTGCACGTAGTGCGAGATGCCGTTGCCGGGCCGGGAGAAGGTCGCCCCGTACCGGGCCGCGCAGGTCTGGAGGAAGAAGTGGTCGTCGGGGTTCTTGAAGTCCAGCTGGATCATGTTGTGGTCCACGTACTGGACCACACGGGGGACCTGGACCCGGTCCTTCCCCAGCTGCTCGAACTCCATCCAGGCCATGGTGCCGGTGGCGTCCTGGAGCAGGACCTGGTCGATGCGATAGGCGATGACTTCGCCCGGCTCCAGCTTTCCCTCGATCAGGTGCTCGGTCAGTACCTTCTCGACGATGTTCTGAGCCATTTCGACCTCCCTCCCTAGCGTACTAGGGAGGGATGGGGGCCGCTTCGACATGGAGGCGGCCGGCCGCCCGCGCGATTCCGTCCGGACCTACGTGGTGGGCGAAGGTGACCCCGTAACGCCGCTCTGGGCAGCGCGCGCAGATTCGTCGAGGCGTTGCCGTCGCTGCCCGATACGGTCGGTCAACCAGTCGATGGCCGCCTTGAGGAACATCGCGACGAGGCAGTAGACGATCATCGCGAAGAGCACCGATGTGTCGAACACTGATTCGCCCGTGATCGGGATCGGCTCGAAGATGCCGCGGAACGGCGCCATCGCCCGCTCGACCGATCGGTAGACCCATGCGGCGAACTCGGCGTTGGGGTTGGCACCGAAGAGGAGGAGGATGAACGCCAGGAACAACAGCACTAGGCTCACAACGACCCACGCGTAGACGAGCCACACAACCACTCTGGCGATCGTTGTTACCGTCAGCGTCACGTCACGCTGCGACATCACGCACCTCCCATCACCTTCAGTCCGAGCGCCAGCGCGATCGCGAGGGGCGCCGACACGACCGAGCCAGCCGCGATGATCCGGTCAGGCTGTACGGCTGCGACGAGCGGGGCCGGGATCCGCGAAGGATCCCGGCCCCGTCCTCGACCTTCACCCCGCGTACGCTTCGGCCCTCGATGCCTCCGCCCGGGTCGACCGGCCCCGGGATACGCCAGGTCGGTGGTCTGGTTTGGATTCCGCCGGGCTGTCCCGGTGGAACGAGCGAGGTGGTCAGGCCTCGCCCGCGAGGGACGGCCTCAGCAGCCAGCCACCTCGGGGGTCGCGTGCCGTTTTGACAGTTGGACCACCTCCTTTCTCCCGTTGGCCCAATCATCGGGCCGGGAGGGGGATTTGGCAAGTATCGGCCGGTTACGGTTCGGAGAACCGGGCCCGCCACTCGGGTGGCTCCTGGTGTCCCTCGTCCACCCACAGCTCGGTGGCCCGTCGGATCAGGCCCTCCCGGACCTCGAAGAACGACGCCGCGTGGGAAACAACGTCGCCCAGCGTCACCCGAACCAGGGACACGACCACGTCATCGTGGCCCAGGAGCCGAAGGACCTCGATCTGCCATCCCTCCGGGTAGGCCCTGTTCATCCCGATCACGTTGTCCCGCCCCCGGAACCGTTCCCGCGTGTGGGGCCACTCGAACTCCGCGTCCCCGGCCAGGAGCTCACCGGCGCCGTCCCAGTCCCGGGCCTGGACCCGTTCCCAGAACCGCCCCACCACCTCGACCGGTTCGGTCACTTGAGCAGCCTGGACATCCGCCGGTCCGCCAGCACCTTGCCGTCCGTCTGGCAGGTGGGGCAATAGGTCACCTCGTGCGATTCGTACGACACGCGTCGGAGGTCGTCTCCGCACCTGGGACAGGGCTGGCCGTACCGGCCGTGAACGACGAAGTGGTCGCCGAGCTTGGTGGGCAGCCCGCCGCCCCGATGGCGCTCGGCGATCAGGGCCTCGGCCAGGACCTCGCGGATCGCCTCCAGGAGCGTCCGGCGCTCCTCTACCCCCAACGAGGCCAGCGAGGAGAACGGGGAGATGCGGGCCCGATGGAGGACGTCGTCGCTGTAGCCCCGGCCGATTCCGGCCACGGTCCTCTGATCGCGGAGGATCGTGTGGACCCGGCGTCGGTCATCTCCATGGAGGATCAGGTGCTCGAATGCCTCGGTGTCCGGCTCCGGACCCAGCCGCTCCAAGGGACCGTCCTCACCCGGCGGCAAGACCCACCAGGCAGCCCGGCGCTCAGTGCCGAACTCCTTGACCAGGATCGAGGGGCGGTCCTCGAACCCCAGGCGGACCACGCCTCCCTTGGGCCGGGTCCGTTTCGGCGGGTCCTCCACGACCACCCGGCCGCCCTGGGACAGGTGCAGGAGGAGCCGGTCCCCCCCGAAATCGAGGATCACGTACTTCCCCCGGCGACCCACGCGCACCAGGGCCCTGCCGGCCAGCGCCTCCGGCGAGGGGTCGTAGGTCTTCAGCGCGGAGAACTGGAGCGGCTCGATCCGTTCGAGGACCGCTCCCTCGAGCAGCTCATGGAGCCGCTCGGCCAGGGCCTGGACTTCCGGAAGCTCAGGCACGCCGGAAAGTGTAGGCGGGGCGGGGATTCGCCGGGACCCAGGTCACCCGGCCCTAGTGCGTCACCGTCGCTCGGTCGCTCACCGGCCGATGGCACCCAGGCCGGCCAGGTCCTTCAGCACCTCGCCCGGGTGGGCCGGGATGTCGCGGACCCGGTAGGCCTTCCGGATCACGCCCTCCGGGTCGATGAGGTAAGTCCGGCGCTTGGCGTACTCCGGCGATCGCTCCTCGGGGCCGCGCTTGGTCTCGTACCGCTCCCCCACCTGTCGGTCCACGTCGGAAAGAAGTGGGAACGGGAACCCGTGCTGCTCGGCGAAGGCCCGGTTGTCCTCCTCGGTGTCGAACGAGGCGCCCACGATCGGCACGCCCGCTTCCTGGAACTCCGGGGCTCGATCACGGAACCCCTGGCCCTCCAGCGTTCACCCAGAGGTGAAGGCCTTGGGGAACCAGTAGAAGACCAGCCACCGGCCTCGGAAGTCGGACAGCGACACGGGGTTCCCATGGTGGTCGGGCAGCGTGAACTCGGGCGCCTTGGTTCCTTCGGGAAGCATGCCCGGCAGTCTACGTCAGAAGGTGAACAGGGGGCCCGTGATCGAGTAGCGGAGGCCGTCGCCGACCGTGGCGAAGAACCCGAACATGATCAGGACCGCGCCGATCCCGATCAGGTTCCGGAAAAAGAACCCCTGCTGCATCTGCTTCTGCATTGGGTCCTCCACTTCCCAGTACCGGTGGAACCACGCCGCCGCCGGAATGAGGAAGGCTGCGATCATCAGCGCACCGACGTCGGGCCAGATCCCCAGGGCCACGGAAAGGGCCCCAGCGGTCATCCACAACCCCGTCGGCCATCCGGCGATGGCGAACGCCGGAAAGCCCGCGCCACGGGCGTACTCCACGGCCATCTTGGACTTGGCCACATGGAATCCCAGGCCGGTGAGGACGAAGTAAACTCCGAATAGGATCCTCCCGATCAGGACCAGGATCCCGGCCGCATCGCTCATCTAGGCCGCCTCCTCTCGGGCCTCGGGGTTCTCCAGGGCCACGCTCAGGACATCGTCGACGTCCTCGGCCAGGTGGAACGTCACTTCCTGGCGGACCTTCTCCGGCACGTCGTCCAGGTCCCCCTCGTTCCGCTTGGGGAGGACGACCTCCTTCAGCCCGGCCCGGTGAGCCGCGAGGACCTTCTGCTTCACCCCGCCGATAGGCAGCACCTTGCCCTGGAGGGTGACCTCGCCGGTCATCCCCACCGTGGCCCGAGCCGGGCGGCGCGAGACCAGGCTGGCCAGGGCGGTGACCA
>JBKPBL010000027.1:0-16516 GCA_046726855.1 Actinomycetota bacterium | reverse complement strand
CTCGTCGGGCTGGATGTACAGCATCCGCCCGCCCTCGTAGATGCAGTCAACCGGGCACTCGTCCACGCAGGACCGGTCCTTCACGTCGATGCATGGCTCGGCGATCACGTAGGTCATGTTCCGGGTCCTCCTCTCAGGCTGGAGCCTCGAAGCTGGCCACCACCGGATGGTCGGCCTCGACCGGGCCGACCTGGGCAGCGCCCCCCGGCGAGGTGTAGCCGGCGATCTCTTCGGTGAAGAACTCCGCGTTCACCTGGAGGTAGCTCTTCCACTCAGCAGGGGTGTCGTCCTCGTAGAAGATGGCGGTCACCGGGCAGACCGGCTCGCAGGCCGCGCAGTCGACGCACTCGTCGGGCTGGATGTACAGCATCCGCCCGCCCTCGTAGATGCAGTCCACCGGGCACTCGTCCACGCAGGCCCGGTCCTTCACGTCGATGCATGGCTCGGCGATCACGTAGGTCATGGCCTCGAATTTCCCCCATTTCGACCGTGCAAACCTTGCATATGCCGAGTGTACCCCACCGGGGAAGGGAGGAGGCAGGCCCTAGTGCTCGATCGCGGGATCCGGAGCCGCGGCCATGATCGAGCCGAGCAGGGAGGATCCCGGCTCCTGGGCCGTGACCGGGTAGACGACTAGGACGTCGGCGCCGGCCTGGCGCCATTCGTCCAGCCGCTCCATGGCCTCGTCGCGGGTCCCCCACACGCACAGGGCCCGGACCAGCGACTCGCGGACTCGGCCGCCCACTGCCCGGTCGGCCTCCTTCTCCAGGCCCATGGCCTCGAGCTGGCGGCGGTAGGTGGGGATCCCCGCGTACATCGCCACGGCCTCGCCCAGCGCGGCCACCGCGTGGTCCTGGTCGTGGCCGAGGCAGACCCGTACGTACACCACCACTCTCACCTCGCTGGGGTCACGCCCGGCCGCTTCGGCCCCCAGGGCCACCTCCTTCCGGGCCCGGGCCACCCGGTCGGGGGTGCACCAGTTGAGGAGGACCGCGTCCGCCGCTTCTCCGGCGAGCCGGGTCATCCGGGGACCCAGCGCCGCCAGGTGGACCGGGACGGGGCCGTCGAGCCGGCGCCTCACCTCGTGCAGGTAATCGGCGACCCGAGCGATCCGTCGCTCAGAACCGCTGCCCAGGCCCAGGACGGCTCGGCCACCGGCCACACGATCGAGTGTGCTCGCGGCCAGGGCCATCGAGGCTGGATCCCGCGACGTCAGTGTGACCACCCCCGGCCCCAGCCGGATCCGGGACGTTCCGCTGCCGAGCGCTGCCAGGAGCGTGAACGGGTCCCAGACCCCGTGATCCGGGACGTACGCAGCCTGGTAGCCGGTCTCCTCGGCGACGCGTACCGCCTCGGCCAGGTCCGGGTACGCCAGGGCAACACGTCGCCGCCCCGCATCCCGAACCACGGTGCTGCCGGCGATCGCCACCGCGGTGCGTGGCTTGTCCTCGGCCATCTCGGCGTGTCATCGTCGCACACCCATGGAGGCGGTCCGGTTCCGCACCCACGACGGGCTGACCCTGGAGGGCACGATCCGGGAGGGGGATCCCCCGGTCCGAGGCACAGCGGTCCTGTTTCACGGCCATCCGAGACGCGGCGGGAGCAGGGACCATCCCATCCTGTGGGCCATCCGGAACGACCTCGCCGCGAAGCGGGGCCTCACGTCCCTGGCGTTCAACTTCCGGGGGGTGATGGGCTCAGAGGGAACCTACGGCGGTGGCGAGGCGGAGCTCGCCGACGCGGCCGCGGCGGTGGACCGGGTCAGAACCGAGGCGGCCGGCCCCACTGTGCTGGTGGGGTGGTCGTTCGGGGCCTGGGTCGCCCTCCGCCATTCACTCGGCGACCGGCGCATCGCGGCGCTGGCCCTGGTGGGACTGCCCCTCATTGGGCGGGCCACCGAGACCAAACGCCCGCTGCCGGAGCTGTGGGAACTGGAGGGCCTGGATATCCCGGTCCTACTGGCCACCGGCGACGCGGACCTGTACTGTCCGGTGCCCGACCTGCGAAACCTGGCCGGCTGGATCCCTCGGGCGGAGATGCTTGTGATGGAGGGCACGGATCACGTCTTCGGCCGGTTGGAGCGCGAGCTCGCCGAGGCCATCGGCCAGTTCGTGGACCGGGCCCTGGCGGCTCAGTAGGTGTCGCGGTACCGCTCGGGGTGGGAGCGACGGTACTCCTCGTACCGCCGGCCGGCCTGCCGCATCTTCCAGCGGGCGAAGTAGTAGCCGGCCAGGCCGAGGGCCACCACGAACAGGAACAGGCCCAGGGCCACGCCCGCAGCGACCTCGAGGACCGCGCCCAGCGACCCGGTGACCGCAGCCGCGATCAGGATGATCAGTATGAGCAGGATCACGGGTACAGAATAGCTGCGTTGCGGATCTACGTCGGGACCAGCGGCTGGCAGTACGCCGACTGGAGGGAGCGCTTCTACCCCAAGGTCGTTCCCCAGCGCGAATGGCTGGCCTACTTCTCCGAGCGCTTCCCCACGGTCGAGGTCAACAACACCTTCTACATGCTCCCCAAGGAGGAGACCTTCGTCCGGTGGCGGGACTCCTCATCCCCCGATTTCCTCTTCTCCGTGAAGGCCAGCCGGTTCATCACCCACGTCCGGCGGCTCCGCGACGCCCGCGATCCCGTCCGGCTGTTCTGGTCCCGGGCCCGGCGGCTCGGGAAGAAGCTGGGACCGGTCCTGTTCCAGCTCCCGCCGAACCTCAAGGCCGAGCCGGAGCGGCTCCGCTCGTTCCTGAAGGTCCTCCCGCCGTCGATGAGGGCGGCGTTCGAGTTCCGCCACCCGTCCTGGGAGTCGGAGGAGGTCCGGAAAGCCCTCGACCGGGCCGGGTGCGCCCTGGTCCTGGCCGACCGGCCCGGCGCCCGGGTCCCCCAAACCGTCACCGGCGGGTGGTCTTACATCAGGTTGCATCAGGGGCGACGAACCGGGCCGGACTATCCGCGGGAGAAGCTACGGCGGTACGCCCAGAAGCTGGCGGGCATGCCGGCCCGGGAGGTCTTCGTGTACTTCAACAACGACCAGGGCGGGGCGGCGATCCGGGATGCCCGTGCGCTGACCGGCCTCCTCCTTAAGCGCGGGGTCAGTGTGTCTGGGCCGGAGCCGGAGAGCTGAGGCCGGGGAGGGCTTCGGCAGACCCGTTCCGAACTTGAGATTGAGCCGGGGTGGCCTACTCCTCGGTCGGCCGAGTGGCGGCCAGGCCCTTGATCTCCTCGACCACCTCGGCGTTCGCCAGGGTGGTGACGTCACCGAGGTCGCGGCCGTTGGCCACGTCGCGGAGCAGCCTCCGCATGATCTTGCCCGATCGGGTCTTCGGAAGGTCGTCGGTCAGCACGATGGCGTGGGGCCTGGCGATCCCTCCGATCTTGCCCACCACGTGGTCACGGAGGTCCCCTATCAGGGCCTCGTCACCTGGGGTTCCGGCCTTCAGGGTGACGAAGGCCACGATGGCCTCGCCGGCTTCGGGGTCGGGACGGGAGACCACCGCGGACTCGGCCACGGTCGGATGGTCGACCAGGGCCGACTCGATCTCGTAGGTGGACAGGCGGTGGCCGGCCACGTTCATGACGTCGTCGATCCGGCCCAGGAGCCACAAGTAGCCGTCGTCGTCGCGCCTGGCGCCGTCGCCGGTGAGGTACACGTCCTGGCCGAACTTCGAGAAGTACTGTTGCACGTACCGGTCCGGGTCTCCGTAGATCGTGCGGAACATCGCCGGCCACGGCCGCCGGAGCACCAGGTATCCGCCGGTGTTCGGTGGCACCGACCGCCCACGCTCGTCCACAACGTCCGCAGCGACCCCCGGGAACGGCCGCGTGGCCGAGCCCGGCTTGAGCGAGGTGATCCCCGGCAGGGGCGTGATCATGATCATGCCCGTCTCGGTCTGCCACCACGTGTCGACCACCGGGCAGCGTTCCCCGCCGATGTGCTCCCAGTACCACATCCAGGCCTCCGGGTTTATCGGCTCGCCGACCGTGCCCAGCAGGCGCAGCGAGGTCAGGTCGTGTTTCTGCGGGTACTCGTGGCCCCACTTCATGAACGCCCGTATCGCGGTGGGGGCCGTGTACAGGATCGTGGCTCCGTAACGCTCGGCGATGTCCCACCACCGATCCTTGTCCGGGAAGTCGGGGGCCCCCTCGTACATGATCCCGGTGGTGGCGTTGGCCAGGGGCCCGTAGACGATGTAGGAGTGGCCGGTCACCCAGCCGACGTCGGCCGCACACCAGTACACGTCGGTCTCGGGATGGATGTCGAAGATCGTCCGGTGCGTGGCGGAGACCCCGGTGAGGTACCCACCGGTGGTGTGCAGGATCCCCTTGGGCTTCCCCGTGGTCCCGCTGGTGTACAGGATGTACAGGGGGTCCTCGGCGTCCATCTCCTCGGGAGGGCTCTCGACCGACTGCCGGGGAGTCACGTCGTGGTACCAGAGGTCCCGGCCCTCGGTCCATGGGACCTCCTCGCCGATCCGACGTACCACGACCACCTTCTCGATCGAGGGGCACTCGGACACGGCCCGGTCCGCGTTCTCCTTCAGGGGCACCACCGCGCCGCGGCGCCATCCCCCATCGGCGGTGACCAGAACACGGGCCTCGGCGTCCTGGATCCGATCTCGGAGCGCGTCCGAGGCGAACCCGCCGAACACGACCGAGTGGGGCGCCCCGATCCGGGCGCACGCCAGCATGGCCACGGGCAGCTCCGGAACCATCCCCAGGTAGATGGCCACCCGATCCCCCTTCCGGAGGCCCAGCTCCTTGAGGGCGTTGGCGAAGCGGCAGACCTCATGTTGGAGCTCGCCGTACGTGATCTTTCGCCGGTCACCTGGCTCACCCTCCCAGAAGTACGCCACCCGATCTCCGAGGCCCGCCTCGACGTGCCGGTCCAGGCAGTTCGTCGACACGTTCAGCCTGCCTCCCTCGAACCACTTCACCCAGGGCGGATCCCAGGTGAGGATGGCGTCCCACGGTCTGGTCCACTGGAGGCTTTCGGCCTGCACGGCCCAGAAGGCCTCGACGTCCCGAGCCGCGTCCCCGTAGATCGAGTCATCGGGAACGATCGCGTCCTTTCGAAACGCCTCCGGCGGTTCGACGACCCTACGCTCCTCGAGGAGCGCGGCTATGTGCTGGAGGTCCTCACCCATCACGTCTCCTGTCGTGGCTGCCGAGGGCCCACCATACCGCCGACCTGCGGACCGAAGCACCGGCCGCCGGCCCCCGGCGCGAGGGGCGTCGCGGCCGGTGCGCCCTGGTGAGCGCTGCCGCCTAACGGAGGAAGGCGGGCACCGTCTCCAGCCAGCGGTCGGCGCCGATGGCGATCAGGTACCCGCCGAACAACAGGAGCCCGGTGAACAGATGGAGCTGGATGTTCTTGCCCATCGTGGAGAACATCAGGGCGTACGGGTTCTCGTAGTCCCGGCCAAGACCCCGGACGCATCGCACGGCGATGGGGATGGTGGCCAGGGCGATGATCGCCGGCCGGGCCAGGATGCCGGCGATGGCCCCCACCCCGATCATCGCGTACGTCACGGCCAGGGCCCCCGCGTACCCACGGATGACGGCTTCCTTGGAGAGGCGGACCGGCAGGGTCCGCTTCCCCGCGGCGGCGTCGCCGGGGCGGTCCGGAACCTCGTTCACGTACAGGACCAGTGCGATCAGGATGGCCACGGGGATCGACAGGTATACCGCCTCGAACGAGAACCCCTGAGCCTGGACGAAGTACGAGCCCAGCAGCATGATCGGGCCGAACCCCAGGGCCACGGCCAGCTCGCCGACGCCGCGATGCACCAGCCTGAAGGGGGGCGCCGTGTACGCGATCGACAGGACCACCCCGGCCACCCCGATCCAGAACAGCGGCCAGAACCCTCTCTCCACCGCCAGGTAAAGGCCGATGGCGATGCCGCCGAGATAGAGGGCTACCGACAGAAGGGCCATCCTTCGAAGGCTCACCAAGCCGTATTGGATGACCCGGCTTCCCCCACTGAACTTCGTGGGAGTGGTGTTGGCGGGGTCCGCGCCGGACATGGTGTCGAACACGTCGTTGGCGACGTTCAGGCCCAGGTGGACCAGGGCCGCGCCGAGGAGCGTCAGCGCGGCCAGGCCGAGGCTCCACGTCCCTTCCAGGGCGGCCACGGCGACCCCCAGGATCACCGGCACCAATGTGGCGGTGAGAAAAGGCAGCCGGGTGGCCCGAAGGTAGAGCCACCAGAAAGCCAGGCGCGGCCGGACCGGCGTTCCCCGCTCTTCGCTCAGCTCGCCGAGGTACCGGTGGGCCTGGGGCACAGTCACCTCCGAGTACTGGAAGAACGGGACCTTCTGCTCGTCCCAGGCCTGGTATCGGTCCGGAGCGAACTCCAATCCCTCACCGACCCGGCTAAGCCGGCCCCACATCTGGACGTACCGGCGCTCGTCGTATCCGATCTCCAGAGGCCGGATGTGACTCACGATCACGTTGGCCTCGCGGTCATCCGGCTCGCCCAGGACGTCGCCCCCGATCTGGTCCAGGGTGATGACCCCGCGCGAGGTGTCCACCCGGTAGTCGGTGGCCGCGCTCAGCGGGTAACCCTCGTCATCGAGGAACACCACGACCGCGTGGTCGAAGCCCTCCTCGATCTCCCTCAGGGCCTGGCCGACCGGGGCCATCACGCCGCCCCCTGGAGCACGAAGATCTTCGGGGGCGCGTCGGTCCTCCCCCCCTCCCACACCAGCACACTGCGGGGGGTGACCTCGATCAGCCCCCGCTCCCAGAAGAGCGGCAGGGCCACCCTTTGAGCGTAGAACTGCTTGACGATGGGCTCCTTCTCGATCCACAGCGGCAGGATCCGCTCCCAGGTGGTGTGGGGGTCGTCCTCGCGCACCACGGCATCGCCTTGAACGGTGACACGGTGCGGAAGCGGATCCCCGTGGGTAGCCCCCAGGTCAGTCACCGCGAGGGCCACTTTGGGGTTGGCCTTGATGTGCCGGAGCTTCTTGGAGAACAGGATGCTGGAATGGAGGTAGATCCTGTCACCGTCGTACAGGGGGATCATCGGGTGGGTGATCGGCCGGCGGTCCCCACCCACCACGGTGAATTCACACACCAGGGCGGAGTTCAGGACCACCTCGGCTTGTTCCGGCAGGATCCCCACGGGCGACCTCCTCGATGTCGGTCTGCTCCCGAGACGATAGCCCACGGCCCGTCGGGCCGCCTGGAGCTATCCGGCCGGCTGGTCCCAGCCGGGGCTCGCCGGCTCGGTGAATGTGACGAAGTAGCCGTTCGGGTCGCGCAGGCCGAGCTCCCGCATGCCCCACTCGCGGACCTCCGGCCCCCACTCGGGCGTTGTCAGGATGGCCGTCGGTTGTCCGCGCTCTTTCATCGACTAGTCCTGGTGCGGGTGAGCCACGCCGTCAGTCCTGAAGGAACTGGTCGATGGAATAGGGGTCCCACTCCATGAGCCAGGCTTCCGAGATCTTGCCCTCTCGAACGTGGTAGATGCCGGCGGCCCTCATCTCCAGCTTCCGGTCGTCGCGCCGGGCCCGGCGGTCGCTGAGCACCACGACGTGCTCGTCGTTGCTCAGCACGTCGTGGACTTCGATCTCCAGGCTGGCGAAGGCCTCCTCCCAGGGCTGGAAGAGCTTTGTGAGGACATGGTGCTTCCCCCGATAGTCGCCGGAGAGCGCGTTTCGCCCGGCGATGTGGAACACGACATCGTCGGTGAAGCAATCGGCGATCGCGCCGGCCTGGCGGGCCACCATGGCGTCCATGAAGCGGCGGACCACGGCCTCGTCGGCGTGTGCCATCTGCCTCAGAGGGGAACGTTGGAGAGGACCATGATCCGGGGCTCGGTCATCTCCTCCATGGCGTAGCGGAGGCCCTCGCGACCGTAACCTGATTCCTTCGAGCCCCCGTAGGGCATCTGGTCGGCCCGGAACGCCGACACGTCGTTGAGGATGATGCCACCGGCCCGGATCTCCCGGTGAGCCAGCATGGCCCGGTCGATGTCCCGGGTGAAAACCCCGGCCTGGAGGCCGAACGCGGTGCCGTTCAGCTTGTCCAGGGCCTCGTCGAAGGTCTCGTACCGATCGAGGGTGGTCACCGGGCCGAAGATCTCCTCACGGCACACGTCCATGTCCTCCCGGACGTCGCTGAGGATCGTGGGTAGGTAGAAGGGGTCCTTTCGGTTCCCACCCACGAGCACAGTCGCCCCCTGCGCGACCGCATCGTCGACCATGCCCGACACCTTGTCCAGCGCCGAGTCGTCGATCAGGGGGCCCACCTCGGTCTCCGGGTCCATGGGGTCGCCGACCTTCAGCCCCTCGACCTGCTTCATCAATCGATCCGCGAAGTCGTCGTAGACCGGGGCATGGACGAAGATCCGCTGGACGGCGATGCAGGACTGGCCGGCCTGGTAGTAGCCCCCGAAGGCCACCCTCTCCGCGGCGTGATCCAGGTCCGCGTCCGAGTGGACGATCACCCCGGCGTTCCCCCCCAGCTCCAGCGTGGCGTGCTTCCTGGGGTCCAGGCCCTTCAGCTTCCACCCCACCGGGCTGGAGCCGGTGAACGAGATCTTCTTGATCCGGGGGTCCTTGACCAGCGGCTCCGCCCGGTCGCTGGAGAGTGGCAGGACCGAGAGCATCCCCGGCGGCAGGTCCGTCTCGGCGAACAGCTCGCCGAGGAGCAGCGCCCCCAGCGGGGTGGCCGAGGCCGGCTTGACGATGATCGGGGCGCCCACCGCCAGGGAGGGGGCCATCTTGTGGGCCACCAGGTTCACCGGGAAGTTGAACGGCGAGATCCCCAGCACCGGCCCGTACGGGAACCGCCGGACCAGGCCGAGCCGGCTGCCCAGCGCGGGGTCGGTGTCCAGGCGAAGCAGCTCCCCGTCCAGGGCCCGGATCGTCTCCGAAGCCCACCGGAACGTGGACACGGCCCGGTTGGCCTCCACGGTGGCCCACTTCAGCGGCTTGCCGCCCTCGCGGGCGATCGTCGCCGCGACCTCCTCGACCCGCTCCTTCAGCCGCGTCGAGATGTGCAGCAGCGCTTCGGCTCGGGCGTGGACCGGCAGGTTCCGCGACTCGCGGAACGTCTCGTCGGCCGCTGCAACGGCCCGCTCCGCGTCCTCGGCGCCCGGTGCCCCCACCTTGGCCACCACCGAGCCGTCGTACGGGCTGGTCACCTCGAACGCGTCGTCGCCGGCTCGCCAGTCGCCGGCAACGAGGAACGGCTTGGTGTCGGGCATCAGTCGATCGGGGCCATCACGTGCTTCAGCTCGGTGTAGGCCTCGATCCCGTAGACGCTCATGTCCTTGCCGTACCCCGATTGCTTGAAGCCGCCATGGGGCATCTCTGGGGTCAGCGGGATGTGGGTGTTGATCCAGACCGTCCCGAACCGAAGCTTCCGCGAGGCGTTCAGGGCCCTGCCGATGTCCCGGGTCCAAACCGAGGCCGAGAGACCATAGTCCACGTCGTTGGCCCAGGCGATCGCCTGGTCATCCTGGTCGAACCGCTGCACCGTGACCACCGGGCCGAACACCTCGCGCTGGATGATCTCCGAGCTCTGGTCGATGCCGGTGATCACGCTGGGCTTGTAGAAGAACCCGCGGCCGTCAATGCGCTCGCCGCCGGTGAGGACCTTGGCCCCGTACTCCCGGGCCCGGTCCACGAACCCCGTGACCCGCTCGAGCTGCTCGCTGGACACGACCGGACCCATCTCGGTGTCCTCCGCCGAGGGGTCGCCCACCTTTAGCGACTCGACCGCCGGCACCAACTCGGACAACAGGTTGTCGTAGACGCCTCCGCCGGCCAGCACCCGGGTGGCCGCGGTGCAGTCCTGACCCGAGTTGAAGAACCCGGCCGTCTTGATCCATTCAACCGACGACTCCAGGTTGGCGTCGTCGAAGATCACCACGGGGGCCTTGCCCCCCAGCTCCAGGTGGACCCGCTTCAAGGTCTCAGCGGCTGTCCGAGCCACCTCCTTGCCCGTGGTCACCTCGCCGGTGAGGGAGACGATCCCAACGTCCGGGTGCTTGACGATGGCCGCGCCGGTGGGTATGCCGTCGCCCAGGACCACGTTGAACACGCCGGGCGGGAAGATGTCCGCGGCCAGCTCGGTCATCCGGAGAAGCGTGAGCGGGGTCCACTCCGAGGGCTTGACCACGACCGTGTTCCCGGCGGCCAGGGCCGGGGCGAACTTCCACATCGCCATGTACAGCGGGTAGTTCCAGGGAGCGATGAGCCCGGCCACCCCGATCGGCTCCCGGCGGAGCCAGCTCGTGTACAGGGTGGTGTCCTCCTTGTAGTACTCGCCCGTAGAGAGGCCATCCACCACCCTGGCCGCCCCGGCGTAGAACCGGATCTGCTCGACGATGACCATGATCTCGTCGGAGACCACCCACGACGAGGGCTTGCCCACGTTCTCCGACTCCAGCCGGCCGAGCTCCTCAGCGTTCTCCTCGATGACGTCGGCCAGCTTCAGCAGCATGGCCGACCGCTCGCCCGGGGTGCTGTCGAACCAGGTCTCTTCGAAGGCCTTCTTGGCGGCTTTCACCGCCCGGTCGACGTCCTCCTCGGTCCCCCTGGGGATCTCGGCGAGCGTGTCGCCGGTGGCCGGGTTGACGACGGAGAGGCCCTCCTCCGCGGTCCCCTCGGTCCACTCGCCGCCGATGAACATCTGACGCTTCTGTGTGGTCGTGGCCATGGCGCAAACCCCTCCTCCAGCTCTCGTTGCCTCTAGCCTACCGCCCACTCCAGGAGGTGCGCTCCGCCGCGCCGACCAAGCCCGATGCCCCGGATGTACGGTTGGGACAACTTCCGGAGTCGACCTGGAACACGCGGCTGCCTGCCCAGCTTCGACACGAACCCCGGCCGGTCAGTCAGCGGCGCGCCTGAGGAGGTCCCGGGCCCGGAGGGCCAGCCAGAACTCCATCCGGTCGTGGGGCGAGCCCAGGTCCCGGCCGGTCAGCTCCTCCACCTTTCGCATCCGGTAACGGAGCGTGTGGCGATGTACGAACAGGTCCGCCGCGGCGGCCTCCCACCTGGAGTTGTGGTCGAGGAAGGCCCGGAGCGAGGAGACGAGCTCGCCGCCGTTCTCGGCGTCGTAAGAATCGAGCGGGGCCAGGACCGAGTCGGCGAACGCTCGCAGTGCGTCGGGCTCCTGAAGCGAGAGGAGGAGTCGATAGGTGCCCAGGGATTCGAAGTCGGCCACCGCCCGGCCCTCGACGCGGCACACCCGGAGGGCGTACCGAGCTTCCCGCAAGCTCCTCCCGGTCTCGGCAGGAGAGACTGGGCTCCCCGCGCCCGCTACCACCTCGACACCTAGACGCGAGGACAGGTCCCGCCGGAGCCGCTCCAGCCCCTCGGTACCGTCCGGCCGGACCAGCACGTAGAGGACGTCGTCGCGGGGCGAGGTCAGGAACCCACCCTCGCGCCGGGACAGCACGTCCTCGGCGGCCCGGGTGAGCTCCTCAACGGGGAGGTCGGACTCGAGAGCCACCACTTCGACCCGGCCGTCGGCCTCGAGCCCGAACCGGCGCAGGCCCTTGGCGGCCTCGCGCGGGGACATCCCCCCGCGCACCAGCGCGTCCAGGAAGTCCCCGCGGAGACGGCGCTCGGCCTCTGCCACCGCCCGGGACTTGTCCAGCTCGATCGACACCAACGAGAGCGCGTGGCCGGCCACGATGCGATCGAACTGGCCGAGGGCCTCCCGCTTGCCTATGGCCAGGAACCCCTCCACCCGGCCCCCGGCCGCTATCGGCTGGACGGCCACGTGGTCGCCCCGGTCCACCAGGGACACGCTGAAGCCAGGATCGTCCGGGCGGGACTCCCGCAGCTCGTCCCACAGCCGGGAGGCTCGGGCCCGAGCCGAGCGAGGCTCGGCCGCCAGCGGCAGCCCATGCAGGTCGAGCACCACCGCCCAGCCGCCGATGGCCGACGAGAGCGCCCCCATGAGCCCGGTCAGTCCCTCACCTTCGAGCACCGCCCGGGTCAGGCCGTTCTGGGCCTCCAGGGCTCGCTGAAGCACGTCGAACTGCTCCGCGCCGAGCCGCGAGTACACGGCCTCGGTGATGGCGATGAACGGCACCGGGTAAGGCACCTCGAACACGGGGAACCGGAGCGTGTCGGCGGCATCGACCACCGCTTTGGGGACCTTGGCGTAAGAGAAGCCCACACCGAAGCCGAGCCCGGCCAGACCGGCCGCGGCCAGCCGCTCGACGTAGGCCCGGTGCCTCGCCGGGGTCCGGCCCAGGCCCATGCCCGTTGTAAGCAGCAGCTCTCCGCCCTTGAGCCACGGCGTGGGGTCCTCCAGCTCGCTGACGTGGACCCAGCGGATGGTCCTGGACCTCCCGCCGGTCCCTCCGACGAGCCTCAGGGCCAGTCCCTGGATCCGCAGGATCTCTTCGATCCGGACGGTCACAGCTGGATTGTACGGTTCGTACAATCTTCGCGCCTCCGGAGCGATGCGACGGCAGGGGCTGGACGAAGCGTACAAACGTCGAGCTGGCGTTTCGACCGGCTGCCTCGCCCGCCGGCCGGGACCCTCGGGAACACTGAGGCGCGTGGACATCCCCCAGGAGCGCCGGCTGGTCACCGAGATCCCCGGCCCCCGCTCGCGCCAGCTCCTGGCCCGGCGCGACGCGGCGATCCCCAGAGCCGTGTTCAACACCGTCCCCGTGTTCGTCGAGCGGGCCTCGGGCGCCATCGTCCAGGACGTGGACGGAAACCTACTCATCGACTTCGGGGCCGGACTGGCCGTCCTGAACATCGGGAACGCCGCCCGGCCGGTGGTGGAGGCACTACGTGCGCAGGCCGAGCTCTACACCCATACCTGCTTCCACGTCACGATGAACGAGCCCTACGTCGCGCTGGCCGAGCGGCTCAACACGCTCACCCCCGGCGAGCACGAGAAACGCACCATGCTGGTCAACTCCGGCGCCGAGGCCGTGGAGAACGCCGTCAAGCTGGCTCGGTACCACACGGGGCGGCAGGCGGTGGTCACGTTCGACCACGGGTTCCACGGGCGGACCCTGATGACCATGACCCTCACGGGAAAGGTCATGCCGTACAAGCTTGGGTTCGGACCATTCGCCCCCGAGGTCTACCGCCTCCCGTTCGCATACCCCTACCGCTGTCCCACCGGACAGCCGCCGGAGTCGTGCGGACCCTCCTGCGCGGACCTGGTGATAGACGAGATCGAGAAGCACATCGGGCCTGAGAGCGTGGCCTGCGTGATCGCCGAGCCGGTCCAGGGCGAGGGCGGGTTCGTGGTCCCGGCCCCCGAGTTCCTTCCCCGGCTCGCGGAGTTCTGCCGGGCTCACGGCATCCTGTTCGTGGCCGACGAGGTCCAGACGGGTTTCGGGCGGACGGGCCGCTGGTTCGGCATAGAGCACTTCGGAGTGGTCCCCGACATCGTGGCCACGGCCAAGGCCCTCGGCGGGGGCCTGCCGATCGGCGCGGTCACCGCGCGGGCCGAGATCATGGACGCGGTCCACGTCGGCGGCCTCGGCGGAACGTTCGGGGGCAACCCCCTGGCCTCCGTCGCCGCCCTGGCGGTGATCGACACTATCGATCGGGATGGGCTGCTGGAGCGGGCCGAGCGTGTCGGCGCGGTGATCCGGGAGGCCCTCCTTGAGATGGAGTCGCGCTTCGACCTGATCGGCGACGTCCGGGGCCTGGGGGCCATGGTGGCCATGGAGCTAGTGGACGACAGGGCCACCAAGCATCCGGCCAAGGAGGCGGCCATCCGGGTCATCGAGGAGTGCTACCGCCAGGGCCTGATCGTCCTCAAGGCCGGGACCTACGACAACGTGGTCCGTCTGCTCCCGCCGCTGACGATCGACGACCATCTGGTCGAGGAGGGCCTCGGCCTGCTCGAGAAGGCCCTGGCCGCGGCGTCGTAGAAATGCTGAGGTGAGCCGACGGCCAAGCCGGAACCCTTATCGGACCAGGAGATCGACCGCCGCCTGGCCGACCTTCCGGGGTGGAAGCGCGAGGGCGGCGAGATCTACAAGTGGTACAAGTTCGAGGGGTTCCCGGAGGCCATCGCGTTCCTGGGGCGCATCGTTGAGCCGGCCGAGCGGATGAACCACCACCCGGACGTGGAGAACCACTACAACCGGGTCCGGATCGCCCTTCACACCTGGAACGTCGGCGCCATCACCGAGAAGGATCTGGCCCTGGCCAACGAGATCGAGCGGGTCGCTCCGGCCTGACCGGCGCGAGTAGACTGCCGCGGGCTTCCCCGATGCGGACTCGAGCGATGGCGGTGGGATCAAGATGCGGCGCGGGATCGGGCGCATCCTCGCGTACTGGCGTGCGGAGCGACGCACGATCGCCCAGGGCTTCGTGGCCCTGGTCATCTCGTCCTTCGGAAGCCTGGTCGCCGGCATCGCCCTCGGCGCCATCACCGGCACCCTGGAGGCCCTCCCCGGCCTGATGGTCATGGTCCCCGCGGCCATCGGCATGCGGGGGAACATCTTCGGCGCCCTGGGTTCACGCCTGGGCACGAGCATCCACAGCGGCCTGTACAAACCCACGCGGGCCCGGGGCGGGATCCTCTACCAGAACATCTACGCGGTTACCGTGCTCACCCTGGCGGTGTCGCTGCTGCTGGGGGTCCTGGCCAAGACGCTCTCCGAGGCGTTCGGCCTGAGGAGCATCTCCATGCTCGACTTCGTGGTCATCTCGATCGTCGGCGGGGTCCTGTCCAGCCTCGTGGTGGGAGCGTTCACGGTGGCCCTGTCCAGGCAGGCCCATCGCCGCGGCTGGGACCTGGACAGCGTGGCGGCGCCAATGGTGACCGCCGCGGGGGACATGGTCACGCTGCCCTCGCTGTTCCTGGCCACATACCTCGTCGGCTTCCGCTACGTGACGCCGGCGATCGCCGGGATCGCCCTGCTGGTCACGCTGTTCTTCGCGGTGCAGAGCCTACGCACGGACCTCCCGCTCACCCGCCGGGTGATCCGCGAGAGCCTGCCCATCCTGGTCGTGGCGGGAGCCGTGGACATCCTGGCCGGGCTGGTGGTGGAATCCCGGCTGGACCGTTTCCTGGTCTTCCCGGTGCTGCTGGTGCTGATCCCCCCCTTCCTGGAGAGCGCCGGGGCCCTCGGCGGCATCCTGGCCTCTCGCCTCGGCTCCAAGCTGCATCTCGGCGTGATGTCGCCCCGGGGGCGGCCCGAGGCGGTGGCTCTCCTGGACGCCACGATCATCCTCCTGTTCGCGGTGATCGTGTTCGTTCTCACGGGTCTGGCCGCCGATGGCGCCGCCTTCATCGTGGGGCTGGCCAGCCCGGGAGTGCATATCGTGATCGGGGTCAGCCTGCTGGCCGGCCTCATCTCCACGCTCCTGGCCGTCGTGGTCGCGTACTACGCGGCCGTGGCCACGTACCGCCTGGGCCTCGACCCCGACAACCACGGGATCCCGATGATCACCTCCTCGATGGACTTCATCGGGGTGATCGCCCTGATCATCGGGCTGCTGGCCTTCGGGGTGGGCTCGTGACCACGCCGAGGCCCTGGCTATACTCCGCTCGGTAGGCCGATGGCCGACGAACGACCGCGAACCGTCAAGGACCTCCTGGCCGAGGCGAAGGACACCTCGGAGATCATGGTCGACCTGGCTTACGCGGCGCTCTTCTTCAACGACGAGGACCTGGCCGAGGAGGTCGACCGGCTGGAGCAGGTCATGGACGGTTACCTCCGAGACCTCCGGTGGATCTCCATGCTGGCGGCCAGGAGCCCCGAGGACGCCGAGGCAATGGGAGGCGTCCTCCATATCGCGGGGTCCGTCGAGCAGATCGGCGACGCCGCCGCCGACATCGCCAGGGTGGTCACGTCTTCCCTGGGGATCCCCGAGGCGCTCCGCCCGGACCTCCGACACGCCGACGAGATCGTGGGGCGGGTCAAGGTCCGCGAGGGCGCCGAGAGCGTGGGACGCTCACTCCGCGAGCTCATGCTGCCCACGGAGACCGGGATGTGGCTGATCGCCGTGCGCCGCGGCGACGAGTGGGAGTACGACCCCGGCCCGGATTCAGTGATCAACGAGGGCGACGTGCTCCTCTACCAGGGGCCCGAGGACGGCGTGAACCTCCTCAGGGCGAAGGCCGGCGCGCCGCCGCTGCCCGAACCTCCGGAGGTCGAGGCGATGCCGCTCTCCGAGCTCGACCGGGCCGTGGACATCCTGGTCGAGATGAAGAACTCGGCGGAGGTCGCGGTGGGGCTGGCGTACTCGGCCCTCCTCTTCGCTGAGCCCGCCCTGGCCGCCGAGGTCGCCACGCTCGAGGCCCGTAGCGACATGCTCCAGGACCAGCTCGAGTCCTGGGTGCTCCGAGCAGCGCCCGAAGCCCGGAACCCCGATGATCTCCGGGGGCTGATCCGCCTTGCCTACGCCTCGGAGATCATCTTCGATGCGGCCCGGGCCATGACCCGGCTCGTCGAGGAGGGCGAGGAGCTCCATCCCGTGGTTGCCGAGGCCCTGCAAGCCAGCGACGAGGTCGCGGCGGAGAGCGTCGTGCAGCCCGGGTCACGTGCGGAGGGGGCCACCTTGAAGC